>NZ_JBIWJF010000046.1:0-47551 GCF_044764985.1 Kitasatospora sp. NPDC093550
GTCCCGCTCGCGTTCCAGCCGGGCGGCGCGGTCCTCCAGCTCGGTCAGGTAGGCGCGGCGGACCCTGGTCAGCCGGCCCCAGGCCCAGCACAGGACGAACGGCGTGGCCAGGAACCCGGAGAACAGGACGGCCCGGAGCCAGCCGTCCGTCGGCCCGCCCGGATCGAAGCGCCAGACCGCCAGCGGACCGGCCAGCGCGCCGCCGGCCAGCGCGAGTCGGGAGGCCCAGACCGGTCCGTACGCGGCGGCGGTGTACGCCAGGACGAGGTAGCCGACGCCCGTCGGGCCCACCGCGACGTCGAGGCCGAGCTGGCCGGTCCCGTGCAGGACGCCGCCGACCACGGCCGGGCCGGGGGCCCGGCGTCGGACGACGAGCAGTGCGGCCAGCAGCACGGCCGAGGCCGCCCGCCACGCCAGCTGCGGCCCGACGAACTGTGACGCGTGCAGCAGGCCGATGACCGACAGCAGCCCGGCCCAACCGGCGTCGACCGCCATCGGGTGGGTGCGCAGCCGGGCGTTGAGTCGATGCACTTCCTCAGGCTAGGCAGGTGTGCCAAGTGTCCAGGTCCACCGAAAGTCTGAGGCGGCATCAGCCGCAAGGTGGAGATGAACTCGTCAACCGGCCTCCGGAAGAAGCTGTTTAGCGGACGAGTCAAACACGTGGAGCCTCGCTCGGTAGTTCGACGAGGATCCGACACGGGTCGTGACGCCCGGCGTCCGGCCTGCCCAAGTGTCGGCAGACCTACCGGTACGTGAGGGTTGTGATGGCTACCACTGGAACAGACGAGACACGACTCTCCGGACGACGGGAGGCCGAGGTCCCCCCGCCGGCGGCGGTGCCCGCCTGGCGAGCGGTGGCCGCGGTGGCGGCGGGGACGGCCTTCGTCCTGCTGCTCTTCAGCAACGAATACGGCTATGACGCCGACGAGTTGTACTTCCGGATGCTGGGTGAGCGGGGCCCGGCCTGGGGCTACGTGGACCAGCCGCCGGCGCTGCCGATGGTGGTCCGGGCGGCCACGCTGCTCCTGGGGGACAGCCTCTGGGCGATCCGCGTGCCGGCCGTGCTGTGCGCGGCGGCGGTGGTGGTACTCGGTTCGCTGATCGCGGTCGAGCTGGGGGCCTCGCGGCGGGCGCAGCTGATGACGGCGTTCGGGCTCGGCAGCTCGGTGATGGTGCTGAGCGTCGGTCACTGGATCCTGACCAGCAGCCTGGACACGGTGGCCTGGTGCCTGGTGATGCTGTTCGTGCTGAGGGCCCTGCTGCGGCGGGACGGCCGGTGGTGGATCTGGGCGGGTGTGGTGTGCGGCGTGGCGCTGTACGCCAAGTACATGGTGCTGCTGCTGCCGGTGTCGCTGCTGCTCGGTCTGGCCCTGGCCGGGCCCCGGCAGGCGTTCCGCGACCGGCGGCTCTACCTGGGGATGGCGCTGGCGCTGGTGATCGGAGCGCCGAACCTGATCTACCAGATCACCCACGACTTCCCGCAGCTGCAGATGGCGCACGCGCTGGGCGCCAGCGACGGGTCGGCGAACCGTTCCCTGTTCGTCTCGAACCTGCTGCTGCTGCTCGGACCGGGGCTGGCGGTGTTCTGGATCGCCGGCCTGATCGGGTTGTTCCGCAAGCGGGAGTGGCGCCCGGTGCGGGCGGTGGCGGTCGGCTACCTGCTGGCGACGGTCGCCGCGCTGATGATCGAGGGCGGCCGGCCGGACTACACCGGCGGGTTCCTGATCGCGCTCTTCGCGGTCGGGGCGATCCGGGCCGACCGCTGGATCGCTCGCGGCCGGCGGCGGCTGCCGGTGGTGGCGGCCGGACTGGCGCTGACCTCGTTGCTCCAGGCGCTGCTGGCGCTGCCGGTGATCCCGGAGGAGTCGCTGAACCGGGCGGCGGTCAACAGCATGGCCCTGGAGACGGTCGGCTGGCCGACCACGGTGGCCCAGGTGGCGGCGGTGTACGACGGGCTGCCGGCCGAGGAGAAGGCCCGCGCGGTGCTGCTGGCGGGCAACTTCGGTGAGGCCGGCGCGCTGGACCGCTTCGGCGGGAAGTACCGGCTGCCCGAGGTCTACAGCGGCCACAACGAGCTCCACGACTGGGGACCGCCGCCCGACTCCGCGGACGTGGTGGTCACCGTGGGGGTCGACCAGGCCCGGCTCACTGCCGACTTCGAGCGGTGCACGGCTGCCGCCAAGCTCGACAACGGGCTGGACATCAGCAATCCGGAGCAGGGCCGGCAGATCTCGGTCTGCCGGGGGCCGCGCGCGCCGTGGAAGTCGCTCTGGCCCGCGTACCGCCATCTCGGCGCGTACGAGTGACGGACCGCGGATCCGTGAGTCGCAGCCCCGTAGAGCAGGCCGAAGGCCGAGGAGGAGTAGTTCCGATGGGTGTGGCACAGGAGCGTTGCCTGGACCGGCTGTTCGCCGAGCAGGCGGCGCGGACGCCGGACAGGACCGCGCTGACGTACCGCGACGAGTCACTCAGCTACGCGGAACTGGACGCCAGGTCAGACGAGTTGGCCCGGTTGCTGGTGGCCGAAGGGGCCGGTCCCGAGCGCTTCGTCGCGCTGGTGCTGCCGAGGTCGGCCGAGATGCTGGTGGCGATCCTCGCGGTGCTCAAGTCCGGTGCGGGATACGTGCCGATCGATCCCGAGTACCCGGCGGAGCGGATCGCCTACGTGCTGGCCGACGCCCGACCGGTGCTCACCCTGACCACCACCGAGGTGGGCTCGGCGCTCGCCGAGGTCCGGACGGACGGCCACTGGCTGGCCCTGGACGACCCGGGCACGGCCGCGGCGGTGGCCGGTGCGGCGGCGACGGCCCTGCCCGAGACCGGGCGCAGCCCGGAGGACCCCGCGTACGTCATCTACACCTCGGGCTCCACCGGGCGGCCCAAGGGCGTGGTGATCCCGCACGGCAACGTGGTGCGGCTCTTCACCTCGACCGCGCACTGGTACGGCTTCGACGAGCACGACGTGTGGCCGCTGTTCCACTCCTTCGCCTTCGACGTCTCGGTGTGGGAGATCTGGGGCGCCCTGCTGCACGGTGGCCGGCTGGTGGTGGTGCCGCAGTCCGTGACCCGTTCGCCGGCCGACTTCCTGCGGCTGCTGGCCGACGAGCGGGTCACGGTGCTGAACCAGACCCCGTCGGCGTTCTACCAGTTGATGCCCGCCGACCGCGCCGAGCCGGAGCTCAGCGCCCGGCTGGCCCTGCGCTGGGTGGTCTTCGCCGGGGAGGCGCTGGACCTCGGCCGGCTGGGGGAGTGGTACGAACGGCACAGCGACACCGCCCCGACCCTGGTCAACATGTACGGGATCACCGAGACCACCGTGCACGCCTCCTTCGTCGCGCTCGACGAGGCCGGGGCGGCCGCGGCCGCCGGAAGCGATATCGGTACGGCGATTCCGGACCTGCGCTTCCACGTGCTGGACGCCGGCCTGAGGCCGGTCGCGCCGGGCGCGGTCGGCGAGCTGTACGTGTCCGGGCCCGGGCTCGCCCGGAACTACGCCAACCGGCCCGACCTGACCGCCGCGCGGTTCGTGGCCTGCCCGTTCGGGGCGCCGGGCGAGCGGATGTACCGCTCGGGCGACCTGGTGCGGCCGCGCGCGGACGGCTCCCTGGAGTACCTGCGGCGCAGTGACGACCAGGTGAAGCTGCGCGGCTTCCGGATCGAACTCGGCGAGATCGAGGCCGCGTTGAAGCGCGAGCCGTCGATCGGGGCGGCCGCGGTGCTGGTCCGCGAGGACCGTCCGGGCGACCGTCGGCTGGTCGCCTACCTGGTGCCCGCCGAGCCTGCCGGCGCACGGTCGGAGGCGGTCGTGCCGCCGCCGTCACGGCTGCGCGAACTGCTGGCCGACCGGCTGCCCGGCTACATGATCCCCTCGGCCTTCCACGTGATGGAGCGGTTCCCGCTCACCACCAACGGCAAGTTGGACCGTCGCAGGCTCCCGGCGCCGACCCGGCAGGACAGCGTCGAGGTGGAGTCCGTCGCGCCGCGCGACGCCGTCGAGGAGGTGCTGGCCGGGGTCTGGCGCGAGGTGCTGGGCCTGGCCGAGGTCGGGGTCACCGACGACTTCTTCGAGCTCGGCGGCGACTCGCTCTCCGCGGTGCGGGCGATCTCCCGCATCCGGACGGAGCTCGGCTGGGACCTGAGCGTCCGGGCGCTGTTCGAGGCCCGTACGGTCGCCGAACTGGCCCACGGGCGGGCCGAGTCGGCCACCGGGGCGCCGATCGAGCCGGTGGACCGCGGTGGCCGGCTGCCGCTCTCCTCCACCCAGCTGCGCTTCTGGTTCTTCCACGAGTTCGACCCGGACGGCGCGGCGCTGAACGTGCACGTCGGCCACCGGCTGCGCGGCGCCCTGGTCGAGGAGGCCCTGCGTTCGGCCCTGGCCGGACTGATCGCGCGGCACGAGCCGCTGCGCACCGTGATCTCCACCGAGGACGGCGAGCCGTACCAGGTGGTCCTTCCCGCGTCCGTGGCGGACGTGCCGCTGGCCGTGACCGACCTCTCGGCGGTGCCCGCCGAGCAACGCGCCGCGGAGCTGGAGCGGGTGCTCACCGAGGAGGCCGAGCGACCGTTCGACCCGCGCACCGGCCCGGTGCTGCGGGCGCTGCTGGTCCGCCTGGCCGAGCGCGACCACGTCCTCGCCCTCGGCGTCCACCACCTGGCCACCGACGGCTGGTCGATGGGCCTGATCGCCGACGAGCTGAGCGCGCTCTACACCGAGGCCGCCGGGGGACGGCCCGCCGCGTTGGAGCCGCTGAGCGTCGGCTACCCCGACTACGCGGTCTGGCAGCGCGAGCGCGCCGCCGGAGAAGCGGTGTCCGGGCAACTCGACTACTGGCGCGACCGGTTGGCCGGACTGACCCCCCTGGAGCTGCCCCTGGACCGCCCGCGCCCGGCGGTCCGCACCTCGACCGGCGCGGTCCACCGCTTCGGGATCGACCACCACGTGGTGACCGGGCTGAAGGCGCTGGGCGGGGCCAACGGGGCCACCCTGTTCATGACCCTGGTGGCAGCCGCCCAGGTGCTGCTGGCCCGGCTCTCCGGCCAGTCGGACATCGCGGTGGGCACGGCCGTCTCCGGCCGCGACCGGCCCGAGCTGGAGCAGCTGGTCGGGTCGTTCATCAACACCGTGGTGCTGCGCTCCGAGGTGGACGGCCGGGCCGCCTTCCCGGAGCTGTTGGCCCAGGTGCGGGAGACCGTGCTCGGCGCCTTCGCCCACCAGGACGTCCCGTTCGAGCACCTGGTGGACGAGCTCTGCGAGGAGCGCGACCCGAGCCTCACCCCGCTGGTGCAGGCCATGGTGGTGCTGCAGAACGCCCCGGCCGGGGCGCTCGACCTCGCCGGGGTCCGCGGCGAGTGGCACGTCCTGCCGCGCCGCTCGGCGGTGCTGGACCTCACCCTGGAGTTCACGGAGCGGGACGGCGCGCTCGACGTCATGGTCGAGTACAACGCCGACCTGTTCGACGCGCGGACCATCGAGGTGCTGGCCGACCGGCTGCGGATGCTGCTCGCCGAGCTGGGCACCGACCCGCACCGGCGGATCGCCGAACTCCCGCTGCTCACCGGCGCGGAGCGCGAGCAGCTGCTGACCGGCTGGAACGGCACCGCCGTCGACCACGACACCGCGCGGCCCGTACACCGGCTCTTCGCCGAGCAGGCCCGGCGCGCCCCGGCCGCGATCGCCGTCGGCGCCGGGCAGCGGCAGCTCTCCTACGCCGAACTGGACGAGCGGGCCAACCGCCTCGCCCACCACCTGGCGGCGCTCGGCGTGGCCCCGGGTGCGCGGGTGGTGCTGGCGATGGAGCGGGGGACGCTGCTGCCGGTGGCGATGCTGGCCGTGCTGAAGGCGGGCGCGGCGTACGTGCCGCTGGCCCCCGGCCTGCCGGCCGAGCGGGTGCGACTGGTGGTCGAGGACACCGGCGCACCGGTGCTGCTCGCCACCTCCGCCACCGCCGGACGGCTGCCGGTCACCGGTGCGACGGTGGTCGAACTCGACCGCGCCTGGCCGCGGATCGAGCGCCGGCCGGCCGTGGAGCCGGAGGTCCGGGTGGAGCCGGAGGACCTGGCGTACGTCATCTACACCTCCGGCTCCACCGGCGTGCCCAAGGGCGTGATGGTCACGCACCGCTCGCTCGCCGACCTCTGTGCCTGGCACCGGCGGGCGTACCGGATCGGGACCGCGGACCGGGCCACTCAGCTGGCCGGGCTGGGCTTCGACGCGGCGCAGTGGGAGCTCTGGCCGTACCTGCTCGCGGGGGCCCGGGTCGACCTGCCGGCGCCGGAGGTCCTGGACGACCCGGCGGCCCTGGTGGACTGGTTCGCCCGGATCGGGACGACGGTCTGCTTCCTGCCCACCCCGCTCGCCGAGGTCCTGCTGGACCAGCCGGGTCTGGCCGGCACCGCCCTGCGCACCGTCCTCACCGGCGGTGACGTGCTGCACCGCCGCCCCGCTCCCGGCCTGCCGTTCCGGCTGGTCAACAACTACGGGCCGACCGAGGCCACCGTGGTCGCCACGGCCGGGGAGGTGACCCCCGGCGACTCCGACGGACGCCCGCCCGGCATCGGCGCACCGGTCGACAACACCGCCGCCTACGTGCTCGACCCGTACGGGCAGCCCGTCCCGGTCGGCGTGCCCGGCGAGCTCCACCTGGCGGGCGCCGGTCTGGCCCGCGGCTACCTCGACCGGCCGGGCCTGACCGCCGAGCGCTTCGTCGCCTGCCCGTTCGGCCCGCCCGGGTCACGGATGTACCGCACCGGCGACCTGGTGCGCCGCCTTCCGGACGGGACGCTCGACTACCTCGGCCGGGTGGACACCCAGGTCAAGGTGCGTGGGTTCCGGATCGAGCTGGGCGAGATCGAGAGCCAGCTGGGCGCGCTGGCGCAGGTCGCGCAGTGCGCCGTCACACCGACCGCCGACGGACGCCGGCTGCTCGGGTACGTCACCGCCGAGCCGGGGACCGAACCGAGTGCGGAGGCGCTCACCGCCCGCCTGCGGGAGCTGCTGCCCGGCTACATGGTGCCGGACGTCCTCACCGTCCTCGACCGGATGCCGCTGACCCCGAACGGGAAGGTCGACCGGCGGGCGCTGCCCGTACCGGAGTCGGCCCCGGCAACGGAGGCGGAGCCGGCCGAGCCGGTCACCGGGACCGAGCGCACCCTGGCGGGGATCTGGGCCGAGGTGCTCGGCGTCGAGCGGATCGGTGTGCGGGACAACTTCTTCGCCCTCGGGGGCGACTCGATCCTCAGCCTGCAGGTGGTCGCCCGGGCCCGCCGGGCCGGCCTGCGGATCACCTCCAGGGACGTGTTCCGCCGGCCGACCGTCGCCGAGCTGGCGGGCGGCCTGGCGGACGGGCCGGAGCCGGGGCTGCCGGCGCCGGCCGGGACCGACCGGGCGACGGGGCCCGCGCCACTGACACCGATCCAGCAGCTCTACTTCGAGCACGTCCACGCCGCCGACGCGACGGCCTTCAACCAGTTCGTCACGGTCGGACTCGCCGAGGCGCTGGACGAGTCGGCGCTGCGCGCCGCCCTGACGGCCCTGCTCGACCGGCACGACGCCCTGCGGACGCGCTTCGCCCGTGTCGACGGCCGCTGGCAGCAGTGCGCCGCCGAGCAGGGCGCCGCCGGGACCGACGCCGAGCTGCTGCGGGTGGTGGACCTCGCCGGGCTCCCGGACGCGCAAGCCGCGGTCGCCGCCGCGACCGCGGAGGCCCAGCACGGCCTGGACCCGGTCGAGGGGCCGCTGCTGCGTGCCGTCCTGTTCGCCGCCGGAGACGGCGCGGCCGACCTGCTGCTGACCGCCCATCACCTGGCGGTCGACGGAGTGTCCTGGCGCATCCTGCTGGAGGACCTGGAGACGGCCTACCGGCAGGCCCTGGCCGGCGACCCGGCCGAGCTCGGCCCGCCCGGAGCCTCGGTGGGGGACTGGGCCCGCCGCTTCACCGCGCTGACCACCGAGGGTCATTTCGACCGCGAACTCGACGTCTGGCAGCGGGTCTTCGCGCACGCCGAGCACCGGCTGCCGCGGGACGCCGACGGACCCAACCCGGCCGCCGCGACCGGGGAGGTGCGGGTCCGGCTGGACGCCGCCACGACCGAGGCGCTGCTGCGGGACGTCCCGGAGGTCTACCGGACCGAGGTGAACGACGTCCTGCTGGCCGCCCTCGCCCCGGTGCTGGCGCGCTGGACCGGTCGGCCGCGCACCGTGATCGCCCTGGAGGGGCACGGCCGCGAGGAGCTCTTCGACGACCTGGACCTCTCCCGCACGGTCGGCTGGTTCACCTCGTACTTCCCGGTGCTGCTGGACGGCTCGGCCGCCGCCGGCCTGGGCGGGCTGCTGAAGTCGGTCAAGGAACAGCTGCGGGCGGTGCCCGGCCGCGGCCTGGGCTACGGCGCGCTGCGCCGCACCGTCCGGGCGCCGGAGCTGGCCGCCGACCCGCTGCCGCAGTTCGGCTTCAACTACCTGGGCCGCTTCGGCGGTGCCGCGCCCGGCGGGCTGTACCGGACGGTGTCCGGGATCGGCCTGTACCAGGACGGCGGGGGCACCCGGCTGCACCTGATCGACGTGGTCGGCGCCGTCCGGGACGGGCGGCTGGAGTTCAGCTGGCAGTACGGCGAGCGGGTGCACCGCCGGGAGACCGTCGAGCGGCTCGCCCAGGAGTACCTCGACGCGCTCGCCGCGCTGGTCGCCCACTGCGCCGAGCCGGGGGCCGGCGGCCGTACCCCGTCGGACTACCCGCTGGCCGGACTGGACCAGGAGGCCCTGGACCGGCTGGTCGGCGACGGCCGGCAGGTCGCGGACGTCTACCCGCTCACGCCGATGCAGAGCGGCATGCTCTTCCACAGCCTGGTGGACCGGCGGCGCGGGCTGTACCTGGAACAGAACCACTTCGAGCTGTCCGGCGTCCGGCGCCCGGAGCTGCTCGGCCCGGCCTGGCAGCGGGTGGTGGACCGCACGCCGGTGCTGCGCACCGCGCTGCGCTGGGACGGTCTGCCGGAGCCGCTGCAGGTGGTCCGGACCGAGGCCGCGCTGGAGGTGACCCGGCTGGACTGGGCGGGACTGGACGCGGCCGACCACCGGGCGGCGGTCGAGCGCTTCCTGCGCGAGGACCGCGAGCGCGGGCTCGACTTCGCCACCGCGCCGTTGATGCGGATCGCGGTGGCCGTCCTCGACGACAGCCGGGTCCGGGTGTTCTGGACCTTCCACCATGTGCTGCTGGACGGCTGGAGTGCGGCCCGGCTGCTGGCGGAGGTGCTCACCGAGTACACCGCCCTGGCCTCGGGCCGGGAGCGCCCGGAGACGGGCGGGCGGCTCCCCGGCCGCGGCCGCGTCCCCGAGCGGCGGCCGTTCCGGGACCACGTGGCCTGGCTGCGCACGCTCGAGCCCGGGACCGGCGAGGAGTACTGGCGCGAGGTGCTGGCGGGCTGGGAGTCGCCGACCCCGCTGCCGTACGACCGGCCTCCGGCGGCGGGCCGCCGGAGCGCCTCCTCGGCGGAGGTGGCGCTCGGGCTGCCGGCCGAGCTGTCCGAGCGGCTGAACGCGGTGGCTCGTGAGGCGGGGGTGACGCTGAACACGGTGCTGCAGGGCGTCTGGGCGCTGCTGCTGGCCCGCTACAGCGGTGAGTCGCGGGTCTGCTTCGGCGCCACGGTGTCGGGCCGGTCGGCGGACCTGGACGGCGTGGACGACATGATCGGCCTGTTCATCAACACCCTGCCGGTCCGGGCCGAGGTCGATCCTGGCGCCGAACTGGTCGACTGGCTGCGGAAGTTGCAGGAGGACCAGGCCCAGGCCCGGCAGTACGAGCAGGTCCCGCTGACCAGGCTGAAGCAGTGGGTGGCCCCGCACAGTGACGCCGAGCTGTTCGACAGCGTGGTGATCTTCGAGAACTACCCGGTGGACGACCGGCTGGCGGCCGACTTCGGCCTGGAGCTGGTCGGCATCAAGGCGCGCAGCGGCACCAACTTCCCGCTGAACCTGGTCGCCTACGCCGAGGGCCGGCTCTCGCTGCTGCTGCACTACGACCCGGGATGCTTCGACGCCGGCACGGTCGAACGGATGGCCGGACACCTGGAGGTGCTGCTCGCGGCGGTCGCCGAGGACCCGTACCGGCCACTCGGCCGGCTGCCGGTGCTCACCGCCGCGGAGCGGCGCACCCTCGGGCAGGAGTGGAGCGGCACCGTCACCGCGGACGTCGTCGACCGCCGGGTGGAGCAGGTGATCGCCGAACTGGCCGAGCGTCAGCCTGATGTCGCCGCACTGGTCTCCGGCGACACCGTGCTCAGCTACGCCGAACTCGACCGGCGGGCCAACCGGCTCGGCCACCACCTGGCGGCGCTGGGCGTCGGCCGGGGTGACGTGGTCGGGATCGCGCTGGAGCGCGGACCGGAGGCCGTCCAGGCCATTGTCGGCGTGCTCAAGGCGGGGGCCGGCTACCTGCCGCTCGACCCCGGTTTCCCGCCGGAGCGGCTGAACGGCATGCTGGCCGAGGTCCGGCCGCCGGTGCTGCTCACCCGACGGGAGCTGGCCGACCGGTTCGCCGGGAACGGCACCGTCGTGGTCTGCCTGGACGAGGAGGGAGCGGCGATCGCCGCCCGGCCGTCCACCGCACCGGAGACCGGCGCCGGCCCGCGCGACCTCGCCTACCTGATGTTCACCTCGGGCTCCACCGGCCGTCCCAAAGGCGTGATGATCGAGCACCGCTCGCTGTACAACATCGTGCTGATGGCCGGCCGGGCCTACGGGCTGGGCCCCGGCAGCCGGGTGCTGCAGTTCTACACGCTCAGCTTCGACGGCGGCGTCTGGGACGTCTTCAAGACCCTGGTGGCGGGCGCCACCCTGGTGCTGGCCCGGCCCGACGCGGTGCGGAGTCCGGAGCTGCTGCAGCGGCAGCTGCGCGAGGACCGGATCGGCGCCCTGACCGTGCCGCCGGCCCTGCTGCCGGCACTGGACCCGGGCGCGCTGCCGGACCTGGCCGTGCTCGGCGTGGCCGGCGACGTGCTGCCGCCGGAGCTGGCCGAGCAGTGGTCGCACGGCCGGCGCCTGTTCAACGTCTACGGCCCGACCGAGACCGCGATGGCGGTCTCCCTGTTCCCGGTCGAGCCGGGCGCCGGGCACCGGACCGTCCCGATCGGAAGGTCCGCGCCGAACATCCGGGTGCACGTCCTGGACCGAGCCCTGGCCCTGGTTCCGGTGGGCGTCACCGGCGAGCTCTACGTCGGCGGGGTCGGGCTGGCCCGGGGCTACTTCGACCAGCCCGGGCTGACCGCCGGCCGGTTCGTCGCCGACCCGTTCGGCCCGCCCGGCTCCCGGCTGTACCGCACCGGTGACCTGGTGCGCTGGAACGCCGACGGACAGCTGGAGTTCGCCGGTCGGGTGGACCAGCAGGTGAAGATCCGCGGCTTCCGGGTCGAGCCGGCCGAGGTGGAGAACGCGCTGCTCGGCCTGGACGGGGTCGGCGAGGCGGTGGTGGTCGCCCGCGAGGAGGAGTCCGGACACAAGCGCCTGGTCGCCTACCTCGTGCCCGCGCCCGACGGTCCGGGGCTCGACTCCGCCGTGCTGCGCCGGTCCGCCGCCGCCGTCCTCCCGGACCACCTGGTGCCCTCCGCCTTCGTGGTCCTGGCGGCCCTGCCGCTGAACCCCAGCGGCAAGGTCGACCGCAAGGCGCTGCCCGCGCCGACCCGCCGGGACACCGTGGCGGACGGCTACCTGGCGCCCCGGACGCCGACCGAGGAGGCCCTGGCCCGGATCTGGGCGGAGGTGCTCGACACCGAGCGGATCGGGGCCGACGACAACTTCTTCGACCTCGGCGGGGACTCCATCACGAGCTTGCGGCTGATGTCGCGGATGGCGGGGACGTTCGGCGTCGAGCTCTCGCCGGCGGACTTCTTCGACCGGCCGACGGTGGCCGCGCTCGCGGAAGTCCTGGAGGAAAAGATCCTGAGCAGTCTGGAAGCAGCGGTAGGGGGCGGTACGCATGGCAGGGCATGACGGAAAGGGCACCGTGGACGACGGCGCTTCGAGGGAAGCCCGGATCGCCGCGCTGCCGGCCCACCTCCAGGAACTCCTGCGCAGCCGGCTGATGGGCCGGGCGCTGGACGACTGGGAGCAGGACCGGATCACCCGGGTCTCCCGGGAGGGCGGCTCCCCGATCTCCTCGGCCCAGCAGCGGCTCTGGTACCTGTACGAGATCGACCCGGAGAGCGTCGAGTACAACACCCTTCGGGCGGTCCGGCTGAGCGGCGCGCTCGACCTGGCGGCGCTGCGGGCCGCGCTGGACCTGCTGGTCGCCCGGCACGAGTCGCTGCGGACGGTCTTCGACGCGGTGGACGGAGTCGGCCTGCAGCACGTCCGGCCGGCCGGGGCGGTGCCGCTTCCGGTCGTCGACCTCTCCCACCTGCCGGAGCCCGAGCGGGAGTCCGCCGTCCGGTCCGCGCTGCTGGCGGAGGCGGGGCGGCCCTTCGACCTGCGGACCGGGCCGGTGTTCCGGGCCGGGTTGCTACGGCTGGCCGAGCGCGAGCACGTCCTCGTGCTGGGCATGCACCACATCGTCACCGACGGCTGGTCGCTCGGCGTCCTGGTCGGAGACCTGGCCGCGCTGTACTCCGGCGAGACCGCCGGTCGACCCGCCGAGCTGCCCGAACTGTCCGTGCAGTACGCCGACTTCGCCGCCTGGCAGCGGGAGCGGGTGGCCGGTGAGGCGCTGCGCGGGCAGCTGGACCACTGGCGGGAGCAGCTGGCCGGCCTCACCCCGCTCGACCTGCCGACCGACCTGCCCCGGCCGCCGGTGCGCAGCGGCGCGGGCGGACTGCACGAGTTCCGGGTGCCCGCCGAACTCGCCGATCAGCTGAGGGAAGTGGCGCGCGCCGGTGGCGCGACCCTGTTCATGGCGCTGGTCGCCGGTGTCCAGTTGCTGCTCTCCCGCTGGGCGGGCCGGAGCGACGTCGCGGTGGCGACCGCGGTCTCCGGCCGGGGCCGGACCGAGACCGAGCAGCTGGTCGGCTTCTTCGTCAACAACCTGGTGCTGCGCGGCCGGATCGACGAGTCCCGGTCGTTCACCGAACTGCTGGACGCCACCCGGTCCACCGTGCTGGCGGCGCTCACCAACCAGGAGATCCCGTTCCAGCAGGTGGTCGAGGCGCTCCGGCCGGAGCGCGACTCCAGTCGGCCGGCGCTGGCCGAGGTGGCGGTCAACCTGCACAACACCCCCGAAGCCGTCGCGGCACCGGTCGGCCTGCGGATCGAGGACGTCCCGCCGCCGGTGGTCACCAGCAGCATGGACCTCTCCTTCGACTTCTTCGAGCGGGACGGAGCGCTGACCGGCTACCTCGGGTACAGCACCGACCTGTTCACACCGCAGACCGTGGCGCGGCTGGCCGACCACCTGGTCGCCCTGTTCGGGCGGATCACCCGGGCGCCGCGCGAACCGGTCGCCGGGCTGTCGATGCTCGGCCCGGACGAGTGGCACCGACTGGTCGAGGAGTGGAGCGGCGCGGGGGAGGGGCAGGAGCCCCGGACCGTACCGGAGCTCTTCGCGGCACGGCTCGCCGACGACCCGACCGCGCCCGCCCTGGTCTCCGCCGAGGAGACCCTCGGCTACGCCGAACTCGACCGGCGGGCGAACCGGTTGGCGCACCTGCTGATCGCCCGGGGCGCCGGACCGGAGCGGCTGGTCGCGATCGGCCTGCCGAAGTCGGTGGCGGCCGTGGTCGCGGTGCTGGCCGTGCTGAAGAGCGGTGCCGCGTACCTGCCGCTGGATCTCGACCACCCGGAGGAGCGGCTGCGCCTGGTGCTCGACGACGCCGCGCCCGTCCTGCTGGTGACCGGGGCGGCCGACGCCGAGCGGCTCTCCTGCGCGGCGGAGCCGATCGTCCTGGACGCGCCGCGGACCGTCGCCGAGCTCGCCGCGCTCCCGGACACCGCGCCCGAGCCGGTCGAGACCCTGCTCCCGGCGCACCCCGCCTACGTCATCTACACCTCGGGCTCGACCGGCCGCCCCAAGGGCGTGGTCGTCACCCACGCGGGCGTCCACGGCCTGGTGGCCGGCCAGTCCGCGCACTTCGGCACCGGCCCGGACACCCGGGTGCTGCAGTTCGCCTCGCTCTCCTTCGACGCCGCCTTCTCCGAGATCGGCATGGCTCTCCTCTCCGGCGGGACCCTGGTGATCGCCGGCAAGGACGAGCTGGTGCCCGGCGAGCCGTTGGCCGAGCTGCTCACCCGGCACCGGGTCACCCACGTCACCCTGCCGCCGAGCGCCCTGACCGCGCTCCCGGCGGAGCGGGTGCCTGCCGGCCTGACCCTGGTCGTGGCCGGCGAGGCCTGCCCGCCCGCGCTGGCCAGGGCCTGGTCGGCCGGCCGCCGGATGGTGAACGCGTACGGGCCGACCGAGTCGACGGTCTGCGCGACGATGAGCGCACCACTCGACCCGGCCGCCCTGGGCGACGGCCCGGTCCCGATCGGCCGCCCGCTGCCCGGGGTCCGGGTGCGGGTGCTGGACGGCAGGCTCCGCCCGGTGCCGGCCGGTGTCCCGGGCGAGGTCTACCTCTCGGGCCACGCCCTGGCCCGCGGCTACCTGGGCCGGCCCGACCTGACCGCCGAGCGCTTCGTCGCCGACCCGTACGGCGCGCCGGGCGCCCGGATGTACCGCACCGGCGACCGCGCCCGGTGGCTGGCCGACGGCACCCTGGACTACCTCGGCCGGGCCGACGACCAGGTCAAGCTGAGGGGTTTCCGGATCGAGCCCGGTGAGATCGAGTCCGTGCTCGCCCGGCATCCCGGCGTGACCTCCGCCGCGGTGGCCGTGAAGCAGGACGCGCGCGGCACCCGCCGCCTGGTCGCCTACCTGGTGGTCGAGGCCGACGGCCCGGACGCCGCCCGGCTGCGGGCCCACGCCCGCGAACAGCTGCCCGAGTACATGGTTCCGGCGGCGTTCGTCCTGCTGGACCGGCTGCCGCTGAACGCCAACGGCAAGGTCGACCGGCGGGCCCTGCCCGACCCGGACCTGCGCCGCGACCCGGCCGCCTCCCGGGTCGCGCCCCGCAACCCGGCCGAGGAGACCCTCGCGCGGATCTGGCAGGAACTGCTCGGCGTCGAGGAGATCGGCGTCGAGGACAACTTCTTCGACCTCGGCGGCGACTCCATCCTCAGCCTCCAGGTGGTCGCCCGGGCCCGCGAGGCGGGCCTGGCGATCACCGCTCGACAGACCTTCCTGCGGCAGACCGTCGCCGAACTCGCGGCCGAAGCCGTCGAGGCCGCGCGGGCGGCGGGGACCGGATCCGCGGCCGAGCGGGGTCCGGCGGCCGGTGAGGTGCCACTGACCCCGATCCACCACTGGTTCTTCGAGCGGCTCACCGACAGCCTCGACCGGTTCAACCAGGCGGTGTGCCTCGAACTGTCCGCCGAGGGCGCCGACGAGGCCGCGCTCCGAGCCGCGCTCGACGCGCTGGTCGGGCACCACGACGCGCTCCGGCTGCGCGCCGAGCGCACCGACGGGCGGTGGCGGCTGCACCACCCCGCCCACGGGGTCGCCGACTTCGAGCGGATCGACCTCGCCGGCCTCGGCCCGGAGCGCCGGGAGGCGGCCGTCCGGGAGCTCGTGGAACGAGCCCAGACCGGCTTCCCGCTGGCGGACGGACCGTTGCTGCGCGCCCGGCTGCTCGTGTCCGGCGAGGACGGGGACCATCGGCCGCGGCTGCTGCTGGTCGCCCACCACCTGGTGGTGGACGCGCTGTCCTGGCAGATCCTGCTCGCGGACCTGGAGACCGGCTACCGGCAGGCCCGGCAGGGCGAACCGATCGCCCTGCCGCCCCGGAGCACCTCCTTCCAGGAGTGGGCCGTCCGGCTCGGCGAGCACACCCGGTCCGGTGGTTTCGCCGACCAACTGGCTTACTGGGAAGGGGTGAAGGCGGCCGTGGCGGCCGCCGCCCCGCTGCCCGTGGACCGCACCGGGGCGAACACCGCGGGCTCGGCCCGCACCGTCTCGGTCCGGCTGGACGCCGACCGCACCGACGCGCTGCTGCGCAAGGTGCCGGGCGTCTACCGGACCCAGGTCAACGACGTGTTGCTCAGTGCGCTCTGGCGGGCCGTCTCCGGCTGGACCGGGGACGGCACCGTGGCGGTCGCGCTGGAGGGCCACGGCCGCGAGGACCTGTTCGCCGACGTCGACCTCTCCCGTACGGTCGGGTGGTTCACCACGCTGTTCCCGGTCGTGCTGGCCGCCCCGGCCGGCGCCGACTGGGGCCCGGTGCTCAAGAGCGTCAAGGAGCAGCTGCGGGCCGTGCCGTCCAACGGCCTCGGCTACGGCGCGCTGCGCAGGCTGGGCGGGACGGGCGGCGCTGTGGCCGCCGCCGAGCCCGGGATCAGCTTCAACTACCTGGGCCGGCTGGACGCGGGGGCGCCGCAGTCCGAGCTGTTCCTCGGCCGGCTGCCGGTCGAAGGGCACGAGCGGGGCGTCGGCCAGGCCCGGCACCAGCTCCTGGAGGTCAACGGCTGGGTCGCGGACGGGCAGTTGGAGTTCCATTGGGTGTACTCCGGCGAACTGCACGAGGAGGCCACGGTGCGGCGGGTGGCCGAGGCCTTCCTGACCGCGTTGGGGGAGATCGTCGAGCACTGCGCCACCCCGGGCGCGGGCGGCTGCACTCCCTCGGACTTCCCGCTCGCCGCGCTCGACCAGGCCACCGTGGACCGGCTGGTCGGCGACGGCCGGTCGGTCGAGGACGTCTACCCGCTCACCGCGCCCCAGAGCGGCATGCTCTTCCACGCCCTCGCCGAGGACGGCCGGGACATGTACACCGGGCACTTCGGGCTCCGGCTGGACGGGGTCGAGGACGTCGCCGCGCTGGCCGAGGCCTGGCAGCGCACGGTGGACCGCACCCCGGTGCTGCGCACCGCGGTGGTCTGGCAGGACGTCCCCGAGCCGCTGCAGGTGGTGCACACGGGCGTCCGGGTGCCGGTCGAGCACCGTGACCTGCGCGCGCTGCCCGAGCCGGAACGCGAGGCCGAGCTGGACCGGCTCTGGGCCGAGCGGACCGGGCAGAGCCTCGACCTCGCCACCGCCCCGCTGATCCGGGTGGGCATCGTCCGGCTCGCCGACGACGCGGTGGCGGTGTTCTGGTCGACCCACCACATGATGCTGGACGGCTGGAGCTTCGCCGGCGTGCTGTCCGACGTCTTCCGGGAGTACGCGCTGGTCACCGGCGGGCAGGTCGGTCCCGCCGTCGCGCGCCGCCCGTACCGCGACTACGTGCAGTGGCTGGCCGGGCAGGACGACGCCGAGGCCGAGCGGTACTGGCGCGGCGTGCTGGACGGATTCTCCGTGCCCACCCCGCTGCCCTTCGACCGGCAGCCCGTGCGGGCGCACGGCACCCGGTCCTCCCGCGAGGAGCTGGTGGGCCTCGGCCCGGAGCGCTCCGAACGACTGTACGAGGCGGCCCGGGCCGCCCGGCTGACCGTCAACACCCTGGTCCAGGGAGCCTGGGCGGTGCTGCTCGCGCGCTACAGCGGCGAGCCCGAGGTGTGCTTCGGCGCCACCGTCTCCGGCCGCCCGGCGACCCTGCCCGGTGCGGAGCACATGGTCGGCCTGTTCATCAACACCGTGCCGGTCCGGATCGCGGTCGACGCCGCCGCCGAGGCCACCGAGTGGCTGCGGGGCCTGCAGGCCGCCCAGGTGGAGGCGCGTCAGTACGAGCACGTGGACCTGATCCGGATCCAGCGGTGGAGCGGCGGCCCGAGCGGCCTGTTCGACAGCATCGTGGTCTTCGAGAACTACCCGTACGACGAGGCCGAGGCGGCTCGGTCGGGCCTGCGGGTCGGCGCGTACCGGGGCGACGAGCACACCAACTACGCGCTCACCCTCACCGCCCACGCGGGCGAGGAGCTGCGGCTGGCGATCGGCTACGACCCGGCGCTCTTCGACCCGGAGACCGTCACCCGGATGACCGGGCACCTCACCACCCTGCTGGACGCGCTCGCCGCGGCTCCGCACACCCCGGTGGGCGAGCTGCCCGTGCTCACCGAGGCGGAGCGGCACCGGCTGCTGGTGGAGTGGAACGACACCGCGACCCGCCTGCCGCGCCCGCGCACCGTGCCCGAGCTGTTCGCCGAGCAGGCCGCCCGCACCACGGACGGGATCGCGGTGGCGGACGGAGAGGAGGAGTTGACCTACCGTCAACTCGATGAGCGCGCGAACCGGTTGGCGCACCACCTGAAGGGTCTCGGGGTGGCGCCCGGGGTGCTGGTGGGCGTCTGCGTCGCCCGCGGCGTGAACGCGGTGGTCGCCCTGCTCGCGGTGCTGAAGTCGGGCGGCGCGTTCGTCCCGCTGGACCCGGAGTACCCCGCGCAGCGACTGCGGCAGATGCTGTCGGACGCCGACGCCCCGGTGGTGGTCACCGAGGAGCGCCTGCTCGACCGGATCGCCGGACACCGGGCGCGGACCGTGTGCCTGGACCGCGACCGGGCGCTGCTGGCGGCCCGGCCGGCGACCGCGCCGGAGAGCGGCGCGACCCCGGACGACCTCGCCTACGTGATCTACACCTCCGGTACCACGGGCCGGCCCAAGGGCGTCATGGTCGAGCACCGGCACGTCTACCACATGGTCAACGGCTGGGACGCCCGCTACGGCCTCACCGGGCTGCGGCCCCGGGTGCTCTCGGTCTCCAGCCTCTCGGTGGACCTCTTCTTCTCCGACTTCCTGCTGGCCACCCTGTTCGGCGGCACCATGACGATCTGCCCGGCGAAGTCGGTGAGCGACCCGGTCGCCCTGGCCGACCTGCTGCTGGCCGACCGGTCCGAGCTCATGATCACGGTGCCGACCCTGGCCCGCGCCCTGGTCGCCGAACTCGGCTGGCGCGGCGTCGAGCCGGATTCGCTGAAGGTCCTGATGGTCGGTTCCGAGGGCTGGCCCGCCGACGCGGCCGCCGAGGTGCTGGCCGGGCTCACCCCCGGCACCGTCCTGGTCAACGCCTACGGCTCCACCGAGACCACGGTCGACTCCACGGTGTTCCAGCTCGGCGGCGACCCGCTGGGCGAAGCGGCCTTCGTGCCGATCGGCCGTCCGCTCGCCAACACCCGGATCTACGTCCTGGACCGCGACCTGCGGCCGGTGCCGACAGGGGTGGTGGGCGAGTGCTGGATCGCCGGCGGCGGCGTCTCGCGGGGCTACCTCAACCGCCCCGAACTGACAGCCGAGCGCTTCCGGCCCGACCCCTTCGTCACGACGGAGGGCGCCCGGATGTACCGCACCGGCGACCTCGCCCGCTGGCGGGCCGACGGCAACCTGGAGTGCCTCGGCCGGGCCGACGACCAGGTGAAGATCCGCGGCTTCCGGGTGGAGCTCGGTGAGGTCGAGGCCGCCCTGGCCCGGCACCCCGCCGTGCACTCGGCCGCCGCGGCCGTCCGCGCGGACGACACCGGCCCGAGCCGACTGGTCGGGTACGTGGTCGCGGACGGCCCGGTGCCCGGCCCCGCCGATCTCCGGTCCTTCCTGGCCGAGAGCCTGCCGGCCGCGGCCGTGCCCACCGCCTACGTGGTGCTGGACGCTCTGCCGATGACGCCCAGCGGGACGGTCGACCGGCGGGCACTGCCCGCCCCGGCCGCTCCGGACACCGCCGACCTCCCGTACACCGCCCCCCGCACCGACACCGAGGAACTGCTGGCCGGGATCTGGGCCCAGCTGCTCGGTGTCGCCCGGGTCGGGACCGAGGACAACTTCTTCGACCTCGGCGGGGACTCGATCCTCAGCATCCGGGTGATCTCCCGCATCCGCGCCGACCTCGGACTCGCGGTCTCGCCCCGGCAGCTGTTCGACACGCCCACGGTGGCCGGGCTGGCCGCCTGGCTCGACGGGCAGGACGTCGTCGAGACGGCCGGCCCGGTGCCGGTCGACCGCAGCGGTCCGCTCCCGCTCTCCTCCGCCCAGCAGCGCCTGTGGTTCCTGCACGACTTCGCGCCCGAGGGCGCCGAGTACAACACCGTGCTCGGGCTGCGGCTGGACGGGCCGCTGGACGTCGACGCGCTGCGCACCGCGCTCGCCGCCCTGGTCGCCCGGCACGAACCGCTGCGCACCGTCTTCCAGACCGTGGACGGCCGTGGCGTCCAGCTGGTCCGGCCCGCCGAACAGCCCGAACTGCTGCTGTTCGAACCGGACCGGGAAGCCGCGGACGGTGCCGAGGAGCCGGCGCGGGAGTGGCTCCGCGGGCGGATCGCGCAGCCCTTCGACCTGCGCAACGGCCCGGTGCTGCGGGCCGCGCTGGCCCGGACCGGCCCGGACCGGCACCTGCTCGCGCTGGTCATCCACCACATCGCCACCGACGGCTGGTCGATGGACCTGCTCGCCCGCGACCTCGGTGCCTGCTACACGGCGGCACTGGAGGGCGCCGCGGCCGTCCTCCCGCCACTGCCGGTGCAGTACGCCGACTACGCCACCTGGCAGCGCGGGCGTCTGGACACCCCGGAACAGCGGCGCCACCTGGAGTACTGGCGGGAGCGGCTGGACGGACTCGCCCCGCTGGAGCTGCCCACCGACCGGCCGCGCCCGGCGGTCCGGGAGGCGGCGGGGGCGATGCTCGCCGTCGACCTGCCCGAGTCGCTGGTGGACCGGCTCCGGGCGCTGGCCCGGCGGCAGGACGCCACCCTGTTCATGGCCCTGGTCGCCGCCGTCCAGGTGGTGCTGTCCCGGGCATCGGGGCAGGCGGACCTCGCCGTCGGCACTCCGACCTCCGGCCGGGGTCGCCCCGAACTGGAGGACATGGTCGGCTTCTTCGTCAACACGGTGGTGCTGCGTACCACGGTCGACGAGTCGCTGACCTTCCCCGAGCTGCTCGGCCGGGTGCGCGAGACCGTCCTGGCGGCCTTCGTCCACGAGGAGACGCCGTTCGACCAGCTGGTCGAGGTGCTCCGACCGGACCGCGACCCGAGCCGCAACGCCCTGGTCGAGGTCATGGTCGGCCTGGAGACCGACCGCTCCGGCGAGATCCGGATGCCCGGCCTCCGGGTCGAGCCGACCCCGCTGGTGAGCTCCGAGATCAGCCACGACCTGAGCTTCAACTTCTACGAGCAACAAGGGCGGTTGAAGGCGGTGATCGGCTACAGCACCGCCCTGTTCGACCCCGGCACCGTCACGGCGCTGGCCGAGCAGCTGCGGGTCCTGCTGACCGGCGCGGTCGTCGGCCACCGCCGCCTGGCGGACCTCCCGCTGCTCGCCCCGGACGGGGCCGAGGAGATCGCCGGGCCCGAACTCCCGGACCCGGCCCCCGGGTTCGTCGAGAGCTTCGAGCGGCAGGCGGCCGCGACCCCCGAGCTGACCGCGCTGGTCGGCCCGGACGGCACGCTGACCTTCGCCGAGGCCAACGCCCGGGCGAACCGGCTGGCGCACCGGCTGATCGCCCGGGGCATCGGCCCCGAGCGGCTGGTCGCGGTGGCCGGCACCCGGTCCGTGCACACCGTCGTGGCGCTACTGGCGGTGCTGAAGGCCGGCGCCGGCTACCTCCCCGTCGACCCCGGACTGCCGGCCGAACGCATCGCGTTCATGCTGGCCGACGCCGCGCCGGCGCTGGTCATCGGTGACCTGCCCGGTGCGGGCGACGTGCCGGTCCTCGCCCCCGACACCCCGGAGGACCCGGCATCCCCGGCCGCCCCGGCATCCCCGGCCGCCCCGGCCGGGAACCCGACCGACGCCGATCGCACCGAGCCGCTGCACCCCGAGCACCCGGCCTACGTCATCTTCACCTCCGGCTCCACCGGCCGGCCGAAGGGCGTGCTGGTCGAGCACCGCAACCTGGCCAACCTCCTGGTCGACCACCGGGAGCGGTTGTTCGGTCCGGCCGTCGGGCTGAAGTCCGCGCTCACCACGACCTTCTCGTTCGACAGCTCGCTGGTCGGGCTGATCCTGCTGGCCTCCGGCGGTGAACTGCACGTCGTGGACGAGACGGTCCGCCGGGACCCGGAGGCCCTGGCCGGCTACGTCACCGAGCACCGGATCGACCACCTCGAGCTCACCCCGACCTTCGCCGAACAGCTCGTCGCCGCAGGTCTCCTGGAGGCCCCGGAGCACCGGCCGCGGCTGGTCCTGCTCGGCGGTGAGGCGGTCGGCGACCGCCTCTGGCAGCGCCTGGCCGAGGCCGACGGCGTCGCGGCCCACAACTGCTACGGCCCCACCGAGTGCACGGTGGACAGCCTGCACGGACCGCTCCTCGCCGACGACCGACCCAATCTCGGACGGCCCGGCGCCAACACCGGCGCCCACCTGCTCGACCGCTACCTGCGGCCGGTTCCGGTCGGTGTGCCGGGCGAGCTCTACCTGACCGGCCGGCAGCTGGCCCGGGGCTACCTCAACCGGGCCGCGCTCACCGCCGAGCGCTTCGTCGCCGACCCCTTCGGTGCCGCCGGCGATCGGATGTACCGCACCGGCGACCTCGCCCGACGGCGGGCGGACGGCACCGTGGAGTTCCTCGGCCGGCTCGACGACCAGGTCAAGCTGCGCGGCTACCGGATCGAACTCGGCGAGGTCGAGGCCCTGCTGCGGGAGCACCCGACGGTGGCCGACGCCGCCGCGGCGGTACGGCCCGGCCCGGCCGGCCCGCCGCAGCTGGTGGCCTACGTGACCCCGGCGGCGGCCGGGGCACCCGATCCCGCGCAGCTGCGGGCGTTCGCCCGGCAGGCGCTGCCGCCCTACATGGTCCCCGCGGCCGTGGTGGCGCTGGACGCGCTTCCGGTCACCCCCAGCGGCAAGGTGGACCGACGGGCCCTGCCGGCACCCGGTCCGGTCGAGGGCACGGAGGGCGCGTACACGGCGCCGCGCACCGACACCGAGCGGCTCCTCGCCGACCTCTGGGCGGACGTCCTCGGCCTCGAACGGGTGGGGGTGGACGACGACTTCTTCGAGTCGGGCGGCGACTCCATCCTGAGCATCCAGTTGGTCCACCGCATCCGGCGGGCCGGTCTGCGGGTGGTCTCCCGGGACCTCTTCCTGCACCCGACCATCGCCCGACTGGCCGAGGTGGTCACCCCCGAGCCGGCCGCCGGACCGGAACAGGACGAGCCGGTGACCGGAGAGGTGCCGCTGACCCCGATTCAGGCCGCCTTCCTGGGTGCCGACCCGGTGGCGCCGCACCACTTCAGCCAGTCGGTGCTGGTCGAGTTGGCCGACGACCCGGACGTACCGGCCCTGCGTGCCGCTCTGGCCGAACTGCCCGACCGGCACGACGCGTTGCGCCTGCGCTACCGGCACACGGACGAGGGCTGGCGGCAGTACGCGGTCGCCGCCGGAGCGGTCGATCTGCTGCGGCGACACGATCTGTCGGAGCTCCCCGAACCGGAACAGGCCGAGGAGATGGACCGGCTGGCCGCGGAGCTGGACGCCGCCCTGGACCTGCGGGAGGGACCGCTGCTGCGCGCCCTGCTGTTCGACCTCGGGGCGGGCCGGCGGCCCCGGCTCTTCCTCACCGCGCACCACCTGGTGGTCGACGCGGTCTCCTGGCGCATCCTGCTGGACGACCTGCAGACCGCCTACCAGGCCCGGCGCAGCGGTGAGCCGGCCCCTCCCCCGCTCCGCAGTGCCTCCTTCCGCCGCTGGGCCGAGCGGTTGCGGCGACACGCCCTGGAGGGCGGCTTCGACCGGGAGGCACCGTACTGGGAGGCCGTCGGGCCGGCGGCCGAGCTGCCGCGGGACGGCGACGGGCCGAACCTGGCCGGCTCGGTGGACACCGTGACGGTGGGTCTGGACCCGGAGGAGACCACGCGGTTCCTGCGCGCGGTCGGGCGGCTGCGCACCTCCGCCCGCGACCTCCTGCTCGCCGCCCTGGCCCGCACCCTCGGCGACTGGACCGGCGAGCGGCGGGTGCTGATCGACCTTGAGGGGCACGGCCGTGAGGAGATCTTCGACGACCTCGAACTCTCCCGCACCGTCGGTTGGTTCACCACGGTCTACCCGGTCGCCCTGGAGCTGCCCGGGCCGGACGCCGACTGGTCGTCGCTCGCCCGGTCCGTCCGGCGCCAGCTGCGTGCGGTGCCCGGCAACGGCCTGGGTTACGGCGCGCTGCGCCACCTGAAGGAGCCGGCCGGCCCGGCCGGCACCACCGCCCAGGTGGTGTTCAACTACCACGGCCAGGCGGACCCGGTGGGCGGGGACGGCGACGGCCCGCTCTACCACGCCTTCCACCCCTCCATCGGCCGGGACCGCAGTCCCGAGGCCGAGGTCGGCCACCTGCTGGAGGTGGTCGGGGCGGTGAGCGGGGGCAGCCTGCGGCTCAGCTGGTACCACTCCCGGAACGTGCACCGGAGGGCCACGATCGAGCGCCTGGCCGAAGGCCTCCTGGCGGAGCTGCGGTCGGCGGCCCGGCACGGGGCGGGGCGGTGAGCATGACCGGCGAGGTGACGAACGACGAGCGGGTGACCGTGAAGGACCGGGTGGCGGTGGAGGACCGGCCGTCGGTGACGGACCGGCGTGACGTGAACGACCAGTGCGAGGTGAACGACCAGGTGGCCGACGAGCCGACCGTGAACGACCGGCACCGGCTCGACGAGCCGGCTCTCTCCGCGCTGCTGGAACGCCTGGCCCGCGCGCACCGGGTCCCCGGTGCCCAGCTGGCCGTCCACCACGGGGGCCGTACCGTCTCGGTGGCCTTCGGGGAGCAGGTCCTCGGCGGGGGACGGCCGGTCCGCCGGGACACGGCGTTCCCGCTCGCCTCGCTCACCAAGCCGTTCACCGCGGCGCTGGTGATGGCCCTGGTGGCGGACGGGGAGGTCGAGTTGGACGACCTCGTGACCCACCACCTCCCGGAGGCCGGGCCGGACACCGCCGCGACCGTCCGGCAGGTGCTCTGCCACACCTCCGGGCTGCCGGCGGCGCTGCCCGAGGACGCCGGGCGGTCGGGCAGCGCCCGCCGCTGGGCGGCCAGGCACGCCAACCGGCAGGCCCCGGTGGCCGCGCCGGGAACGGCGTTCTCGTACTCCAACGTGGGCTACGCGTTGGCCGGCCTGGTGGTCGAGGAGACGACCGGCATGGACTGGCCGGAGGCGCTGGACGCGATCCTGCTCTCCCCGCTCGATCTCACCCCGGCGTTCGTCGGGGACGTCCGTGACCCGCGCGGCCGTTCGTCGGCCGGCGGCCACGTGGTGCGCGGCTCGGGGTGGCGGACGCTCCCGGTCGCCGAGCAGGGCGTGTCGGTGGTCGAGGCGCCGGTCGGCTCGCTCGCGCTGAGCGCCGAGGAGGCCGTCCTGTTCGCCCGGCAGTTCCTGGCCCGGCCGGGCCCGCTGCTGGCCGCGGAGACGGTCGCCGAGATGTGCCGGGACCAGCTCGCCGGCGTCCCCTTCGGGCCGTACGGGATGGCCGACGGCTGGGGGCTCGGCTGGGCCCGCTACCGGGACGGCGGCCCGGACTGGTACGGGCACGACGGCACCGGCGACGGGATCTCCTGCCACCTGAGGTTCGAACCGGTCGCGGGCACCGTGGTGGCCCTCACCACCAACGCCAACACGGGCCAGAACCTCTGGGCCGACCTGGTCGGCTGTCTCCGGGCGGCCGGAACCGCTGTCCCGAGCCCCGGCCCCCGCGCCGGGGAGCCGGACGGCGACGCGGGTCCGGCGCCCGAGGACTGCCTGGGCGACTACGCCAACGGGGACCTGCGGTACACGGTCTCCCGGGGCGAGCCCGGGCTGCTGCTCGGTCTCGGCGGACCGCCGCAGTACGGGCTGAGCTGTACCGCCGACCTGCGCTTCACCATGCGTGAGGCGGGCGGCGATCCGTCCGGCGGGCCCGCCTTCGCCGGACGCTTCCTCCGCGATCCCGGCACCGGCCGGGTCGAGTACCTGCAGGTGTCCGGTCGGCTCGCGCGCCGCGAGGCGACCCGAGGAGTGGTGAGCCGATGACAGTCGCACGCCCGACCAACGAGCCGACGGACGCGTCGACCGAGCCACCGGTCGGCGAGCCGACCGGCCCGCCGGCACCGCCGCGGCCGCTGTCCCGCAACGGCAACTACAACATCCTCTGGACCGGCCAGCTCCTGTCCGAACTCGCCTTCGAGATCGCGATGGTGGCCGTCCCGCTGCTGATCCTGGCGCACACCGGATCGGCGGTCCAGATGGGCATCGCCTCCTCGGTGCTCGCCGCCGTCCGGATGCTGGCCGCCATCCCGGCCGGCGCGATCGCGGACCGCTGGAACCGGCGCACCGTGATGCTCACCTGCCAGGGCCTGCGCGCCGTCAGCATGGGGAGCCTCGCCGCGGCGCTGGCCCTGGACCGCTACAGCTACTGGCACCTGCTGTGCGTCGTGGTGCTGGAGGGCGTGCTCGGCTCGGTCTTCGAGCCGGCCGAGCACGCGGCCCTGCCGCAAGTGGTCCCGGAGTCCCAGCTCTCCACCGCGGTGGCCCGCAACGCCGCCCGGCCGTACGTGGCGACCCTGCTCGGCCCGTCCGTCGCCGGCTTCCTGTTCAGCGTGCACCCGACCGAACCCTTCACGGCGACGGCCGCCATGCTGGCGCTCTCGGCCGGTGCGCTGACCCTGCTCCGACTGCCCCCGGTGGCCCGTCCGGACCCGGGGGAGGCGGACGGCGGGATGGGCGGCGAGATGGCCGCCGGGTTCCGCTGGGTCCTGCGCAACCGGGTGCTGCGGACCACGCTGCTCTGGATGATGGGCACCAACCTGGTCTTCAACGCCCTCCTGGTGATCATCCTGGCGCTGTCCCACGAGGACCACACCGCCCCCGGCGAGATCGGGCTGATGATGGCCTGTCTCGGTGCCGGCGGCCTGCTCGGGGCCGCCCTCGCGCCCTGGCTCCACCGGCGGCTGTCGGCCCCGGTGATCGTGCTGGGCTTCGCCTGGCTGGCGGCCGTCGCGACCGGGTTGATGGCGGTCGTCTCGGGCGGGGTGCCGCTCGGCGTGCTGCTCGGCCTGGCGGCCCTGTTCGCGCCCGTGGCCAACACCACGGTGATGACCCATCAGCTCCTGGTCACCCCCGACGGCATGCGCGGCCGGGTCAGCTCCATCAGCGCCCTGTGCGCCGGTGGCGCCGGGGCGTTGGGGCCGCTGGTGGGCGGCGTGCTGGTGGCCAGGTCGGGGGGCGGTACGGAGGCCGTGCTGGCCTGCGGCGCGGCGCTGGTGCTGATCGCCGCCGGGACGACCGCCAGCCCCGTGCTGCGCCGCTTCCCGGCGTCCGGCAGGACCCACGAGTAACGAGCGTCACGGCGGAACGGCAATTTCACTCTCGATTCAAGTGACTGGAAACCCCGGGCGGACATCGGTGAGGCTCCGAATGCGCACCGAGACGTTTCCGTCGCAGACCTGTCAAGGAGGTACCCGCTCGTGATCAGTGTCCGACTCACCGGCGACGAGGTCTCGGCCGTCGAGGCGATCGCCGACGAACTCGCCCAGCGGTACGACACCGTGGAGTCGACGGCGTTCCAGCGCGAGAGCCGCACCCACGCCCAGGAACTGCCCCGCCGACTGCGCGCGGAGCTCAACGAGTTCCGGCTGGCCGAGCGGTCCGGGACCCTCGTGGTCTCCGGCCTCCGGGTCGAGGACGCGGCGCTCGGCGCGACCCCGTCCGAGCGCCGCGGCAAGCCGGCGCCGTCCCCCTCGCTCCGCCAGGACATCGCCTTCTTCCTGATCGGGAGCGTGCTCGGCGACCCGATCGGTTGGGCCACCCAGCAGGACGGCCTGATCATGCACGACGTCTACCCGGTGCGGTCGCACGAGAACGACCAGATCGGCTGGGGCAGCGCCGAGACCCTCAGCTGGCACACCGAGGACGCCTTCCACCCGCTGCGCACCGACTACCTCGGTCTGATGTGCCTGCGGAACCCGGACGGCGTCGAGACCACCGTCGCGGACATCGCCGACGTCGAGCTGGACGAGGAGACCCGGGCCGCGCTCAGCGAACCGCGGTTCCGCATCCTGCCCGACGACGCGCACCGCGGCGGTGCCCAGCCCGCCGGGGCGGCGGACCGCGAGGAGCGGCTGCGCAGGCGCGCCCTGGACCGGGTCGAGCGGGCGCTGGAGCAGCCCGACCCGCTGGCCGTCCTGTTCGGCGACCCCGACGACCCCTACCTGGTCATCGACCCGTACTACATGCAGGGAGTCCACGGCGACGAGGAGCAGCGCGTGCTCGACGCCGCCGGCGCCGCCATCGACCGCGCCCTCACCGGCGTCGTCCTGGAGCCCGGCGACATCGTCTTCCTCGACAACTACCGGGTGGTGCACGGCCGCAAGCCGTTCCGCGCCCGCTACGACGGGACGGACCGCTGGCTGCGCCGCCTCAACATCGCCCGTGACCTGCGCAAATCCCGGGAGTACCGGCTCAGCGCCTCCTCCCGGGTCATCTACTGACGTCACCGACGATCCCCACACTTCTCTCACGCGAGGTTAACCGTGACCGGAATGCTGCAGACCAAGGGCAACCTGACCCAGTGGGAGTTCCTGGCCCTCAACAGTGAGCTGAACATCGCGGACGGACACGCCCGGCAGGCGCTGACCCCGGGCCAGACCAAGATCGTGGACGAGCTTCCGCTGCTCTTCGCCGAGGGCGAGCGCCGCCCCGTCGAGCAGATCGAGCGGGAGGCGCACGAGGCCTACCTCACCCTGCTCGGCCAGCACAGCTACCCGGCCGAGCACGGCCGGGTGATGAGCTGCTACTCCTCGTCCGTCGCGATGGAGATCCTCTCCCGGGCGCTGTCGGCCACGGTGGAGACGGTCGCCCTGGTCCACCCCACCTTCGACAACATCGCCGACCTGCTGCGCGGCAACGGCCTCGCGCTGGTCCCGGTGGCCGAGGACCCGCTGCACCACGAGGACCTCCCGACGGAGCTGCTGGCCTCGGTGGGCTGCGTCTTCGTGACCACGCCCAACAACCCCACCGGCCGGGTGCTCGGCGAGGACCGGCTGCGCCGGCTGGCCGAGCAGTGCGCCGAGCACGACGTGATCCTGGCCCTGGACACGTCCTTCCGCGGCTTCGACCCGCGCGCCCACTACGACCACTACGCGGTGCTGAACGCCAGCGGCTGCCGCTGGGCGGTGATCGAGGACACCGGCAAGCTCTGGCCCACGCTCGACCTGAAGGCCGGCCTGCTGGTCGTCTCCGAGCACCTCGGGCTGCCGGTGGAGAAGATCTACTCCGACATCCTGCTGGGGGTCTCGCCGCTGATCCTGGCGCTGATCCGCCGCTTCGCCGAGGACGCGGCGTCCGGTGGCCTGGCCGAGCTGCACGAGTTCATCGAGGGCAACCGGGCGGTGGTCCGCGCCACCCTGGCCGACCTGCCCGGCGTGGACTTCCCGGACCCGGACAGCCGGACCAGCGTGGAGCGGGTCCGCTTCGCCGGCCGCACCGGCACCGAGGTGTGGGAGGCGCTGCAGGAGCACAACGTCTTCGCCCTGCCGTGCCGGCAGTTCCACTGGGCCGACCCGGCCGAGGGGGACCGGATGCTGCGGATCGCCCTGGCCCGCTCCCGCGAGCCGCTGACCGAGTCGGTCCGCCTGCTCCGGACCGTGCTGGAGAGCCGGTGACCCTGGCGACGGCTGCCGCCCGGCACACCCGGCGCTGGCAGCGCGGCCTGGTGCAGGAGACGGCCGAGCCCGGGGTGGTCGACCTCGGGCCCGGCTACCTCGAACCGGCCCTGCTCCCGGTCGAGCTGCTGCGCGAGGCGCAGTCGGCCGCGCTGGCCGAGTTCGGCGCCGCCGCGCTGGCGTACGGGACCAACGCCGGCGCGGCCCCGCTGCGGCAGGCGCTCGCCGAGCGGGCCGCCCGTGCGGACGGGCACCCGTGCGCGCCGGAGAACGTCCTGGTGACCTCGGGCACCTCGCAGGCGCTGTACCTGGTCTCCACCGCGCTGGCCTCGCCGGGCGACGCGGTGCTGGTCGACGGGCTCTGCTACGACCTGGCACAGAAGCTCTTCGCCGACTGCCGCCTGACCCTCCGTCGAGTGCCCGCGGACGCCGCGGGCACCTCGCCGGAGGGGCTGCGGGAGACCCTCCGGGCTCTGGAGCGGGAGGGCGTGCGCCCCGCCTTCCTGTACCTGAACCCCACGTTCCACAACCCGACCGGCCGCACGCTGTCGACCCCCCGGCGGCGGGAACTGCTCGCGGTGGCGGCGGACCACGGGCTGCTGGTCGTCGAGGACGACGCGTACGCCGGTCTGGCGCTCGACCCGGCGGCTCAACCGCCGCCGTCGTTGGCCGCGCTGGCGGAGTACCGGGGGGTGCTGCGCCTGGGCACCTTCGCCAAGACGCTGGCCCCCGGACTGCGTCTCGGCTGGCTGCTCGGCGATCCCGCGCTGGTCGACCGGCTGGCCTCGCACGGCCTGTTCGTCAGTGGCGGCTCGCTCAACCACGTTGCCTCGCTGGCCGCCGCCGTCATGCTCGACAACGGCGAGTACGACCGCCATGTGGCCTTCCTGTGCGAGCAGTTGAGGTTGCGCCGGGACGCCCTGGCGGCGGGCCTGCGGGCCGTGGACCACCCGGAGCCGGTCCGCTTCCGGGTGCCGTCCGGCGGCTACTTCCTCTGGCTGGAGCCGGTGGCCGGCCGGCCGGAGGAGGAACTGCTCCGGGCCGCGGCGCTGGCCGGTGTGCGGATCGCCGCCGGTTCGCGGTTCGGCCCCGGTGGCGTGCACGCGTTCCGGCTGGCCTTCAGCTTCAACTCGCCCGAGCGGCTGACGACGGCCACCGAGCGGCTGGCCGCCGCGTGGCGCACCCTGCCCCACCCGTCGATGTCCCACCCACCGACGTCCTAGCTACCGACAGGAGCCGAACGTGTCCGTGACCGAAGAGGGGACGCCCGCCGTCGTGGGCGGCCTGCGCGGGTACAGCCTGCCGCTCTCCCCGTCCGGCCGGTCATCCATGATCACCGCGCCCCCGTGGCACTTCACGGGAGAGGTGGTGATGGTGGACTACCGAGTGGACCCCGATGCCGCGGCGGCCTTCCTGCCGCCCGGACTGACCCCGGGGCGGGACGCCGGCGCCGCGGCGGCGGTCTTCGCCGACTGGCAATGGTGCTCGGACTCGGGGGAGGAGCTGACCGAGCCCGGCCACAACCGCTTCTCCGAGTTCCTGGTGCTGCTCGCCTGCGAGTTCGAGGGCGAGCCGATGGCGCGCTGCCCGTTCGCGTGGGTCGACCAGCCGGTGCCGATGATGCGCGGGTGGATGCAGGGCATGCCCAAGCAGTTCGGGTCGGTCCACCAGACCCGTGCGGCCACCGTGGGCCGGGCCGCACCCCGGCTGGAGGCCGGCGGGAAGTTCACCGGGACGCTGTCCGTTCAGGACCGGAGAGCTGTCCGAACTACCGTCACGCTCACGGGAATTGCCCACGAACCGCCCGCGTTGCACATGGTACCGTTGGCGCATACTTTGCACTTTCCGGACTGGACCATGGCCAACCCCAGCAGGGCGACTCTCGTGGCATCCCAGGTGTCCGGTGTGGAGTTCTCCGAAGTGTGGTCGGGCACCGCCGAGATGACATTCCTCGATGTGCTCGGCGCGGACTTCGCGGGCCTCGCCCCGATCGAGGTCGGAGCCGGTCACGTCTTCTCGTACGCCGAGACGCTGCACGGGGGGCGGGTCCTGATGGACGGCAAGGACTGAACCAGCCGAAGGCACAGCAATTACGGGGGCGTGCTTTGTGTTGAGAATTCACTTCACTGTCGAGGATCTGGCCCGTCTGCGCATGGTCGCGGGACTGGGGCCACTGACCGAGGGCGTCTTCGCCCTCCACCGGTTCGTCAACAGCGGCAGCGTGCTGTTCCAGCCCTGGCGCGTGCGGGTGCGCGCCGCGCTGGGGGCACGCACCGCCGAACTGGAGCTGCTCGCCCAGCAGACACCGAACTTAACGGATCTGGTCGAGCTGTTAGGGCCGCCCGGTCAGGGCGAGGGACAGAGCGGTACGGCGGCGCTGCTGAACAGGTTCACCCAGGTCGCGGTCCTGCCGCACTGGACCGACATCAGGCCGCAGTTGGAGCGGGTGCGGGACGCCCGCGGCCGGATCGCGATCGCCCACGGCGCGGAGCGGCTGCTGAGCGCCATCCACCCGAGGCTGCACTGGAGCGCGCCGGTCCTCGAAGTCCGCGGCGGGCCGGACCGCGATGTCCATCTCAACGGCCGGGGCCTGGTGTTGAGCCCCTCGTTCTTCCTCAGCGACCCGTCCTGCGTGTTCGTCGACGACGACCGCGAGGCCGGCGGGCCCGCCGTGGTCTTCCCGATCGGCTCGGCCGTCAAACCCGGCCTCTGGGAGGCGTGGGAGTCGGACGAGCAGGCGCTCGGGGCCCTGGTCGGCCACACCCGGGCCGCGGCGCTCCAGGCGCTCACCGACAGCTGCACCACCGGCGAACTCGCCGAACGGCTGGGCATATCGCTCGCCGGAGCCAGCAAGCACGCGGCGGTCCTGCGCAGGGCGGGCCTGATCACCACCGCGCGCAACCGGAACACCGCACTGCACACCCTCACCTCGCTCGGCATGGCCCTGTTGCAGAGCCGCGAGCTCGCGCCGGTGCCGTTCCACAGCCACCAACGAACCGAGATCCCGGCCTGAGGAGGCGCAACCATGAGCACCCCGAACCCGTTCGACGACCCCGACGGCTCCTTCCACGTCCTGGTGAACGAGGAGGGCCAGCACTCGCTGTGGCCGGTCTTCGCGGACGTACCGGCCGGCTGGCGCACGGTCCTGGCCGACGCCGACCGTGAGACCGCGATCGCCTACGTCAACACCCACTGGACGGACATGCGGCCGGCGAGCCTGGCAGCCCGACAGGGCTGACCGGGCCCGGCCCGCCCGGCGGACCGGACCATCCGGTCCGCCGGGGGTATGACAGAATTCCTGGCTGTGACCATTCGATTACTGCTCGCAGACGACCAGGAAATGGTCCGCCGCGGTATGCGGCGGATCCTTGAGAACCAGCCGGACATGGAGGTGGTCGGCGAAGCCGAGGACGGAGTCGCCGCCGTGCAGGCGGCGCGCCGACTCAGGCCTGACGTGGCGCTGGTGGACATCCGGATGCCGCGCATGGACGGTCTGGAGGTCGTCCGTCTGCTCGCCGGCCCCTCGGCGGCGCCGCCGATCAAGGTGGTCGTCGTCACCACCTTCGATCTCGACGAATACGTGTACCCGGCGCTGCGCCACGGCGCCTCCGGATTCCTGCTCAAACGCTCGGGCCCGACGCTGCTGGTCGAGGCGGTCCGGGCCGCGGTGGCGGGCGACAGCCTGATCAGTCCGTCCATCACGGTCCGGCTGCTCAAACACGTCACCGGCGGCCGGCCGGGCGGCCCGGCCATGGTCGAGCCGCTCACCGATCGGGAGGCGGAGATCGCCGGGAAGGTGGCCGAGGGGAAGACCAACTCCGACATCGCCGGTGAACTGTTCATCTCGGCGGGCACGGTGAAGACCCATGTCGCCAGCATTCAGCGGAAGCTGGGCGTCCGGAACCGGGTCGGAATCGCGGTGCGCGCTTTCGAGATGGGATACGCGACCGGTCGATCGGCGGGGTGAGGATTCCGTCCGGCCGACGGGTGCCGAAGAAATCACGGATCAGGGGTGGCCGGTCCGGTGCACGTGCAGCACCGAAACGGCGAAAGGCATTCCATGCTCGACCGACAGAGCGGAAACCGACCGGATTCACTGACCGGTCTCCGATTCCTCGCGATGATCCCGGTCTTCCTCTTCCACAGTTCACTGGAGGGAATCTTCAGCGACACCCAGGCGGACTGGGACTTCCTGAACGGAATCGGCACCTCCGGACACGTCGCGGTCTCGTACTTCTTCGTCCTCAGCGGCTTCGTGCTCACCTGGTCGTACCGCCAGGCCGACGGAGTCGGGAGATTCTGGCGCCGGCGGCTCTTCAGAGTCTTCCCCAGCCACCTGGCCGCGTTGGCGGCGGCGGTCCTGCTGATCAGCCGCTACGCCGATCTGCCCGACTGGAAGGGGCTCGGAGCCCAGGCGCTGCTGCTCCAGGCCTGGATACCCGACCCGGCCTACTTCGACATCGGCAACTCCGTCACCTGGTCGCTCTCGGTGGACCTGGCCGTCTACGCGCTCTTCCCGCTGCTGTACCGGCTGGTCGGGCGCATCCGGCCGGGTCTGCTCTGGTTCTGGGCCGGCGCCTGTGTGCTGGTCACCGTCCTGGTCCCCACGGTGGCCCAGAACTTCGTCCACGACGACCGGCAGATGCCGCTCTTCGGGGTGTCGGTCGACCAGTACTGGCTGGTGTACTTCTTCCCGCTGGCCCGCCTGGCGGAGTGCCTGCTCGGCATGCTGCTGGCGCGGATCGTCCTGGCCGGCCGCTGGATCACCTGGATGCGGCCGTACGTGGCCGCGCCGCTCCTGGTGATCGGTTACTGGGTCGGACAGCAACTGCCGTACCTGTACCGGACGAGCGCCGCCACGGTGATCCCGATCGGTCTGCTCACCGCCTCCATCGCCGTCGCCGACCTGGCCGGTCGGCGCACCGTGCTGAACCACCGCGTCGTCGTCCGCCTCGGTGAACTCTCCTTCGCCTTCTACCTGGTGCACAACCTGGTGCTCAAGTACGGCCACCTGGCCCTGGGCGCCGTGGAGAAGGACGGTGACCTGGTCGGCCCCAGCTACGGGATGCCGGTCGGCATCGCACTCATCGCCGCCGCCTTCCTGCTGTCGCTGCTGCTGGCCTGGGTGGTGAACGTCCTGGTGGAGCGGCCGGCCATGCGCCGCTGGTCCCGGCCCCGGTCCGTGCCGGGGCCGGAGCCGACCCCGGTGGGCGGGGTGGCGTGAACGCCCGTCCGGCCATTGTGCCGTCCGCACGCGTCCGAAAGATCTGTCGAACGGCAGATGTCTGATCGGCGGTCATCTGCAGGGGGCCGCAACGGTCCCGGGCCGTGCGTAGGCTCGGCCCCGTGCAGACCGAACTGATGGCTGACTCGCACCGCCGCCGCACGGTGTGCGCGACGGCGACGTTCTTGCTCGCGGCTCCGGCGGCGATCGCCCCACCGAGTGCGTGGATCGTGGCCCTCGTCGCCGTGCTGGCGGTGGTGGCCGCGATCCTGCGCCGGCCGCTGGGACCGGTCTCCCCGGTCGTGGCGGCCGGTGTGGTCGCGGTGCTGTCGGTCGCCGCCGACATCGGCTACCCCGGCCGTCAGGGGCTCGTGCTGCCGTGGCTCCCGTTCGAGTTCGCGGCCATGCTGGTGCTGGTCGGGCGGGTGATCCGGCGGGCGGACGTCCGCCGGGCGGCGCTGGTCGGCTCGGCGCTGACCCTGGCGCTGATGGCGCTCCCCCTGCGCTTCACCCTCCGGCTGCCCCAGGCGGTGCTCGCGCCTTCCGTGGTCGCCGTCGCGATGGCGATGTTCCCGGCGGCCTGTGCCGTGGGCGTCGGGCTCTACTTGCGGGCGAACGACGACCGGCGGGCCCGCGCGGTCCAGCAGGCCCGCCGGGAGCAGCGGCTCGAGGTGGCGAGGGACCTCCACGACTTCGTCGCCCACGAGGTGACCGGCATCCTGCTGGAGGTCCAGGCGGCCCAGGTCGGCGCGTACGACGAGGAGCAGGTCACGGAGCTGCTGGGCCGGCTGGAAGCGGCCGGTCTGCGAGCGCTGGACTCGATGGACCACACCTTGCAGACCCTGCGCGATCCGGAGGCGCCGACCGCCGCCGAACCGCCGCCGACCAGGGTCCACGGCCTCGCCGACCTGCCCGAGCTGGTCGAGCGCTTCCTGGCCTCCGGCCCGGTCGGCGGCGCCCTCGACCTGGAGCCGGGCCTGGCCGGGACGGCACCGCGTGAGATCGAGGACGCCGCCTACCGGGTCGTCCTGGAGGCGCTGACGAACATCCGCCGGCACGCCCCGAGCGCCGCCCGGCTGGACGTGGAGGTGGTCCGCACCGCCGGACCCGCCCTGCAGGTCACCGTGACCGACAGCGGACGTCGACGCGGCTCCGGCGGCCTGGCGGCCCGCCGTCCCGGTGGCGGCCGCACCGGCCTGGCCGGCCTGGCCGAGCGGATCTCCGCCCTCGGCGGCGACCTGGCCGCCGGCCCGCACGGCGGTGGCTGGCGCGTCCGCGGCGTGCTGCCGCTGCACCCCGACCCCGCGGGGCCCGGGCGGCCGGCCCGGCGATAGCGCAATATCTGCCGAACGGCAGATGGCAGCGGGCCGCGGATCGGAGAGGCTCTCAACGTGCCCAATTCCAGCCTCCCGGAGGAACCGGTGGTCTCGCACAAGAAAGCTGCACCCGCCCTGCTCGCCCTCGCCGTCGCCGCCCTCATCCCGCTGACCGGCTGCGCCAAGGCCGGGGACGCCACGCCGGAGGACAAGACCTTCGAGTTCAGCGGCACGTCCCTGGACGTGAAGTCGCACGGCATCCCCACCGACCTCGTCCCGGCGGACCGCAAGGACGTCAAGGTCACCCGCTGGTTCGACAAGGGCTCCAAGGTGGGTGACACCAAGGAGACCTGGCAGCTGGAGAACGGAACGCTCGAACTCCAGGCGCAGTGCACCGGCTTGGCCAACTGTGACGCCAAGTTCCGGGTGGAGGTCCCGCGCGGCGTCGCCGTGACGCGCGACGGCAAAGAGACGCAGCTGAAGGGTTGAGGCCGACCGGTCCGACGGGGAAGAAGACGACAATGCTCGAACTGATCGACATCACCAAGGTGTACAAGGGCGGCAAGCGCGCCGTCGACGGCATGACGATGCACCTGAGCCCGGGCATGCTGGGCCTGCTGGGACCGAACGGTGCCGGCAAGTCCTCGCTGATGCGGATCGTTTCCACGGTCACCAAGCCCACCAGCGGCCAGGTCCGGTACGAGGGGACCGACGTGGTCGCCAACCCGGACCGGCTGCGTCGCGAACTCGGCTACCTGCCACAGGACTTCGGTGTCTATCCGAACCTGACCTCGCGGGAGTTCCTGTCCTACCTGGCGGCCGCCAAGGGCCTCTCGGCGCGCTCCGCCCGGGCCCGGATCGACGAGCTGATCCAACTGGTGAACCTCACCGAGGCGGTCAAGCGCCCGCTCGGCAAGTACTCCGGCGGCATGCTCCGCCGGGTCGGCATCGCCCAGGCTCTGCTGGCCGACCCCAGGGTGATCGTGGTCGACGAGCCGACGGCCGGCCTCGACCCGGAGGAGCGGGTGCGCTTCCGCAACCTGCTCAGCGACCTCGCGGCCGACCGGGTGGTGATGCTCTCCACGCACATCGTCTCCGACGTCGAGTCGGTCGCCTCCGACATCGCCGTGGTCGCCCAGGGGCGCCTGCTGCGCCGCGGCGCCCCCGACGAGCTGCTCCGGGAGATCGACGGGCAGGTCTGGGAGGTCATGGTCGCCCCCGCGGAGGTCCCGGGCGTGCAGGCCCGGCACGTGGTCAGCCGCATGGTGCGGACCGCGAACGGGGTACGGCTGCGGCTGCTCGCCGCCGCCCCGCCGACCCGGGACGCGGTCCGGGTCTCGCCCGACCTCGAAGACGCCTACCTGGGCATCATCCACCGGCCCACCGGGCGGACGGCGGCCGAGCAGCAGCAGGCGGTGCGGTGATGAACGCGCGCGTGCTCGCCGGCCTGGCGGTCGGCGACTTCCGCGACCGGGTCCGTCGACCGGCGTACGCGGTGACCCTGCTCGCCGCGGTCGGGCTCGGCTACCTGGCCGTCCCGAACGTGAACAGCACGTGGGTGATCATGGACGTCGGCGGCAGCCGGGGCGTCTACAACAGCGCCTACGTGGGCGCGGTCACCGCCCTCGCGGGGGCGCTCTGGCTCACCTTCGGCGGCTTCTACGTGGTGCGCAGCGGCATCGCGCGGGACGAGACCAGCCGGGTCGGCCAGATCCTCGCCGCCACCCCGCTGCGGACGTCGAGCTACCTGTTCGCCAAGTTCCTGAGCAATCTGCTGGTGCTCGCCTCGATGACGGGCGTGCTGGCGCTCACCGCGCTGGTGATGCAGCTGGCCCGCGGCGAGAACCGCTCGGTCGACCCGGTCGCCCTGGTCGAGCCGTTCGTGCTGCTCGCGCTGCCGCTGATGGCGCTGACCGCCGCGGCCGCGATCCTGTTCGAGGCGGTGCCGCTGCTGCGGGCCGGTTTCGGGAACGTGGTCTGGTTCGTGCTGGCCCTGGTGATCTCGATCGGTGGCCAGTCAGGCTCGGCGCCGTTCGGTGGCCTCGGTGTGCACCAGGTCGCGCAGTCGATGAACGCGGCGATGGGGAACCAGCACCTGCAGTCCGGCGAGGGCGGGTTCAGCCTGGGCCTGACCAAGGTGAGCAAGCCGTTGGGCACCTTCGTGTGGGACGGCTTCGACCCGTCCGGCGGCTTCGTCCTCGGCCGGCTGGTGCTGGTCCTGCTGGCCTGCCTCGTCGCCCTGCTGCCGACGCTGTGGTTCGGCCGGTTCGACCCGGCCCGCTCGGCCGGCTCGCCGGTCAAGGCCGGGGCGGGCGCGGACGCGCCGGGAGCGGACGGCGCGTCCGTTCCCCTGGCGGCCGGCGCCTTCGACACCGCCGGGCCGGCGCCGGCCGCCACCTGGTCCACCGCGCCGGGCGAGCTCCCGAGGACCGAGCCGACCCGGGCCGGAGCCTTCGGGCGCCTGCTGGCCGGCGAGGTCCGGATCCTGTTGCAGGGCGTTTCGCCCTGGTGGTGGGCGGTGGCCGGGGCGCTCACCGTGGCCGGCTTCGCGCTGCCGATGGACACCGTGACCGGCATGCTGTTGCCCGGAGTCTGGCTGTGGCCGGTGCTGATCTGGTCGAGGCTGGGCAGCCAGCAGGTCGAGAACGGCCTGGAGGTGCTGCTGGGCGCCTATCCGGCGGCGCGGCGCAGGCTGCTGGCCGAGTGGGCGTCCGGGCTGGTGCTCACCGCGGTGATGGGCGTCGCCCCGCTGGTGCGGATGCTGGTGGCGGGCGACGGCCCGGGCGTGGCCTGCTGGTTCGGCGGTGTGCTGTTCATCCCCTCGCTCGCCATGTCCCTGGGCGTGCTGAGCCGTACCCACCGGGTCTTCCAGGCGATCTACCTGCCGATCTGGTACGTCCTCGTCAACAACGTGGCGGCGTTGGACTTCATGGGCGCGGTCCGGGTGGACGGACGGCCGGCCGGTCCCAGCCCGCTGCTGATCGTGGCGCTGTCCGCGGCGATGCTCGCGGTGGTCTTCCTGGTGGGCTCGGCCCGGCGGAACGTCAAGGGATAGCCGGCGAGCCGATGTCCGCTCCGGAGGAGGACCGCATGTGTGAGTCCCACGCCCGACGCATCGCCCGACTGGAGTCCGAGATCGAGGAGCTCCGCTCGGCCAACGACGTGCTGAGACGGATCGCCGAGTTCCTCGCCGGCCGGCCGTACCGGTCCGCCCCGGTCGATCGGGCCGACTCCGGCCGTTCGCCCCGATGGACGGGCTCCGGCTGACCGGACACCACGTTCCACCGGCGGATCCCGCCGACAGCGGGATCCGACCGGTCCGGCTGCCGCCCTCGCGAACCCCCGCGCGAGGGCGGCAGCCGTTTTTCCGTCGCGTCCGGAAGCGGGCCGGTGCCGCCGTTACGGCCAGACCAGGCAGTAGAGCTGGTGCCCGGCGTCGTGCAGCCGGTTGGCGAAGTCCTGCCACTCGTGCAGCATGCTGTAGATCACGAAGGCGTCCCGCGGCCCGCGCCGGTCCGGGACGGTCGACCAGATGAAGGCGGCGGCGCCGAGCTCGGTCTCGTCGGCCTTGCGCAGCGGTTCGACGACGTTGTGGGGGAGCTGGACGACGGCGTAGTCCGGGTGCAGCACGACGAGTTCCAGCGGGGGCACCTGGTGCAGCGGGACGCCCTGGATGCCGGTGAGGACCATGGCGCTCATGGTCTCCGGTTTGATCTTGGTGGAGAGGTGGCCGGTGGGGGAGCCGCTGGTCTCCATCAGGTCGCCGAGCCGCCCCAGCGAGCCGAGTTCGCCGGCGTCCAGGCCCAGCCCGCCCGGTCCGAGGGCGGTGGGGACCCTGGCGGCGGTCGCGCGGTCGGGGGCGCCGAAGTACTTGTACGTCACCCCCACGCGTCCCTCACCCCGCCTCTCGCCGCCGCGGCGACCACGTCCTGTACCCGCTCCCGTACCCCCGCGTGCGGCCTCGGCGGGCCTGCGGGAGCCCCCCGCGGCCTCGTCGTAGCCGTCCTGCGCCTCGGACACTCGGACCATCCTCACCGGAATTCGCCGGAATCGACAGACCCCCGCACGCCCGGCGTCCCTCCGGACGTGCTCCTTACCCGTCATGCGCCGCCGTGCCCACGCGCGGGCCATACCCACTCGCGGCCGACAGCAGTCCTCTCCACACCCCTGCACACAACCGGAGCGCTCGCGCACCCTGTGCACACAGTCTGACTGGTCCGTCCTCCGGGGCAGTCAGCGACCCCGTCCGTACGGACTGTACGGACAACCGTACAGACAACGGTGCCCGGATCATCGTTCCAGATGATCGGGTCCGACATGCAGAGCGTCAGGACACGATTTGAGACCATGTCTTTTGTGAGCTACCCCTACGAAGCCCCCCAGTCCCAGTCGCTGTTCGACCGCGCCTCCGTGGTGACGCCCGGCGGCGTCAACTCCCCGGTGCGCGCATTCCGCGCCGTCGGCGGCACGCCGCGCTTCATGGTGTCCGGCACCGGCCCCTACCTGACCGACGCCGACGGCCGCGAGTACGTCGACCTGGTGTGCTCGTGGGGTCCGATGATCCTCGGCCACGCGCACCCGGCGGTGATCGACGCCGTCCAGCGGGCCGTCGCCAACGGCACCTCCTTCGGCACGCCCGGCCGGGGCGAGGTCGAGCTGGCCGAGGAGATCGTCGCCCGGGTCGCCCCGGTCGAGCAGGTCCGGCTGGTCTCCTCCGGCACCGAGGCCACCATGTCCGCGATCCGGCTGGCCCGCGGCTTCACCGGCCGGGCGAAGGTGGTGAAGTTCGCCGGCTGCTACCACGGCCACGTGGACGCCCTGCTGGCCGCCGCCGGCTCCGGCGTGGCCACCTTCGGCCTGCCGGACACCCCGGGCGTCACCGGCGCCCAGGCCGGCGACACCATCGTGCTGCCGTACAACGACCTGGCCGCCGTCGAGCAGGCCTTCGCGGCCCACCCGGGTGAGATCGCCTGCGTGATCACCGAGGCCTCGCCCGGCAACATGGGCGTCGTCCCGCCGCTGCCCGGCTTCAACGCCGGCCTGGCCCGGCTCTGCCGCGACAACGGCGCGCTGTTCGTCTCCGACGAGGTGATGACCGGCTTCCGCGTCTCCAAGGCCGGCTGGTACGGCCTGGAGGCCGCGAACGAGGGCTGGGCGCCGGACCTGCTGACCTTCGGCAAGGTCATGGGCGGCGGCTTCCCGGCCGCGGCCTTCGGCGGCCGCGCCGACGTGATGGCGCACCTGGCCCCGGCCGGGCCGGTCTACCAGGCGGGCACCCTGTCCGGGAACCCGATCGCCACCGCGGCGGGCCTGGCCCAGCTGCGCGGCTGCACCGACGAGGTGTACGCGACCGTGGACAAGGTCGCCGCCGAGGTCTCCGGCCTGGTCTCCGCGGCGCTCGCCAAGGAGGGCGTGGCGCACCGGATGCAGACCGCCGGGAACATGTTCTCGGTGTTCTTCACCGAGGCCGCCGTCACCGACTACGACGAGGCGAAGACCCAGGAGGCGTACCGTTTCACCGCCTTCTTCCACGCGATGCTGGCCGAGGGCGTCTACCTGCCGCCGTCCGCCTTCGAGTCCTGGTTCGTCTCGGCGGCCCACGACGAGCGGGCGATCGAGCGGATCGCCGCCGCCCTGCCGGCCGCCGCGCGCGCCGCCGCGGCCGCCACGGCCTAGGCCCCGCGTCCACGGCCCAGCAGTCCACCCCGAGCCCCAGGAGCAGTCGAGAAGTGAGCGCCAAAGAGATCACCGTCGTCCACGTGATGCGGCACGGTGAGGTGCACAACCCGGAGGGCGTCCTGTACGGGCGCCTGCCGGACTACCACCTGTCCGAGCTGGGCCGGCGGATGGCCGACCGGGTGGCCGAGGACCTGGCCGACCGGGACATCACCCACGTGGTGGCCTCGCCGCTGGAGCGGGCCCAGGAGACGGCCGAGCCGATCGCCAAGGCGCACGGCCTGGACGTCGCGGCGGACGAGCGGCTGATCGAGGCGGAGAACGTCTTCGAGGGCAAGACCTTCGGCGTCGGCGACGGCTCGCTGCGCAACCCGGGCTACTGGAAGTACCTCACCAACCCGTTCAAGCCCTCCTGGGGCGAGCCGTACCTCGACCAGGTGGTGCGGATGATGGGCGCGCTCGGCGCGGCCCGGGACGCGGCGCGGGGGCACGAGGCGGTCTGCGTCAGCCACCAGCTGCCGATCTGGATCGTCCGCTCCTTCGTCGAGCGCCGCCGGCTCTGGCACGACCCGCGCAACCGGCAGTGCTCGCTGGCCTCGCTGACCAGCTTCACCTTCGAGGGCGACAAGATCGTCTCGGTGGGCTACCGCGAGCCCGCCCGCGACCTGCTGCCCGCGCACCTGGTGGGCAAGGGTCGCAAGGGCGACAAGCCGGTGGGCAAGAGCTTCGGCGCCTAGGCGGGGCCGCCCTCCGTCGGGCCGCCCCCGCACGGGCGTGCGAGCGGTGTCACACGCCCGCGCGCACGGCCCGTAAGCGGTGCGTAAGTATGACTTCGGGTCACCCGGCGAGTGCCGGGTGACCCGATTTCGTCGCAGGTCAGAGGGGGTGCGACGCGCAAGGCAGGACCCCCCCGAACCTGCCCGGAACTCCATGCGAAACTTTTCACATGTCTGCCATGACGCGCCCCCGTCCCCGTGTCGCCGCAGCGGCCGCCGCCGTGGCCGCAGCCGCCGCGCTCGTCCTCACCGGCTGCTCCTCGTCGGGCTCGACCGGCGGCGGCGAGGGCCAGGTCGGCTTCGTCACGGTCAAGGGCACCAACCTGTCGAAGGCGGACGCCGGCAAGCGCGGGGACGCGCCGGACATCTCCGGGGAGACCCTGGAGGGCGGCCAGGTCAAGCTCTCCGACTACCGGGGCAAGGTCGTGGTGCTGAACGTCTGGGGCTCCTGGTGCGGTCCGTGCCGGGCCGAGGCGAAGAGCCTGCAGGCCGTCGCGGACAAGTACCGGGACCAGGGCGTCCAGTTCCTCGGCGTCAACACCCGGGACACCGAGAAGGGCAACGCCGTCCGCTTCGAGCAGGAGCAGGGCGTCACCTTCCCGAGCATCTTCGACCCGGCCGGCACCCAGCTGCTGAAGTTCCCCAAGGGCAGCCTCAACCCGCAGTCCATCCCGACCACGCTGGTCGTCGACCGCGACGGCAAGCTGGCCGCCCGCGCCGTCGGCGGCACGACCCAGGACGCGCTGGAGTCGATCCTGCAGCCGGTGCTCGCGGAGCAGAAGCAGTGAGTGGGGCCCTCCAGCTCGCCGACACCACCTCGACCGTCCAGAGCGGCGCGCTGCTGGTCGCCGCCCCGGTCGCGCTGGTGGCGGGGCTGGCGTCGTTCTTCTCGCCCTGCGTGCTGCCGCTGGTCCCCGGCTACCTGTCGTACGTGACCGGTTTCTCCGCCGCCGACCTGGCGGACGCCCGGGGCTCGCGGCGCGGCCGGATGCTGCTCGGCGTGCTGCTGTTCATCCTCGGCTTCACCGCGGTGTTCGTCTCCACCGGAGCGCTGTTCGGCTACTTCGGCCAGGAACTGCGGGACTACAAGCGGACCATCGACATCGTGCTGGGCTCGCTCACCGTGGTGATGGGCCTGGCCTTCATGGGCCTGGTGCCCGGGCTGAGCATGCGCGAGGTGCGCTCGCACCGCCGCCCGGCGGTCGGTCTGCTGGGCGCCCCGATGCTCGGCGTCGTCTTCGGCGTCGGCTGGACGCCCTGCATGGGCCCGACCCTGACCGCCGTGCAGAACCTGGCGCTCAACCAGGCCGACGCCCAGCGCGGCGCCCTGCTGACGACCTTCTACTGCCTGGGCCTGGGCGTACCGTTCATCCTGGCCGCGCTGGCCTTCCGCCGTGCGCTCGGCGCCTTCGGGTGGGTCAAGCGGCACTACCCGCTCGTGATGCGGATCGGCGGCGGCATGCTCGTCGTGGTCGGTCTGCTGCTCGTCACCGGGACCTGGGACGACTGGATGAGCAACCTGCAGTCCTGGACCGCCGACTCGTCGATCGGAATCTGACCGTGAGCAACACCACGACCGAGACCGAGCAGCCGCCGGCGCCGGACGACGCCGCCGCCGAGCGGCTCAGCACCGCCCCGGTCGAGTCCGACGGCCCCACCGGCATAGGGGCGTTCGGCTGGGCGCGCTGGATGTGGCGCCAGCTGACCTCGATGCGGGTCGCCCTGATCCTGCTCTTCCTGCTCTCGCTGGCCGCCATCCCGGGCTCGCTGATCCCGCAGTACCAGAACGGCCAGGGGCAGCTGAAGGTCGAGGCCTGGAAGGCGCAGCACACCACGGTCGCGCCGGTCTACGAGAAGCTCCAGCTGTTCGACGTCTACAGCTCGATCTGGTTCTCCGCGATCTACATCCTGCTGTTCGTCTCGCTGGCGGGCTGCATCGTCCCGCGCACCTGGCAGTTCGTCGGGGTGCTGCGGGCCCAGCCGCCGGCCGCGCCGCGCAACCTGACCCGGATGCCGGTGCACGCCGCCTGGCGCACCGGGGCGGACGCCGACGCGGTGAACGCCGCCGCCCACCGGCTGCTGCGCAGGCGCGGCTTCCGCGCCAACCTGTCCGGCGGCGCGGTGGCCGCCGAGAAGGGCTACCTGCGCGAGGTCGGCAACCTGCTCTTCCACCTGTCGCTGTTCGCGCTGCTCGGCGGATTCGCCTGGGCCAGCCTGGCCTCCGGCACCGGCGGCAAGCTGATGGTCGAGGGCGAGGGCTACTCGAACACCATCACCCAGCTCGACGACTTCAACGGCACCCGCTTCTACGGCAGCCAGGACCTCGACCCGTTCTACCTGAAGCTGGACGGCTTCACGTCCAAGTTCCAGGACCGGGGCGACCAGATCGGCGCCGCCCGGCAGTTCACCGCGAACGTCGAGTACTACCAGGGCAGCGACGCGTCGAAGCTGACGAAGTCCACGATCGAGGTCAACCACCCGCTGGAGATCGGCGGCAGCAAGGTCTTCCTGATCGGCCACGGCTACGCCCCGGTCATCACCGTCCGCAACGGCAAGGGCGACGTCGTCTACCAGGGCGCCGTCCCCTTCCTGCCGCAGGACGGCAACCTGACCTCGACCGGCGTCGTGAAGGTCTCCGACTACGGCACCGGCCCGGACGGCACCAGGACCCAGATGGGCTTCTCCGGCTTCTTCCTGCCGACCGCCCCGCTGAGCTTCGAGGGCACCGGCCCGGTCTCGCTGTTCCCCGGCGACGCCGCCCCCGAGCTGGTGCTGAACGCCTTCGCCGGCGACCTCGGCACCGACTCCGGCCTGCCGCAGAACGTCTACCAGCTCAACACCCGCAAGCTCACCCAGCTCACCCAGGACGGCCAGCCGGCCAAGGCCCGGCTCAAGCCCGGCCAGGGCTGGAACCTCCCCGACGGCTACGGCTCCGTCACCTTCGAGGGCTACAAGCAGTGGGCCAGCTTCAACGTCTCGCACCGCCCCGGCAACGCGATCGCCCTGACCGGCGCCGTGCTGGCGATCCTCGGCCTGATCGGCTCGCTGTTCATCCAGCGCCGCCGGATCTGGGTGCGGGCGGTCGCCCTGCCGGGCGGCGGCACCCAGGTGGAGCTGGCCGGGCTGGCCCGCAGCGAGTCGGCGAAGATCGCCGAGGAGCTGGCCGAACTCGCGGTGGACCTCCAGGACGACGCCCCGGCGACGGAGGACGAGGACGGGACCGGGGATCCGGCCGCGTCCGACGCCGTGCCCGACGACCCCGAGGCCGAGGCCTCAGCCCCCGCAGTCCCTGCCGACCAGAACTCCAAGGAGTAGACGGTGCAACTCGCCTCGGCGGTCGACCCCCAGCTGGCCGACCTCTCCAACAAGCTGATCTATTCGGCGATGGTGGTCTACACGCTCGCCATGTTCGCCCACATGATCGAGTGGACCTTCGGCAGCAAGGGCGCCGTCGCCGTCCGGTCGACCGAGCAGGCGGGCAGCCTGGCCGAGACCGTCGCCGCGGCGGAGGCGAAGGGCGCGAAGAAGGCCGCCAAGAAGGTCACCGTCACCGTGGCGGGGGCCGGCGGCGGCACCACCACGCTCACCCGCACCGCGATCGCGGGCGAGGGCGCGACGGTGGTCACCAGCGGGCGCGGCGCCGACGAGGAGGACGGCCCGGGCGCGGCCGGCACCAGCGAGAAGGCCGACCTGGCCGGCCGGATCGCGGTCTCGCTCACCGTCCTGGGCCTGCTGCTCCACGGCGGCGGCATCGTCGCCCGCGGCCTGTCGGTGTCCCGCTGGCCGTGGGGCAACATGTACGAGTTCTCCTGCGCGTTCGCCTTCGCGATGACGGCCGCCTACCTGGTGCTGCTGGCGTCGAGGAAGAACGTCCGCTGGCTCGGCCTGCCGGTGGTCCTGGCGGGGCTGCTGACCCTCGGCATCGCCACCACGGTGCTGTACACCGACTCCGAGCAGCTCGTCCCGGCGCTGCACTCGCCGTGGCTGGCGATCCACGTGTCCACCGCGATCTTCTGCGGCGGCGCCTTCTACGCGGCCTTCATCGCCACCCTGCTGTACCTGGGCAAGGACTCCTTCGACAAGCGGATCGCGGCCGGCCTGACCACCGGCCCGCTGGGCACCTCGGCGTCGATCTGGCGCCGGCTGCCCGCCGCGTCGACCTTCGACAAGCTGTCGTACCGGATCAACGCCCTGGTCTTCCCGCTGTGGACCTTCACCATCATCGCGGGCGCGATCTGGGCCGAGGCGGCCTGGGGCAAGTACTGGGAGTGGGACCCGAAGGAGACCTGGTCGTTCATCACCTGGGTGGCCTACGCCTGCTACCTGCACGCCCGCGCGACGGCCGGCTGGAAGGGCCGCAAGGCCGCGTACCTGGCGCTGGCGGCCTTCGCCTGCTGGCTCTTCAACTACTACGGCGTGAACATCTTCGTCACCGGCAAGCACTCCTACGCGGGGATCTGACCGGGGGCACACACCCACCGGCCCGGCTTTCCGCAGGAGGTAGCCGGGCCGAGGTGCAAGAGGGGTAGTACGTGCCGGCCGTCCGTGCCGGTACGGGGAGGAACGAGGAGGAAATCGCGCAATGGAGTGCGACGAGGTCATGCTGACCGTCCGAATCACCGCCGCCGAGCGCATGTTGCTCCGCCGGCTCGCCCAGGGACACCGGAGCGACGTGTCCGAGGTGGTGGCCGACGCTCTGCTGGACATCATCCCCACGCTCAGCGCGCCGGGGGACGCCTACCGGCTGCTGGGCGCCATCGCGAGGCCCGCGCCGTGCGCCCTGACGGTGTGGCTGCCGACCGCGCTGGCCGACCTGCTGGTGCCCGGCGCGGCCCGGATCGCGCAGATCACCGACGTCCGGATCGAGTCGGCCAGCGCGGCCCTGGGCGCGGCGCTGCGGCTCTGGCTGGCACAGGACCCGGTCAGACTGGCGACCAACCTCAGCGTGATGCACGCCGGGCGGCCGGCATCGGCGCTGGTCGCCGCCTAAAGGTTGTTTCACAAGGCTGGGGGCCGCGGCAGGGTGTCCGTTTGGATGCGGTTTGACTCCCAGGTCGGGCGCTCGAGAAATAGGACAA
>NZ_JBIWJF010000047.1:0-44487 GCF_044764985.1 Kitasatospora sp. NPDC093550
CACGCTGTTGAGTTCTCAAGGAACGGACGCTTCCTTCGGACCGCCTTCCAGCGGGCCCTCCGGGCTTCGTTCTTTCGTGTTTCCAGCTTATCAGACGTTTTCCGCTCCGTTTTTCCGGAGTTTCGTTCATCCGATTCCCGCTGGCGGGATTTCCTGCAAACTTCGCTCCGGAGCTTATCAAAGCTTTCGGTCTGCTCAGTCCGAGGGATTTGCTTCGTCGGAGGGCGCGCATTTCGTGAAACGCGCTCGCCTCGATTCGGCGGTGTCGTAGACACTAACGCCCGGGCCTGACCGTTGTCCAGTCAGTCCCAACCGTTCAAACCTACTAGCCCACCCCCACCACGTCAATGGTTTGGCCGGGATGAGAGAAGACTAGCAGGTCAGAGGAGTGTTGATCACATCGCCTCAGGCTGCGACGGGCTGCAGGTCCGCCCGGTCGGACGCGTCCACGTCGCCGAACTCTCCGCCTTCCGCGGCCCTTCGGCCCAGCACCAGGGCGTACAGGAGGAAGGCCACCTCCGCCAGCACGCCGATGGAGATCCGGGCCCAGGTCGGCAGGCCGGACGGGGTGACGAAGGCTTCGAGGACGCCGGAGACCGCCAGGACCGTGGTGAGCCCCATCGACATTCCGATGATCGCGCGGCCCTGTTCCGCCAGGGCCACCGCTCGCGTGCGCGGACCGGGGTCGATGACGGTCCAGCCGAGGCGCAGTCCGAGGCCGCCGGCCACGAAGACCGCGGTCAGCTCCAGCAGCCCGTGCGGGACGAGCAGGCCCAGGAAGGTGTCGAGGCGTCCGGCGGAGGCCATCAGCCCGACGCCGAGGCCGAGGTTCACCACGTTTCCCCACATCACGTAGAGCACCGGGACACCCAGCGCGACCCCGTACAGCAGGCACTGCACGGCGATCCAGGCGTTGTTCGTCCAGACCTGCGCCGCGAAGGAGCTGGCCGGGCGGTCCGAGTAGTACGCCTCGTACTGCCCGCCGGGGCGGGTCAGCTCCCGCAGGCGGTCGGGAGCGATCAGGCTGTTGCGGACCTCCGGGTGGGTGGCCACCCACCACGCGATCAGTGCGGTGGCGAGCAGCGAGAGGATCGCGACCGGCAGCCACCAGCGGCGCACGCGGTAGAGCGCGGCCGGGAAGCTCACCGTGTAGTAGCGGGCGACGTCCTGCCAGCCGTTGGTGCGGGCGCCGGTCACCGCGCTGCGGGCGCGCGAGACCAGGCCGGTCAGCCGGCTGAGCAGTGCCGGGTCCGGCGCCGCGGCCTGGACCTTGGCGAGGTGTCCGGTGGCGCGCTGGTAGAGGGTGACGAGTTCGTCGGCCTCCTCGCCGCTGAGTCGGCGCCTTCGGGCGAGGGCGTCCAGCCGGGCCCACTCCCCCTGGTGGGTGGCGACGAAGACGTCCAGGTCCATTCGGCGGCTCCATGATCGGCGGTGGGCGCGGACGTGCGTGCGCGGGTGGGCGAGCGGGCGGGTACGTACGGACGGACACGTGCGGCCCAGCATGCCAGCAGCGGCCCGGGCCGCGGCCTCCGGGGATCTCACTTCCCGTGCGCCCGCCGGGCCCCGTATGTTTGCGGCTGCGGATCAGACTGCGGAGAGCGGGTCGTGGGGGCCGATCCCGGACGATCCCCTCCCCGGCGCTGCCGCCCTCGGCGGTCCCGGCGTCTGCATGGGCGAGCCGTACGGGGGCTCCAAGAGCGTGAACGGACAGGTGTCTTGAGCGACCTGGTGACGGGTGAGGCGGTCGTCCTCGGCCTGCAGACGGCGAAGCTTCCGAGTCGGGCGCTGGCGGTCGTGCTCGACCTGCTCGTGGAGTTCGCCGCCATGCTGGTGGTCACGGTGCTGCTGAGCCTCCTCCTGGTCGACCTCGACGGCGCCGCGCTGGCCGCGACGATGATCGGTCTGATGGTGTTCTTCCTGGTCGCCGTCCCGGTGATGGTCGAGACGCTCAGCCACGGACGCTCGCTCGGCAAGGCCGCGCTCGGCCTGCGGGTGGTGCGCGCCGACGGCGGGCCGGTGCGGTTCCGGCACTCGCTGGTGCGCGGGCTGGTCGGCTTCTTCGAGCTGATCGCACTGTCCGGCTTCCCCGCGGTGATCACCTCGGCGGTGAACACGGAGGGCCGACGGCTCGGCGACCTCTTCGCCGGGACGGTGGTGGTCCGCGAGCGCACCCCAGGCGGTTCCGCCACTGCGCTGCCGCCGGTGCACCCGCACCTGCTGCAGACGATGGGCCATGAGCTGGTCGCGATGGACCTCTCCGCCGTTCCGGAGCCGCTCTGGCTCGCGGTTCGCCAACTGCTCGGCCGGATAAGCCAGTTGGACCCGGCGGTGATGGTCCGGATGACCTCCCGGCTGGCCGGGGACCTGTCCGACCGGATCGGGCAGCCGATGCCCCCGGGGCTGCACCCGGCGGCGTACCTGGGCGCGGTGCTCACCGAGCGCCAGCGGCGGGAGTGGGTTCGCGCCCAGGAACAGCTGTGGGCGGCCGGCCCGATACCCGGGCAGCCGTTCCCCGGACAGCCGTTCCCCGCGCAGGTGCCCGCTGTTCACCCGGTCTCCGGGCCGGTGACCGGCACGGCCGACGGACGGCCCCTGCGGGTCCTGGGCGTCCCGGCCGCAACCGCACCGACCGCGCCCACGACCGTCCCTGCACCGACCGGCCCGGCACCGACCGCCCCCACCCCGTCGGCCGCGCCGCCCGCCCCACCCGCGCCGCCGACGCCGACCGCCGCCCCCACGGCCCCCTCCTTCGAGAAGTCCGCCGCCGGCACCGGTTTCGCCCCGCCGTCCTGACGTTCCGGGCCTCCCGACGGCCGACGGCAGCACCCGCCCCCGGCTACTCCTCCGCCCCCACCCGCCAGGCGTTCGGCGGCGACTCCAGCTCCTCCAGCTCGACTCCGGCCGCCGACAGCACCACGTCCCCCGCCAGGTGCACGACCTGCTGTTCCCCCGTCTCCAGGTCCGCGACCTGGTACCGCTCGACGAGCAGCGGCCCGGAGTCCGTCCCGTGCGTGTCGACGCCCTCCAGCAGCCACCCCTGGTCGAGGGTGCGCGGCGCCAGCACCGGTTCGGTGAACGCCACCAGCCGCACCCGCGCGCTCGCCCCCTCGCGCAGTCTCAACAGCCGGGCGGTGGCGACCAGGAAGCCCGGGGAGCGGCCGGTGAAGGCGTGCGCCCGGTCGTGCCCCTCCACCGCGTGCTCGCCGGCCGGGTCCGCCGCGGCGGTGCGGACCCAGGCCACCCCGTCCACCGCCCCGCCGCGCACCTGCCAGCCGCCGGCCCGCAGTTCCATCCGCAGCGGCCGGGCCCGCGAGTCCAGCGTCAGGTCGACGCCGCCGATCACCCGGCCGTCCGGCGCGTAGGTCTTGGAGACGTACCGCCACCCGGCCGCCCCGGGCGCGCAGCTGAAGCGCTCCTCGCCGAGCAGGACGTGGTCGTGCGGGTCGTGGAGCGAGTATCGGCCGTTGGGCATGCCCGAAAGCCTACGTGCGCGTCCCGCATGCAACGTTCCCCGGTGGTCCGCGCATTAGGTGGGTGGACGGCACCGGACCGGTGCCGCCGCCATGACGAGAGGGGGTGCAGATGGCGAAGCAGACGCGCGACGAGGAGTTCACGGAGTACGTGGCCTCCAGGAGCGGCTGGCTGCGGAAGGTCGCCTATCTGCTGTGCGGGGACTGGCACCGGGCCGACGACCTGGTCCAGGAGACGATCACCAAGCTGTACGTGAACTGGGCGAGAGCCGGCCGGATGGAGAACCGGGACGGCTACGCCCGCCGGGTCCTGGTGAACACCTTCCTGGCCGAGCAGCGCTCCCCGTGGTGGCGGCGCACCGTGCGGTCGGGGGCCGGCCCGGACACGACGGCGGACGGCGGCGAGCCGGACGCGACCGCCCGCCACGTCGACCTGGACACCGCGCTCGACCTGCGCCGGGCCCTCGCCGCCCTGCCGCCCCGCCAGCGGGCCACGGTGGTGCTCCGCTACTACTGCGACCTGTCGATCGAGCAGGCCGCCGAGGCCCTGGGCTGCTCCTCCGGCAACGTCAAGAGCCAGAGCTCCCGCGCCCTGGACGCGCTGCGCGGCCACCTCGCCCTCCGTCCCACCGTCGCCGAGAGGACGCCATGACCAGCAAGGATCACGACGACCTGGCCACCAGGCTGACGGCCATCGCCGACGGGCCCGCGCCGCCGACGGGCATCGACGCCGGCCGGTCCATCGCCGAGGGCACCACCCGGCTGCGCCGCCGCAGGACCGCCCTGGTCGGCGCCGTGGCCGTCGTCACCGCCGCGGTGATCACGACCACCGCGCTGCTGGCCCCGGGGGGCGGTTCCGCCACCCCCGCCCCACCGGCCGGCCCCACCGCGACCACCTCGCCCTCGCCGTCCGCCTCCGCGGCCCCGACCCCGGTCGGCTTCGACCCGCTGACCACCGAGGTCCACTTCGGCTGGCTGCCCGACTGGGCCCACGGCGAGCGGAGCATCGGCTACGAGACCGGCTACCACGGCATCTACGCCCAGGCCCGCGGCGACGGGGACGACGCCCCGCGGATCCTGCTCTCGCAGTACAAGGCGGGAGAGGAACCGCCGATGACCGACTCGGTCGGCGACAAGTTCGCCAGGGTCGAGGCCGAACCGATCGACGGACGGACGGCCTACTACCTCATCGACGACCCGTCACACCGGGGAGCCCCCCGACAGCCCACGCTGCGCTGGCTGACCGCCTCCGGGCGCTGGGCGGAGATCAGCGGCTACGGCGGCAAGTCCGGCGACGTCACCCAGGAGGTCCTGCACCGGGCCGCCCAGGACGTGAAGTTCGGGAACTGGAAGGTCCCGCTGCCGGTGCAGTTCACCGGCCTGCCGGAGGCGTTCAAGGCCACCGACGTCCAGCTCTCGGTGCCGGACCTGGACGGTGCCGGCGCCTGGAGCCTGTGGCTGATGTTCCAGCTCGACGGCAAGAACGTCTCGGTCAACATGCGCCCCGACGGACCGCGCCCGACCTTCACCAGCACGGACGGCTCGCCCTACACGGACCCGAACCCGCCGCTGGTCACCGTGCAGAACGGGGTGGAGGTCTCCATCGGCGCCGGGGCCGGCATGCCCGCCACCCTGGAACAGCTCGGCGGCCTGCCCTGGTTGCTCGCCCACACCAGGGCCCTCGGTCCTGACCCGAGCACCTGGACCACCGCGGTCGTCCGCTGACCGACCGCCGGAGAACGCCGGTGGCCGGCACCCCGCGCTGCGGGGTGCCGGCCACCGGCGTTCGCGTCACCGCATCAGTAGCGGTACTGCTCCGACTTGTACGGGCCCTCGACCGGAACGCCGATGTAGTCGGCCTGCTCCTGGGTCAGGGTGGTCAGCTTCACGCCCAGCGCGTCGAGGTGCAGGCGGGCGACCTTCTCGTCCAGGTGCTTCGGCAGCACGTAGACGCCGATCGGGTACTGCTCGGTCTTCGTGAACAGCTCGATCTGGGCGATCGTCTGGTTCGCGAAGGAGTTGGACATCACGAAGGACGGGTGGCCGGTCGCGTTGCCCAGGTTCAGCAGGCGGCCTTCGGAGAGCACGATGATGGTGCGGCCGTCGGCCTTGCGCCACTCGTGGACCTGCGGCTTGATCTCGGTCTTCACGACGCCGTCGAGCTTGGCCAGGCCGGCCATGTCGATCTCGTTGTCGAAGTGGCCGATGTTGCCCACGATGGCCTGGTGCTTCATCCGGGCCATGTGGGAGGCCATGATGATGTCCTTGTTGCCGGTGGTGGTGATGAAGATGTCGGCGGTCTCGACCACGTCGTCCAGGGTGGCGACCTGGTAGCCGTCCATCGCCGCCTGGAGCGCGCAGATCGGGTCGATCTCGGTGACGATGACGCGGGCGCCCTGGCCGCGCAGCGACTCGGCGCAGCCCTTGCCGACGTCGCCGTAGCCGCAGACGACGGCGACCTTGCCGCCGATCAGGACGTCGGTGGCGCGGTTGATGCCGTCGATGAGCGAGTGGCGGCAGCCGTACTTGTTGTCGAACTTCGACTTGGTGACCGAGTCGTTGACGTTGATCGCCGGGAACAGCAGCTGGCCGTCACGGTGCATCTCGTACAGGCGGTGGACACCGGTGGTGGTCTCCTCGGTCACGCCCTTGATGGTGGCGGCGACCTCGGTCCACTTGGTCGGGGTGTCCTTGAGAGTGCGGTTGAGCAGCTCCAGGATGATCCGGAACTCGTCGTTGTCCGCGGTGGACGGGTCCGGGGCGGCACCGGCCTTCTCGAACTCGACGCCCTTGTGGATCAGCAGGGTGGCGTCGCCGCCGTCGTCCAGGATCATGTTCGGGGTCTTGCCGTCAGGCCAGGTCAGGGCCTGCTCGGTGCACCACCAGTACTCCTCCAGGGTCTCGCCCTTCCAGGCGAAGACCGGCACGCCCTGCGGGTTCTCCGGGGTGCCCTCCGGGCCGACGGCGATGGCGGCCGCCGCGTGGTCCTGGGTCGAGAAGATGTTGCAGGAGCACCAGCGGACCTCGGCACCGAGCGCCGTCAGGGTCTCGATCAGCACGGCGGTCTGGACCGTCATGTGCAGCGAGCCGGTGATGCGGGCGCCGGCCAGCGGCTGCGACTCGGCGTACTCCGCGCGGATGGACATCAGACCGGGCATCTCGTGCTCGGCCAGCTGGATCTCCTTGCGGCCGAACGGCGCCAGGGAAAGGTCGGCGACCTTGAAGTCACCGGTGATGTCGGTCGACATGCGTCTGCTCCTCGCTGATGGGGGTGGGGCCAAAGGTCCGGGTGTGTGTCGCGCGTGGCGGGCCGTACGGGTGCACGGCTACGCCCGGGCCGCCGGATCCCCGCGGTGGCGGACCGGCTCCCTACTGCGCAGCACAAACCGTCGGAGGACCTCTCTCCCTCGACCGGCGCACACCCTACGGGCACGGACCGCCGATCGACCGCCATCAGCAGCGACGTTCTGGCTCTGGTGACGAATCTACACCGATGGCCCCACCGGCCGTCCGTCGATGACCGATTTCGACCCCGGATGCGACCGGCGCTCAAGCCGGGCCCGAGGCCGCCGGGCGCGGGACCGGTGCGGCCCCGGCGGCGCCGGGCTCAGTGGGCGGCCTGCGGCCCCGGCCCACCGGGCGTGGCGGCCGGGTCCTCGCCGGCCGCGGCCTTCTCCGCGCTGTAGACGTCGGGCTCCAGGTAGATCGCGCGCGCGATCGGCACGGCGGCCCGGACCCGCTCCTCCGCGGCGTCGATCGCCTCCGCCACCCGGGCGGCGCTGTCCTCCGCGTTGACGGCGATCTTGGCGGCGACCAGCAGCTCCTCCGGGCCGAGGTGCAGGGTCCGCATGTGGATCACCCCGGTGACCGAGCGGCCGTCCACCAGCGCCTCGCGGATCCGCCGCACCGAGTCCTTGTCGGCGGACTCGCCGAGCAGCAGCGACTTGGTCTCCAGTGCGAGCACCACGGCGATCACCACCAGCAGGGCCCCGATGCACAGGGTGCCGACGCCGTCCCAGACGCCGTCACCCGTGATCACGGTGAGCGAGACGCCGAACAGCGCGAGCACCAGGCCGATCAGCGCGCCGGTGTCCTCCAGCAGCACGACCGGCAGTTCCGGCGCCTTGGCGGTGCGGATGAACTGCGCCCAGCTCTGACCGCCCTTGACCTTCGCCGACTCGCGCATCGCGGTGAGGAAGGACCAGCCCTCCATCGCGATGGCGAAGACCAGCACGCCGACCGCCCAGGCCCAGGAGTCCAGCGGTTCGGGGTGGTTGACCTTGTGCCAGCCCTCGTAGATCGCGAACAGGCCGCCGACGCTGAACAGCACGATGGCCACCAGGAAGCCGTACACGTAGCGCTCGCGGCCGTACCCGAACGGGTGCTCCTCGTCCGCCGCCCGCCGCGCCCGCTTGCCGCCGACCAGCAGCAGCACCTGGTTGCCCGAGTCGGCCACCGAGTGCACGCCCTCGGCCAGCATCGAGGAGGAGCCGGTGAAACCGAAGGCGGTGAACTTGGCCGCCGCGATCGCCAGATTCGCGGACAGCGCCGCCACCAGTGCCTTGGTGCCGCCTTCGGTACTCATGTTCGGGAAACCTCACGGGGTGTCGGATCGGCGTCGTCGAGCGCCTACCGTACCGGCCGGGCGGCCCGGCCCGGCCGACCGTCTCAGGACTGCGCGGCGGCGAGGCCCAGGTAGACGACCGCGAAGTCGGTCAGCGCGACCAGGTCGGCCAGCGCCTGCAGGGTGTCCGAACGGGCGGTCGCGTACTCGGTCAGCCGGACGTCGTGCGCGGCGGCCAGCCGGTGCGCCCTGGTCACGCCGAAGCTGCGCGGGCCCGCGTCCTCCTCCGGCACCTCGACCGGGCCGTCCTGCTCCTCCGCCGATCCGGCCGGCCCGGGGACGTGCCGCAGCAGCAGGACCTGCAGGTGCAGCGGGTCCGGCTCCTCGACCCGGTCGCGGAAGAAGTCGTCCGGATCGGCGCCGGCGCCCAACTGCCCGGTGAACATGCCGCGGTGGGCGGTCAGCACCTGCGGCAGCGATCCGGCCAGCGCGGGCCGCCCGGCCCGGTCGGCCAGCTGGGCGGCGAAGCGGGTGGCGGCGGCCCCGGCGACCGGGCCCTCGGCCCAGAGCAGCGGGACCGTCCCGGCCAGCCGCGCGGCCAGGCCCTTCGCCGGGTTGGTGTACGCGGCGGCGTCCGGGCGGCAGCGCACGGCGGTGGCGTCCAGCAGGTCGGCGACCCCGGGCAGCGCGTCGTACGGCAGCTGGGTCAGGCCGATCTTCTGGGCGAGCGCCAGCAGCGGGGTGAGGTGCGACCAGAGCGCGGCCGGGTCCTCGGCCGGCAGGTCGGGTTCGGCGGCCGCGGCGGGCGGGCCGTCCTCCGGCAGCACCGAGGTCACGTACGGCAGCGGCAGCGCGCGCACCTGCAGCGCCGCCTCGGCCAGCGGACTGCCGGCCGGGGCGGTCACGACGATCGCGCAGCCCCGCGCGTAGGCCTGCTCGGCGAGGCCGACCAGGCCCTGTTCGCCGCCGTCCGCGGAGCTGATCACCAGCAGGTCGAGCGGGCCGGCCCAGCCGGGCAGCTGCCAGCCGAGCCCGGCGGTGAAGACGGGCGGGGCGCCGGCCCGGTCGGCGCGCGGGGCGGCCGCCTCGGTCGGCGGCAGCGGCACGACCAGGCTGGCGGTGCCGGCCAGCGCGGCCAGCATCTCCGCCGCGGTCAGCGCGCTGCCGTGCCCGGCGACCAGGACGGCGCGCGGACGGCCGTCCGGGCGCAGCCGGTCGAGGCCGGCCGCCTCGGCCTGCCGCAGCGCGGTGCGGACCCGGGCGCCGGCGCCGGCCAGGGCCAGCAGGGCGCGGTCCTGGTCGGCGCGCTGGAGGGCGGCCGGGTCGTCGAGCAGGGTGTCGTCGAGCATGCGGCGGGCCTCCGGCTGCGGTCCTGGACGGCTGTGCGGGTGGGGCTGCGCCCCGGGGACACGCCCCCAGGATCAGGCCGGGCGGCGGGCCTCGTCCACCAGGAGGACCGGAATGCCGTCGCGGACCGGGTACGCGAGGCCGCAGTCCGGGCCGGTGCAGACCAGCTCGGGCCGCTCCTCGGTGCCGCCCTCGGCGAGCGCGGCCCGGCACTGCGGGCAGACCAGGATCTCCAGCAGGAAGGATTCGAGCTTCATGGGGGCTCTCCAAAGTTCGGGGGTGGCACGGAGGTGCCCCGGCCGATAGGCAACCCTACCGGCCGGGGCACCGCGCGCCGGGGTCAGGCGCGTCCGCCCGGGCGGGTCAGCCGCGGACGATGGCGAGCACGCCGTCGCGCAGCTCGGCCATCTTCGCCGGGTCCTTCGCCTCGACGTTCAGGCGCAGCAGCGGCTCGGTGTTGGAGGCGCGCAGGTTGAACCACCAGTCCGGGCCGGCCACGGTCAGGCCGTCCAGCTCGTCCACGGTGGTGCCCTCCAGGCCGGCGTACGCGGCGCGGACGGCGGCGGTGCTGGCGGCCTGGTCGGCGACGGTGCTGTTGATCTCGCCGGAGGCGGCGTAGCGGTCGTACTCGGCGGTGAGCGCGGACAGCGTGCCCGGCTGCCCGCCGAGGGCGGCCAGCACGTGCAGCGCGGCCAGCATGCCGGTGTCGGCGCGCCAGAAGTCGCGGAAGTAGTAGTGCGCGGAGTGCTCGCCGCCGAAGACGGCGTCGGTGACGGCCATCTCCTGCTTGATGAAGGAGTGGCCGACCCGGGTGCGCACCGGCTTGGCGCCCAGCTCGCGGACCACCTCGGGGACGGTCCAGGAGGTGATCAGGTTGTGGATGACCGTCGGCTCGGCCTCGCCGGCGGCCCGGGCGCGGGCGATCTCGCGGGCGGCGACCAGGGCGGTGATCGCGGAGGGGGAGACCGGCTCGCCGCGCTCGTCGACGACGAAGCAGCGGTCGGCGTCGCCGTCGAAGGCCAGGCCGATGTCGGCGCCGACCTCGCGGACCTTGGCCTGCAGGTCGACGATGTTCTTCGGGTCGAGCGGGTTGGCCTCGTGGTTGGGGAAGGTGCCGTCCAGCTCGAAGTACATCGGGACGAGCTCGATCGGCAGGCCGTCGAAGACGGTCGGCACGGTGTGGCCGCCCATGCCGTTGCCGGCGTCCACGGCGACCTTGAGCGGGCGGATCGCGGTGAGGTCGACCAGGCCGAGCAGGTGGTCGGCGTAGCCGCGCAGGGTCTCCTCGGTGGAGAGCGCGCCGGGCTTCACGTCCTTGGCCGGGACGGTGACGGTGTCGTCCTCGCCGGTCCAGGACTCGACCAGCTCGCGGATCTCGGCCAGGCCGGTGTCCTGGCCGACCGGGGCGGCGCCGGCCCGGCACAGCTTGATGCCGTTGTACTGGGCCGGGTTGTGGCTGGCGGTGAACATCGCGCCGGGCAGGTCGAGCTTGCCGCTGGCGTAGTAGAGCTGGTCGGTCGAGCAGAGCCCGATCTGCACCACGTCGGCGCCGTAGGCCGCGGCGCCCTCGGCGAAGGCCAGGCTGAGCGACGGGGAGGAGGGGCGCATGTCGTGGCCGACCACGATCGCGGTCGCGCCGGTGACCTGCACGAACGCGGCACCGAAGGCCCGGGACAGGCTCTCGTCCCACTGGTCCGGGACGACGCCTCGGACGTCGTACGCCTTCACGAGCTGCTTGAGGTCGCGCACTGCGGCTCCACCCTGGTCTCTGTACTGATCACGATACGTCGGGGTCACCACCCGTTCGGTCGACGGGCCGCGGTGACGGTAGACGGGCAGCGTACCCGGGGCCGGACGAACGTCCCGTGCCGGGAGAGGCGTCAGTTGTCGGGCGAGCGCAGGACCCGGAGGTGGCCGCGGCGGCCGGCCTCGGTGGACTCCCCCTCGGGCGCGCGGCCCTGACGGGGGGTCTGCGGGCGGGCGGCCTCGCGCACGGCGTTGGCGAGGGCCTCCAGGTCGTCACTGCTGCGGCGCAGCGGGCCGGCCTCGGCGGCGAGCCGGACGACCTCCCAGCCGCGCGGGGCGGTGAGGCGCTCGGCGTGCTCGGCGCACAGGTCGTAGCAGTGCGGCTCGGCGTAGGTGGCGAGCGGGCCCAGGACGGCGGTGGAGTCCGCGTAGACGTACGTCAGCGTAGCGACGGCCGGCCGGCCGCACGCGGTCCGCGAACAACGACGTACAGAGCTCACGAGGGTGGACGGTACCGCACTCCCCGCCGGGGAGCGAAGACCGCCTGCCCGGAGGGTGTGCCGTGTCGTCCTCCGAGCGCCGGGGCCGTGTCTCGACCGCCCCGGGCGATTCCCCGTCGGAGTGGTCCACTTCCGACCGTCCAAGGACTACTCTCGGCAGTGATATGGACAGCTCCGCACCGCAGTCATCGACAGGCCCCGCGCGCCGCCCCCGGCACCGCGACCGGCACGGCAGGGGGCTGCGCGGCCCGCTGGCGCCGCCGCAGGTGCCGATCTCGCTCACCCGTTCCGAACTGTTCGACGACTACGTGCGCGAGTCGGTGGAACGGCTGGAGCGGCGTTGGCCGCAACTGATCGAGGTGGAGTTCGCCGTCCAGGAGGTGCCGCTGCACGATCCGGACGGCGCCGACGCCGAGGACGGCGTGCCGCTGGGGCGGGTGTCGCCGGGCAAGCAGGGGCACAAGAGTCAGATCGTGGTGTACCGGCGACCGGTGGAGATCCGGGCGAAGACCCGGGAGGACCGCGCGGCGCTGGTGCACGAGATCCTGATCGAGCAGGTCGCCGAGCTGCTGGGGCTCTCGCCGGACGCCATCGACCCGCGCTACGACGAGGAGTGACCCGGGGCGTCGACGAGCAGGGGCGGCACCGGACGGGTGCCGCCCCTTTCCGTCGGCCGGTCAGCGCAGGACGACGCCCGGGTCCTGGGCGGCCTGCGGGACCTTGACGGTGCTGCGGTCGTCGCGCAGCGCCTGGACGGTGAACATCGGCACGTCCTTGGCCGGCAGGGAGAGCATCCGGGCCGCGACCACCGGGCCGCCGGAGACCGTCTCGACGGTGAGCGCGAAGACGCCGTTCAGTCCGGCGGGCTCGGGCGCCGGGAGGGCGACGGTACCGCCCGCCGGGATCTGCACCTCCTTGGTGGCGGGGGTGCCGCCGCCGCTGCCGGCCGAGGCGGTGACCCGGACGGTGGCGGCCTCGCCGGCCGAGGTCAGGTAGAGCGTCGAGGCGCCGGCCCGGTTGTCGGCGACGGTGGCGCGGGCGCCGACCGGGTTGGTCCCGGCGAGCCAGGCCGCGTCCGTCTTGCCGTTGGCCGCCGCCCGGTCGATCCGCAGCCCGGCCACGATCGGGGTCGGGTGCTTGTCGTCGCTGGGCGACAGCCGCAGCCCGGCGACCTCCTCACGGGTGACCTTGCCGAGGTCGACGGCGGCCACCATGCCCGCCTTGACGTGGATCGACTCGTTGCCGGCCGGGGTGAACCAGCCGTTCTTGCCGGAGAGCTGGATCTTCAGGTCGGCGTCGTCCTCCGGCGGTGCCCAGACCACCAGGCGGGCGGACGCGGTGTCCGCGGGCAGGCCGGGCATCACCTGGGTGGCGGCCGGGGCGGCGGAGGCCGGGATCCAGTCGGCGCCCTTGTTGCCGTCGGCGGCGTGCAGGGCGGCGCCGATCCGGCCGGAGCGGACCACCACGTGCACGGCGAGGTCGGTGACGGCGCCCTTGGTGAGGGTGGACAGCAGGACGGACTGGGAGCTGCCGGGGGCGACGGTGAGGCCGTTGGCGGCGTCGTTGTCGATCAGGCCCTTGTCGCCGTACAGCTTGATGTCGACCACGGCGGCGGACGGCTCGGTGTTGACCAGGCTGAGGTAGTCGACCCGGTCGCCGGCCGTGCTGGCGCCGGCGAACCAGAAGCCGGTGCCGGCCGGGGTGCAGGTGAGGCCGGACAGGCCGAGGCCGCGCTGCTCGGTGACGACGGTGGTCTGGGTGACGGTGAAGCCCGGGGCGAGGGCGCCGGTGGCGACGGCGCCGGTGCCGGGCGCGGTGTCGCCGTTGGCCGCCGGGCCGGTGGCCGGGGTACCGGGCTTGGCCAGGGTCAGCCGCGCGTCCGCGGGCGCCGCGTTCTTGTCCTGGGCAGCGGCGCCCGGCGCGCCCGAGCCGGTCGGGGCGGGGGTGGCCGGCGGGGTGGCCGGCGGGCTCGCCGCGGCCGAGGGGGTGCCGGAGGGCTGGGCGGCGGGCACCGCGGGCGCGGCCGCGTCGGCGAGCCAGCCGGCGCCGCCGGTGGCGGAGCCCGACCCGGGCGGGGTGTAGGCGCTGAGCGTGGTCGAGCCGGTCAGGCCCTGCAGCGGCTGCGGGCAGACCGCCGCCGTCCGCTCGACCTGCGCGGTGGTCGGGGCCGCCGCGCCGTCGGCCTTGGCCGGGGCGGCCGGCTGGCGCACCTGGGCGATCCCGAACACCGCCGCGAGCACCACGGCCGCGGCGAGCAGGGACTGCGTGGTCTTCGTCCCCCCGGCCTGTCCGGCGAACCGGCCGGGCCGGTCGGCCGCGGCGGGCGCGGCCGACTCCGTCGGGTACCCGGCCTCGACGGGCTCGGGAGCCTCGTCGGCGCCGGACTTCTTCCTGAATGCGGGCTTCTTCATCGCGGGTCAGCTCCCCGATCCGGGCTGGTGCGGGTACCGGCCGGTGCCGTTGGGGTCGTTCGGGTCGTAGTACGGGTCGGCCTGCTGCTGCCCCGGCAGCCAGGGCTGCTGGTGCTCCGGCTGGTACGGCTCGTAGCCGTACGGCTGCTGCTCCTGCTGGTAGGACTCGTAGCCGTGCTGCTCGTAGCCCTGCTGGGAGTGCGGCTGCTGCTCGTAGCCGTGCTGGGGGTGGGCCTGCTGCTGGGACCCCCAGTCGCCCTGGCCGCCGTACGGCGCGGCCACCGGCTGCTGGGCCGCGTACTGGTCGTAGCTGTACGGATCGGCCTGCTGGTAGGTCTGGTACGGGTCGGTGTACGGCTCGGCCTCCTGGACGGCGGCGGCCGCCTGGACCGCCTCCGTCACCGGCTCCCCGGCCGGCTGTGCCGGGACGGCTCCCGGCCGGCCGTCGTACACCCCGGACTCGTCGGCGCCGGGCTCGCCCTCGCCGCGCTCGGCCATCCGGCGGGCCCGGCGGCTGCCGGGGGCGGGGGCCTGTGCCTGGGCGGCGGCGGCCAGCGCGGCGGCGGCGACCACCTCCTCGGGCAGGTCGTCGTCCTTGTGGCTGCGGCGGCCGGGCAGGGCCAGCACCAGGATGGTCAGGCCGAGCAGCACCTGGGCCCAGATCCAGCCGGTGTGGGCCAGACCGCTCTCCCGGGTGACGGTGAGCTTGCCGCCGCCGGCCGGGAGATTGAAGCCCTGCGCCCAGCCGTCCACCGTGGTGGGCTCCAGCGCGGTGCCGTCCAGGGTGGCCTTCCACTCGGGGGCGGCGGTCTCGGCGAGCCGCAGCACCCGGCCGTCCGGACCGGCCGGGACGGTGGTCGCGAGGTCGCGGACGCCGGAGGGGACGACCACCGGCTTGGCGCCGGGGCCGGTGATCACCGCGCGGACCGCGGGGGCGCCGCTGACCTGCCAGAGCGCGCTGCCGTTGTCCTGGTTGGCCTTGACCAGCCCGGGGGTGGTGTCCAGGACGTCCTTGAAGACGTCGATCACCGGCTGCTGGACCAGCACGTAGGCGATGCCGTAGCCGGCCAGCGCGGTGGCCTGGTCGGCGCCGGAGCCGGCCAGCAGGCTGCCGACCGCCTTGTTCAGGTCGCCCTGGGTGCCGGTCGCCGGGTCCACGGTGGACTCGGCCTGGCCGAGCGTCAGCCCGGCGCCGCGCAGCACGGTGTAGCGGACGGCGCCGCCGGTCTTCTCCCCGGTGACGACCAGGGTGCGGGCCCGGTCGGTGGTGCCGGCCTCCTCGGCGATGAAGGCGGGCACCTGGCCGGCCTCGGCGCGGTGCAGCGGCTTGCCGGCGCCGGTCAGCGCCCACCACAGGCCGGTGCCCAGCGGGGCCAGCACGGCCGCGGCCACCACCAGGGCGGCCACCGGCTGGCGCCAGCCGAACGCGATCCCGGCCACGCGGGCGTTGGCGCCGTCGGCGCCGATCGCGGCCGCGGCCAGCAGGGCGATCCCGGCGAGCAGGGTGGCCGGGCCGGCCCAGGCGGGCACCGCCTGGCCCCCGGAGGCCGGGGTGACGGAGGTGCCCGCCACCACGACCGAGAAGACCAGGCCGGCCCCGGCCGCACCCCAGGCGGCGAGCACCGCGCGGCGGCGGTCGGCGCGCAGCAGCGCGGCGAGCGCGGCCAGCACGACACCGGCGGACAGCCAGACCGGCGGCACACCGGCGCCGCCCGGGTTGACCAGCAGCAGGCCGGCCGCGCTCGCACCGGTGCCGTGCAGGCCGGGCAGCCCGGCCTCCAGCAGCAGCCACTGCGGGTGCGACAGCACCTTCAGCGACCACGGGGCCAGCACGCCGACCGGGACCGCGAGGATCACCAGGACGCGCAGGCCGAGCAGCCGCAGCGCCGCACCGCCGGAGCCGAAGGCACCGCCGCGCAGCACCGCGACGACCAGCGTCGCCAGGCAGAGCGGCACCGCGAGGGCCCAGGTCAGCGGGACGAAGGCGGTGGCCAGGGTGAGCAGCAGGACGGCCATCCAGACCGGCCGCCAGCCCGGGCGGGCGCCCTTGGCGGCGCTCTCGTCCCGGATGCCGAGGCCGGCCGCGATCGCGGCGGCGCGGGCCAGCGGCGGCAGCAGCACGGCGAGGACGGCGGTGCCGATCCGGCCCTGGGCGAGCGCCCCGGTCGCGGCGGGCAGCAGCGCGTAGGTGGCACTGGCCCAGGCCCGGACCAGCTTGGAGTCCAGCAGCGGCCGGGACACCAGGTAGGCGCTGACCGCGGACAGCGGGACGGTGAGCACGACGAGCAGGGTGAGCGCGAGGTCGGCGTGGCCGAACAGCAGCCAGGAGAGGGCGGCGAGCACGCCGAGGTACGGCGGTGCGGCGGCGGTGGAGCCGGTGCCGAGCGGGTGCCAGGCGTCCGCGTACATGGACCAGAGGCCGCCCGCGCCGTCGGAGGCGGGCAGCAGCGCGCCGCCGAACAGCTCGCCGCTGCCGAACAGGTCGCGGCAGGCGACCAGGGCGAACACCAGCAGCGCGGCGAACAGCACCGGCGCCGGGCGCCGGGCGAGCTTCTTGATCAGCGCGAACTGCTCGACGACCAGGTCCTCGGCGTCCTCGTCGCCGCCGGCCTCGGCCGAGCCGTGCCGGCCGACGGAGTCGTCGCCGCCCCCTATCCCGAGCGAGCCGATGACGCCCTCGACGGCCAGCCGGGTGGTGGCACCGGGCGCCGGGAAGAGCGTGCGGTCGTCCAGGGCGTCCGCCGTCCTGGTCCGGGAGCGGCGTTTGCGGGCGGCCAACAGCCGTGGGAACCGGACGAGTTCGTGGCCGAGGCCGGCGAGTTCGTCGAAGGCCTGGCGCGGGTCCTTGCCGAGCAGGTTGGTGACGGCCCGCACCAGGGTGCCGAGCACCAGCCGCAGCAGGACGTACGGGAACAGCGCGCCCCGGCAGTTGGCGAGCAGGGTGTAGACGGCGCCGGCCTTGTCCACCCGGTGCGGGTGGGAGGCGCCGCAGTCGATGGCGCGCCGCTCGCGGCTGGCCGCCTCGGCGTGCCGCAGCACGGCGTCGGGGGCGATGACGACGCGGTGGCCGGCGGCGTTGACCCGCCAGCAGAAGTCGGTGTCGTCCCGCATCAGCGGGAGGGCCTTGTCGAAGCCGCCGAGTTCCTCGAAGACGTCCCGGCGCACCAGCATGCCGGCGCTGGAGACGGCGAGCACCGGGCGGACCTGGTCGTGCTGGCCCTGGTCCTGCTCACGCCGGTCGAGGCCGGTCCAGCGCCGCCCGGAGCGGGCGATCGTCACGCCGACCTCGAGGAGCTGGCGGCGGTCGTACCAGCTGCGCAGCTTGGGGCCGACCACCGCGGCGCTGGGGGTGGAGTCGGCGACCTGGAGCAGACGGCGCAGCGCGTCGGTCTGCGGCTCGCAGTCGTCGTGCAGCAGCCAGAGCCACTCGACCGGCTCGGTCTCGCGCGGGCCGCCGCGGCCGAGGTCGTCCTCCTGGGCGAGCGGGTCGCCGAAGTCGTCCCAGCCGCCGGTGACCGGGTCGTAGCCGGAGGGGTCGAGCCGGTACGGCAGGTCCTCCGGGCGCAGCGGCGGGCTGTTGAAGACGGCCTCGGCGACGGCGGTGCCGAAGCCCGCCCGACGGCCGAGGACGAGCGGACCGCTCTCCGGCAGCCAGTCGGCGAGGGTGTCCGCGAGCAGCTGCGGCGAGTTGTCGGTGGAGCCGGTGTCGACCGCGAGGACGCGCTGGACCTGGCGGTCCTGGCCGAGCAGGCCGGCCAGCGCCTGCGGGAGCCAGCGGGCGCCGTCGTGCGAGACGATCACCGCGGTGACCAGGTGGCGCGGGTAGGCGGGCGGCCGGGAAGCGGTGAAGCCGCTCTGGTGGCTGTAGACGGTCATCGAGTGCGCGGGCCCCAGTTCTCGGTGGACACAGCCGGTGAACGGCAACCGGATGGCGCACCACACTAACGGCTCCTGGTGGACGGTTCGTCCGGGGTGCCGGTGCGGAGACGGTGAAGGAGGGGCCCGGGCGGCGGCCGGGAGGGGCCGGCAGGAGCCGGGAACACGAAAGCGCCCCACCACCACGGTGAGGCGCCCGTACAGCTGTGCGATTGTCCGACGTTGTCGTCGTCGGAAGGTCAGCGGGAGTCGGGGGCCGCCCGCTCAGACCACGCTTCAGACCGCGCTCTTCTTGAGCCGGCGGCGCTCGCGCTCGGACAGGCCGCCCCAGATGCCGAAGCGCTCGTCATTGGCGAGGGCGTACTCCAGGCACTCGGAGCGGACCTCGCAGGCGAGGCAGACCTTCTTGGCCTCGCGGGTCGAGCCGCCCTTCTCGGGGAAGAAGGACTCCGGGTCGGTCTGGGCGCACAACGCGCGCTCCTGCCAGCCGAGTTCCTCCTCGTCCTCCGCGATGCCGTCCCCGATCAACAGCTCAAAGAGCTCGCTCATGTGGCGCGCCTCCTCTGCCCCTACTTGGCGTCCCCGTGGTTGCCGTTGCCTCGTGCGGCTGACGACACGAGTGAAATTACAGTTGCGTCACTCTGGCCCAGTCAAGCCGAGCTCTGGTATTGGGGCCAGGATTCACTCCCCGGCACCAAGCCGTTACGAATAGTGTACATATCCGGACACAACGGACCTTTTGCCTCAAGGCCCTGAACAGCGCCGAACCGTCCGCAACCATTCGCCAGGTGACGCTCGGTCACCGCCACAGGCCGGTCATCGGCCTGCCTTCCCGGCGATCTTCCCATCGAAACATAGAGAGTGATGAATCACCCCATCAGGGAAAGATCCGGACCTAATCCACTCGAATGCCGCATCGATCGGTTTGACACCGGCCGCACGGATGCGGTGTCCTTTTCCCTATGTCAGAGTTCGCCAGCCCCCGGAGCGGTTCCACGCTTCGCCGTGCCGTGAACTCTTGTTGTCGCCTCTGTTCCTGCTGTATCTAGGCGCCCGCGTCCCACCGCGCGCCGCCCCCAGGAAGCACAGAGGCCGCCCGCGATTCCCGCCCCAGGACATCCCGGATCCGGCTGATCCCGACGAACCAGCCGACTCATCCGAGGACGACTCCCGTGCGCATGATCCGCATCCGCAAGCGGAACCGCGACCGCAACAAGCTCGCCCGCCTGGGCCTCGCCCCCGCCCGTACCGTCCGCCCGGCGGACCGCCGCCGCTGGGCGGACGGGCTCAGCGACGTCTCCATCGCCGGCGACCCGCTCGCCTTCCCGCACCTCGCCCGCACCGACCTGCCGAGCCACCCCACCACCGTCGCCGAGTACGCCCGGCTGGTCCGCGAGATCGCCGCCGACCGCGCCCGCTGGGAACCGCTGGTCCGCTACGACGCGCTGACCCGCTGGTACGCCCGGCTGGAGACCGGCCCCGGCTACGAGGTCTGGCTGCTCAGCTGGCTGCCCGGCCAGAGCAGCGGCTTCCACGACCACGGCGACTCCTCCGGCGTGATGACCGTCGTCCGGGGCGAGCTCAACGAGCGCTCCCTCACCGGCACCGGCGAGGACGCCCGGACCCTCAAGCCCGGCGGGCAGCGGGTGTTCTCCCCCGGGTACCTGCACGAGGTGGTCAACGGCGCGCTCGAACCCGCCGTCTCCATCCACCTCTACACCCCCGGCCTCACCGCGATGAACCAGTACGGCGCCGCCGCCGTCCCCGAGCAGCACCCGGAGCCGCAGGCGCGGGCCGGGGCGCACCGATCGCTGGGCTGACGGGCAGTCGGGCCGTGGCAGGATGAGCCCCATGCGCATCGTGGCACTGGCAGGCGGAATCGGCGGGGCGCGCTTCCTGCGCGGACTCCTCGCGGCGGTCGGCCCTCAGGACGAGATCACCGTCATCGGCAACACCGGCGACGACATCCACCTCTACGGGCTCAAGGTCTGCCCCGACCTCGACACCGTGATGTACACCCTCGGCGGCGGCATCCACGAGGAACAGGGCTGGGGCCGGACCGACGAGACCTGGTCGATCAAGGCCGAGATGAAGGAGTACGGCGTCGGCCCGGAGTGGTTCGGGCTCGGCGACCGGGACTTCGCCACCCACCTCGTCCGCAGCCAGATGCTCACCGCCGGGTACAGCCTCAGCCAGGTCACCGAGGCGCTGTGCGTGCGCTGGAAGCCCGGCGTGCGGCTGCTGCCGATGAGCGACGACCGGGTCGAGACCCACGTGCGGATCACCGACGAGCAGGGCACCCGGGCGGTCCACTTCCAGGAGTACTGGGTCAAGCTGCACGCCGCCGTGGACGCCGAGGCGATCATCCCGGTCGGCGCGGACACCGCCAAGCCCGCCCCCGGCGTGCTGGAGGCGATCGCCGAGGCCGACGTCATCCTCTTCCCGCCGTCCAACCCGGTCGTCTCGATCGGCAGCATCCTCGCCGTCCCCGGCATCCGGGAGGCCGTCGCGGCCGCCCCGGCGCCGGTCGTCGGGCTCTCCCCGATCATCGGCGGGGCGCCGGTGCGCGGCATGGCCGACAAGGTCCTCGCCGCCGTCGGCGTCGAGGCCACCGCGGAGGCGGTCGCGCTGAACTACGGCTCCGCGCTCATCGACGGCTGGCTGGTCGACACCGCCGACGAGGCGTCGGTCGCCGCCGTCGAGGGCGCCGGGATCGCCTGCCGGGCCGTCCCGCTGCTGATGACCGACGTCGAGGCCACCGCCGAGATGGCGCGGGCGGCGCTGGCGCTGGCCGAGCAGGTCCGCGCGTGACGCTGGAGATCCTGGGCGTCGAGGGCATCCCCGAGATCGACGCGGGGGCCGACCTCGGCGCGCTCATCGCCAAGGCGGGGACGTACCAGGACGGCGACATCCTGCTGGTCACCTCGAAGATCGTCAGCAAGGCCGAGGGCCGGCTGCTGCACGCCGCCGACCGCGAGGCCGCGATCGACGCCGAGACCGTCCGGCTGGTCGCCCGGCGCGGGCCGGTCCGGATCGTCGAGAACCGCAACGGCTTCGTCATGGCCGCCGCCGGGGTCGACGCCTCCAACACCCCCGGCGGCACCGTGCTGCTGCTGCCCGAGGACCCGGACGCCTCGGCGCGCGAGCTGCGGGCCCGGATCCAGCGGCTGACCGGCCGTCGGCTGGCCGTCGTCGTCACCGACACCTTCGGCCGCCCCTGGCGCAACGGGCTCACCGACGTGGCGATCGGCGCCGCCGGGCTCCAGGTGCTGGAGGACCACCGCGGCCGCACCGACAGCCACGGCAACCGGCTGGAGATGACCGTCACCGCGACCGCCGACGAGCTCGCCGCCGCCGCCGACCTGGTCAAGGGCAAGGCCAGCGGCGTACCGGTGGCGGTCGTGCGCGGGCTCGGGCACCTGGTCACCGACGAGGACGGCGCCGGCGCCCGGCCGCTGGTCCGGCCCTCCGAGGACGACATGTTCCGGCTCGGCACCTCCGAGGCCCTGCGCCAGGCCGTCACCCTGCGGCGCACCGTCCGCTCCTTCACCGCCGAACCGGTCGACCCGGCCGCCGTCCGCCGCGCCGTCGCGGCCGCCGTGACCGCGCCCGCCCCGCACCACACCACCCCGTGGCGGTTCGTCCTGCTGGAGTCTCCCGAGACCCGCACCCGGCTGCTCGACGCGATGCTCGCCGCCTGGCGGCGCGACCTGCGCGAGCTCGACGGCTGGGACGACGCCAGGATCGCCCGCCGCACCGCCCGCGGTGACGTCCTGCGCGACGCGCCGTACCTGGTGGTGCCCTGCCTGGTGACGGACGGCTCGCACGACTACCCCGACGCCCGGCGGGCCGGGGCCGAACGGGAGATGTTCACCGTCGCGGCCGGCGCCGCCGTGCAGAACCTGCTGGTCGCCCTCACCGGCGAGGGCTACGGCTCCGCCTGGGTCTCGTCCACCATGTTCTGCCGCGACACCGTCCGCGCCGCGCTGGACCTGCCCGACGGCTGGGACCCGATGGGCGCCGTCGCCGTCGGCCGCCCCGCCGAGGCACCCCGCGAACGCCCGGAACGCGACGCGGCCGCCTTCATCGAGGTGCGGTAACCGCCACCCCCGACGCCCTCCGCCGCCCTCCGGTCAGCGGTGGCGGTGGTCGTTGGGGGTGAGGCGGGGGCCGTAGCGGGGAGCCCGGGCGCCCGCCGCCAGCAGCAGGCGGCAGACCCGGTGGCGGTGCGGGCGGTAGGGCTCCAGCAGGGCCAGCATCTGGGCGTCGTCGCTGCGCGGGCGGCCCGCCAGGGCCCAGCCGACCAGGTTGGGCAGGTGGAAGTCGCCGACCGAGACCGCGTCCGGGTCGCCGTTGCTGCGCTGCAGGGTCTCGGCCGCCGTCCAGACTCCGATGCCCGGGACGGCGGTGAGCCGGGCGAAGGCCTCCTCGTGGCCCATCGCGGACGCCTCCTCCAGCCGCGGCGCCAGCCGGACGGCACGCATCACCGTCGCGGACCGCTTCGGGTCCACCCCCGCCCGGTGCCACTCCCAGCTCGGGACCAGCGCCCACTCCCGGGCCGACGGCGCCACCCGCATCCCCTCGGCCGGGCCGGGCGCCGGGGTGCCGAAGTCCCGCAGCAGGGTGCGCCAGGCGCGGTAGGCCTCGTCGGTGGTGACCTTCTGCTCCAGGATCGCCGGGACCAGGGACTCCAGCACCAGGCCCGTACGGGTCAGCCGCACCCCGGCGGTACGGCGCTGGACGTCCCGCAGCGGGCCGGGCGGCAGCACCAGCGCCTCCGGCTCGTCCTGCGCGCCCAGCAGCACCGGGAGGCGGTCGAGCAGCCAGTCCGCGGCCGGGCCCCAGGCCCACGCCTCGACCTCGCCGGACGCCGGCCGGGACAGCACCCGCAGCGTGCCGACGCCCGCCGGGGTGCGGGAGGCGCGCCAGACGGCGCCGTCACCCGCGGTCCGGTACGACGGGTCGGCGGGGCCCCGGCGCAGCGGCAGCAGGGTCCGGGCCGCGTCCAGCGGGAAGCCCGGCCGCCAGCGCCGCACCGAGCCGCCGCCCGTACCGTCCGTCCCGCCCGTCACTGCCGTCGCCTCCCGCGCCGCCGTCGCCCACCATGGGGATATGAACGATACGCGGCTGCCGGACCTGCCCTCCGGGGACGAGATCGCGGTGCGGGCGCTGTACCGCCGGATGCTGGACGGGTGGAACCGGCGGGACGGCGCGGCCTTCGCCGGACCGTTCGCGCCGGACGGCGAGGTGATCGGCTACGACGGGAGCGGGCACCGCGGCCGGTCGGTGATCGCCGCCGAGCTGGGTCGGATCTTCGCCGACCACCCGACGCCCCGGTACGTGGCCTCGGTGCGGCGGGTGCGGGCGCTGGGGCCGGGGGTGGCCCAGCTGGAGGCCGTCGCGGGGATGGTGCCGGACGGCGCGGAGGGGATCGACCCCGGGCTCAACGCGGTGCAGACGGTGATCGCGGTGAACGCCGGGGCCGGGTGGCGGATCGCGCTGCTGCAGAACACTCCGGCGCGGTACGACCTCCGGCCGGACCTGGGGACGGAGCTGACGGAGGAGTTGCGCGCCTTGGTGCGCCGGTGGGGCGACGTGGGGCCGGCGCAGGAGCGACCGGCCCGGCCGCGCGGGTGAGGACGGGGGCTCAGCGGCCCTGGAGGTGGGCGGCCCAGGAGCGGATGTCGCCGAGCCGGTTGTAGAGCCCGTCGCCCGGGCACTCGGTGGCGAAGGCGTCCCGGTGGCCGGAGACGGTGTCGAAGGAGACGACCGTGCCCTTGGGGTAGCGGCTCTGCGAGGAGCCGGACGTCAGGTTGGTCTGGCCGGACGCGTCCTGGCCGGTCAGGCCGAGCTTCCAGGCCGCGATCTTGCTCACGCCGTCCACCAGCTGCTGCGGCGGGCCGTCGGAGGTGAAGGTGCCGAGCGCGGCGACGCCGGTCGAGTCGGTGTTGAAGCCGAGGGTGTGCGCGCCGAGGACGGGCTGGGCGACGCCGCCGGCCCGGCCCTCGTAGATGGTGCCGCAGCGGTCGACCAGGAAGTTGTAGCCGATGTCCCGCCAGCCGTTGCTCTGGACGTGGTACTGGTAGATCGCCCGGATCATCTGCGGTGCGTCACTGCACGCGTAGTCCGTGGCGGTGGCGGTGTGGTGGACGAAGACCGCCTTGACCGTCCCGGTGTAGACGAAGCCCGGCTCGCGCAGCGACTCGTCGGCGCCCCAGCCCGCCCGGGTCACGATGCCCGGCCGCGGCCCCTCGTGGTCGGCCACGTCCCGGTGGGTCGCCGTTTCGCCCGGCAGGGTGCGCGGGGCGGAGGCCGGCGCGGAGGCGCCCTTGCCCGGGTCGACCAGTTCCGCGCGCAGGCCGGCGGGCAGCCCGTTCGGCCCTGGGGTGACCTCGATGGCCACGCCGTTGCTGGGACCGGTCCACAGCGGTGCGGTGGAGCCGCGGATGCCGGACCGGCCGTCCCGCTCGTCGGGGGCGTCCTCGCCCTCGACGTCCAGTCGGCGCCAGTCGCCCCAGGTGCCGGTGGCGAGGCTGCGGGTGCGGACCCGGATCGAAGTGCCGGCGAGGGACTGCCGGGGGTCGTCCCAGCTCACCCCGACGAGCGAGAACGGCTTGGTGGCGCGCTGGGTGACGCTGTGTTCGGCCGAGGCCAGCGACAGGCTCGTCACGGTGCCCCCGCCCGCGGAGGTCTGTTCGGTCGGCACCGGCTCCGCGACGGCGGCCGGGGCGAGGGTCGGTGGGAGGAGCAGGGCGGCGACGCAGCTCGCGGCGGCACCGACCAGAAGTGAGATACGCATAAAACGGATATTGAATGCAAATCCCCCCTGACGTCACCTCGGCTTGCGCCGCTCGCGTGCGCCGCCAGGCACCCCTCCCGGCCTCCCGCCCGAAGGCCTTAGGCTGGGGCGCACCATGACTGCGCCTTTCGCTGCCGATGCCCGCACCCCCGTCGAGCTGCTGCACGCATTCCTGCGCGGCGGCACCCCTTCGGTCGATCCCGCGGCCCCGCTGGTCACCTTCTACGACGACGCCACCGGCGAACGGGTGGAGCTCTCCGCCCGGACCTTCGACAACTGGGTGGCCAAGACCGCCAACCTCCTGCAGGACGAACTCAACGCCGGCCCCGGCGACCGGGCGGCGCTGCTGCTGCCCGCCCACTGGCAGAGCGCCGTCTGGCTGCTCGCCTGCTGGTCGGTCGGGGTGACGGCGGTGCCGGGCGGCGACCCGGCCACCGCCGACCTGGTGGTCAGCGGCCCGGACGGGCTGGCGGCCGCCCAGGCCTGCGAGGGCGAGCGGGTCGCGCTCGCGCTGCGGCCGCTCGGCGGCCGCTTCCCGCAACGCCCGGACGGCTTCCTGGACTACGCCGCCGAGGTGCCCGGCCAGGGCGACCGCTTCGCGCCGTACTCCCCCGTCGTCCCGGACGGGCAGGCGCTGGAGACCGCGGTGGACGGGCTGCCGCTGAAGCTGACGGGCGAGCAGACCGTCGCGCTGGCCCGGGAGGGGGCCGTCCGGCTCGGCCTCAAGCCCGGCGACCGGGTCCTGTCCACCCTCTCGTACGACGACTGGGCGGGCCTGGAGGCCGGCCTGCTGGCGCCGCTGGCGGCCGGCGCCTCGGTGGTGCTGTGCCGCAACTCGCAGGCCCTGGACGCCGAGCAGTGGGAGAAGCGGACGGAATCCGAACGGGTGACACTGCGCCTCGGGTGACCCCCGGGCCGGGGCCGGGCGGGTAGGGATCCCTGCCATGGCCGAGGACGAGACCGAGCACCCCCCGACCGCCGATCCCCCGACCAACGGTCCCCCGGCGGACACTCCCCCCGAGGACGCTCCCCCGGACGGGCCCGAACGCCCGCGCAGGCGCCGGCGGTGGCTGATGATCACCGCCGGCGTCGTCGCGTTCCTGCTGGTCGCCGGCGGGGTGCTGCTCTGGATCGCCTACCGCAAACTGGACGGCAACATCCGGACCGACGCGACCACCGACCGGCTGCTCGCCAAGCTGGAGGCCGAACGGCCCAGCCGCTCGGCCGGCGCGCGGGGCGCCGAGAACATCCTGCTGATCGGCAGCGACGACCGCTCCGGCACGAACGGCGCCTACGGGGGCCAGCCGGGCACCCAGCGCTCGGACACCACGATCCTGCTGCACCTGTCGGCCGACCGGCGGCACGCGACCGCGGTGTCCGTACCGCGCGACGTCATGGTCTCCGTGCCCGCCTGCGAGCGGCCGGACGGCACCCACAGCAAGCCGGGCCTGATGCAGTTCAACTGGGCCTTCGAGACGGGCGGTCCGGCCTGCTCCATCCGGACCGTCGAACAGCTCAGCGGGATCCGGATCGACCACTACCTGATCCTCGACTTCAGCGGCTTCAAGACGATGGTGGACGCGATCGGCGGGGTCGAGGTGTGCGTGCCGCAGCCGATCCACGACAAGGACGCCAAGCTCGACCTGCCCGCCGGCCGGCACACCCTGCACGGCGAGCAGGCGCTCGGCTACGTCCGGGCCCGGGAGAGCCTGGGGGACGGCAGCGACACCCAGCGGATGGGCCGTCAGCAGCAGTTCCTGGCCGCGCTGATCCGCAAGGTGGAGTCGCAGGGGGTGCTGCTGAACCCGGCCAGGCTGTGGCCGGTGCTGGACGCGGCCACCTCCTCGATCCAGGCGGACGGCGGGCTCTCCTCGCTCGGCGCGCTGTACGACCTCACCCAGGACCTGCGCGGCATCCCGTCCGCGGACGTGGTCTTCCTGACCGCGCCGCGCCGCCCGTACCGCTACGACTCGGACCGGGACGAGTTCGTGCAGCCGCAGACCACCCAGCTGTTCACGGCGCTGCGGGACGACCGGCCGGTGGCCGTCCGGCCGCCCGGGCCGACGCCGTCGGCGGGCCCGAGCGCGGGGCCGGGTGCCGGGCCGAGCGCGAGCCCGAGTGCGACCCCGAGTGCGGGCTCGGCGGAGGCGGCCTTCGCCGCGGCGTCACCCTCGGCGGGCGCCTCGCCCACGTTCGAGGGACGCACCGCCGACGTGGACGCCTGCGCGCAGCACTGAGCGCGGCCACGCGGGCCCGCTCCGGCCGGGCCGGACCGCGCCGCAGGTCGGCGCGGGTGTGCCGGTCGAACGCGTGGGAACGGACGGGATCCACCCCTGCTTCGTTCACACATGATGCAGATCACACCAGGAACGATTCCCCCGTTCGGCTCGTCTAGTGTGTCCGGATCGGCCCGTCAGGACGGGCGGGCCGGAGCCGTGACCGGTCGAAGGTAGGGAACCCCCGTGCACGAGGAGCAACCGGAAACCGGGCGGGCCCGGGTCGACCCGGCCCCCGGGGTCCCCCGGCAGCGCCGCCGCCGGGCCGCCGACGCCCCCGCGGCGCCGGCCGGGGAGGGCCGTCGGGACAGCCGGCGGCGGGCGGCCGCCGCCAAGCGGAACCGGCGCCGACGGGTGCTCAAGTGGACGGCCGGAACCGGCGCCCTGGTGCTGGTCGCGGGCTGCGGCGGGGCGTACTACCTGTACAAGCACTTCAACGACAACATCACCTCGGTCAAGGTCCAGCTGGGCGACGAGGCCGAGCGCCCCAAGGCCGCCGGGGACGCGCTGAACATCCTGGTGATCGGCACCGACAGCCGGGAGGGCCTCGGACGCCAGTACGGCGACGAGGGCAGCACCGGGCACGCCGACACCACGCTGCTGTTCCACATCGCCAAGGACCGCACCAACGCGACGGTGGTCAGCCTCCCGCGCGACCTGATGGTGCCGATCCCGGACTGCCAGACCGCCCAGGGGAAGAGGATCCCGGGCTCGCCGCGGGAGCAGTTCAACGAGAGCCTCGGCCAGGAGGGGCGGGACGCCGGCTGCACCTGGAAGACCGTCGAGAAGAACACCGGGATCCGGGTCGACCACTTCGTGCAGGTCAACTTCGAGGCGGTGAAGACCCTCTCCACCGCCGTCGGCGGGGTCGAGGTCTGCGCGGCCAAGGACATCGACGACTCGGGCTCCCACCTCAAGATGAGCAAGGGCCGGCACGTGGTCCAGGGCGAGGAGGCGCTGGCCTTCGTCCGCACCCGGCACGCGGTCGGGTTCGGCGGCGACCTCTCCCGGATCCCGCTGCAGCAGCAGTTCATCAGCTCGATGATCCGCAAGATCAAGAGCGACGACACCCTGACCAGCCCGACCAAGCTCTACAAGCTCGCGGACGCCGCCACCAAGGCGCTCACCGTGGACTCCGGCATCGGCAGCGTGGACAAGCTCAAGGACCTCGCGCTCGACATCAGCAAGGTCGACACCAAGAACATCACCTTCACCACCGCGCCCGTCCTGGACGACCCCAAGGAAAAGGGCCGGGTGATCTTCAAGCAGCCGGACGCCGGGCAGCTGTTCGCGATGGTCGCGGGCGACCGCTCGCTGACCGAGACGGCCGCCCCGCCCGCGCCCGCGGACACCGGTTCCGCCGCGCCGGGCACACCGGCCGCCACCGCCCCGGCGGTGGACACCAAGGACGTCCAGGTGACGGTGCGCAACGGCAGCGGCAAGCGCGGGCAGTCCGGGCCGACCGTCGAGAAGCTCCGCACGAAGGGCTTCGCCAAGGCCGAGGTCGGCAGCGACGCGCCGGTCGCCGCGGACACCACGGTGTCCTACCAGCCGGGCCAGGAGGCCGCGGCCGGTGCCCTGGCCACCGCCCTCGGGCTGCCGGGCGACGCCGTCCGGCCGGCCGCGAAGGCGGACCCCAAGGCCGGGCTGCTGCTGGTGCTCGGCAAGGACGTCCTGACCGCGTCCGCCGCCCCGTCGGCGGTGCCGACCGAGGCGCCCGAGGACCTGCAGAAGGTGCAGGCGGACGACACCGACGCCTGCGCCAAGTAGCCACGCCCGCACCCACGGAGGGGGGCGGGCGCGACGGGGCGTCAGCCGGTCTTGCGACGGGGGCGTCAGCCGGTCTTGGAGAGCACGTCCTCGGAGGCCGGGCCGACGCTGGCGATCACCCGGCGGGCCAGCGAGCGCGGCGAGGTGAGGAAGCCGAAGCCCCAGCTGAGGTGCATCGTCCCGAAGGCCACCGGCAGCATCGCCCTGGCCTTGAGGGACAGTCCGCGGCCCTCGGTCACGGCCCCGCCGACGATGCCCGCCAGATAGGCGCCGGGGACCGCGAGGAAGGCCGGGTGGACGGCGGCGCCGAGCACCAGCCCCAGGGTGACCGCGAGCAGCGCGGCCGGCGGGGCGAGGTAGCGCAGGTTGACCGAGCCGCGGTGGTAGCGGGTGACGACCCGGCGCCAGCGGCCGTAGTCCTTGTACTGCTTGGCCAGCGCCCGCACCGAGGGCCGGGGCCGGTACGTCACCTTGAGCTGCGGGGTGAACCAGACCAGGCCGCCGTCCTGGCGGATCCGGTAGTTCAGCTCCCAGTCCTGGGCGCGGATGAACTCCTCGTTGTACCCGCCGAGCTTCTCCAGCACCTCGCGCCGGAACACGCCGAGGTACACGGTGTCCGCCGGTCCGGCCAGGCCGCCGGTGTGGAAGGCCGCGTTGCCGACGCCGAGCTTGGAGGTCATCGCGGCGGCGACCGCGTTCTCCCACTCGGTCTCGCCCTCGGCGTGCATGATGCCGCCGACGTTGGCCGCCTCCATCTCGCCCAGCAGCCGGACGGCGGTCGCGATGTAGCCGGGGGTGAGCAGGCCGTGGCCGTCCACGCGCACCACTATCGGGTGGCGGGAGCCCCGGATCGCGGCGTTCAGCCCGGCGGGCGTCCGGCCGGTGGGGTTCGCCACCGTCCGCACCCGCGGGTCCTCGGCCACCAGCTCGGCGGCGATCTCGTCGGTCCGGTCGCCGGAGGGACCGAGGGCGATCACCACCTCCATCGGCCCCGGGTAGTCCTGGTCCAGGATGCGCCGGACGGCCGTGCGCAGGTGACGTTCCTCGTTGAGCACCGGCATGATCACGGAAACAGCCGGAAGCTCCTCAGCAGCCTTGGTGTTCATCGGGGCCCACCGTACCGGTGCGGACGCGTCCCCGTCTCGTCCCGGTCCGGGCGGCCGCGCGCACCTCGCGGCGCGGCACCGGCACTGTGATCGAGAACACGTCGCCAGGCCGCCGGTGCGGGCCTCCACCAGGGGGTACGACCCGGCTCGGAGCCCGGCTCAGATCGCGTAGTGGGCCACGGTGAACACCGCGTAGCCGACCAGGGCGAGCCGGTTCAGCAGGTGCTGCGGGGCGCCCAGCCGGTCCGGCAGGACGCCGGCCGGGCGCAGGTCCGGCCGGTGCGCGGCGGTGGCCACCGTCCTGGCCAGGGCCACCGGGTCGTACCGGTCGCCGAAGTGGCCCGCCAGCCAGACCGCCGGGCGGCTGGCGAAGGAGAACTCCCGGCCGCCGCGCAGCCGGATGGTGAGCAGGCCCCGGTGCACCGCCGCCGCGCTGATCTCCGGCCACCGGAAGGTGCGGGTGCGCAGCGCGGTGGCCACCCGCAGGCCGTTGCGGTCGGCCGCCATCTGCCAGGACAGCGTCTGGGCGCAGGCGAGGATCGCCAGCGAGCCGATCCAGAGCGGGCGCACCAGGTTCTCCCACCAGCCGTCGTCGTCCAGCAGCACGACGGCGGCGGCGACCAGCAGCGCCGTGACCGGCCCGGCCGCCGCCCGCAGCGGCAGCGGCATCTCCCAGCGGCGGGCGGCCACCGGCTCGGCGTCCGGCCCGGCCTCGGGGGCGGCCGCCACGGTCTCGGCGGTCAGCGCGGCGACGGCGAGCTCGCGCTCGCGGTAGCGCTCGGTGCGCCGACTGAGCCGCGGGGCCCGGGCGGCGGGCGCGACCAACGCCGCCACCCAGTACGGGTCGGTGTCCAACAGGCCCGGGCGGACGAGGAGTTGGCGGTCGGGGCCGTCGGGGCCGCGGTACAGCACGGCGGGCACGCTGCGGCCGGCGTGGGCCAGCCAGGCGGCGGCCTCGGCCGGGGTCGCCCGGTCGAAGAGCTCCTCGTGCTCCTCGTGCTCCTCGTACTCCTCGTCCTCGTACTCCTCGTCCTCGTCGGGGTCGAGGACCGGGTCGGGGTAGTCGTCGTCCTCGCTGCCGGTGTCCGCGTACTCGGGCACCCAGGCCGGGCCCTCCCGGCCCGGGACACCGCGCTGGGCCCAGCGGTAGCGGTCGCGCTCGACCAGGCGCCAGAGCCCGGGCCCCTCCGCCGGGCCGTCCAGCGGCTGGACCAGCAGGTCGCCGCGGGCGTCGGCGCGGACCCGGACGGCGAGCGCGGGGGCGGAGCCCTCGAAGGACGGCCGGGCGCGGCGGGCGCCGGCGACGGCGGCCGAGCCGAGCAGCACCAGGCCGGGCAGGGCGATCAGGCCGCCGGCGGCCAGCTGGCCGGAGAGGTCGTACTCGTCGCCCAGGGCGCGCACCGAGTCGCCGTCCACCAGCAGCGGGACGGGCTCGCCGGGCTGGGGCTGCCGCTGCCACCAGACGTCCAGGGCGGCGGTGCGCTCGGGGCCGCCGCCGGGCGGCTGGAAGCGGACGGTCAGGACCTCGTCCCGGTCGGTCGTGCCCGCGGTGCCGGTCACCCGGACGGCCCGCTCGGCGACGGCGTCCGCCCGGGCCTGCGCCCAGAGCCCGTACAGCGGGAAGGCCGCGGCGACCACGAGCAGCAGCACGCCGAGGGCGCGGCGCAGCACCGGCGGGCCGTCCCGCAGGACCGGCGAGGGCGCGCCGGCGGCCGTCCACGGGAAGGGGACGGGCGGGGCCATCAGCTCGTCCAGCTGCTGGCGGGCCCGGCGGCGGCCGGCCTCGGCGCCGAGCAGGACGGCGGTGAGCAGCACGTGGAGCAGCACCGCCGACCAGCGGGCGAGCGGGGTGACCAGGCCGTCCGGGAGGTACCAGAGCAGGGCCAGGACGACGGGCGGGACCAGCGCCCGGACCCGGACCCTGGCCGCCAGCAGGACGACCTCGGCCAGCACCGACCAGCCGGCCAGCGCCGAGCCCCAGGTGTCCCGGCAGATGCCCTGGGCGTTGCAGCGGGCGGCGCTGGGCTCCACCGCGGTGGCCAGGACCGCGAACGCGACCGGCAGCAGCGCGAGCCAGCGGCTGTCCAGCCGCCAGGCCGTGCGGGCGGCGCGCCAGCGGGCGGCCGTCGCGGCGGTGAGGGGCGCGGCGCTGGGCAGCGGCGGGGCGTCCGAGGGGAACATCGGACGATCATCTCAGCCCTCCGGAGACCGGACGTGCCGCAGGGGCCGGGCGCTGTGCGCACCCGGCCCCCGGCCCCGTGTTCCCCGATCCGGCGCCCCCCGGCGCCGGCTCAGTCCGTCGCGATGGCGGCGAGGACGTTCATCCGTCCGGCCCGGAAGGCCGGGACGAGCGCGGCGACCAGGCCGATCAGCACCGAGGAGACCAGGGTGATCGCGATCGTGGCGGTCGGCACGGAGAGCGTGCCGAGGCCCTGGTCCCGCAGGACGCCCTGGACGGTGACGCCCCAGGCGAGGCCCAGCCCGGTGCCGAGGACGGCGCCGAACAGCGCGATCACCACGGACTCCAGCCGGATCATCCGGCGCAGCTGGCGGCGGGAGAGGCCGATCGCCCGCAGCAGGCCGATCTCCCGGGTCCGCTCGACCACCGACAGCGCCAGGGTGTTGACCACGCCGAGCACGGCGACCGTGATCGAGAGGGCGACCAGCCCGTAGATCAGGTAGAGCAGGGTGTTGACCTGGGACTGCACCAGCTCCTTGTAGCCCGCCTGGTCCTTGACCGACAGCTGCGGGTACTCCTTGAGCGCGTCCTCCAGGGCGGTCAGCGTCCTGCCGGTGTCGGCGCCGGAGGAGGCCTTGGCGAAGAAGGTCCGGGGTTCGGGCACCTCGGCGGCCGGTACGGCCTCGGCCATGGTGGCGACGTCGACGAAGGAGGCGCCCCCGTAGAGCGAGCTCTTCGCGAACACGACCCCGACCTGCAGCACCTGGGTACGGCCCTTGAGGTAGGTGACGGTGACGCTGTCGCCGACCTTGAGGTTGTGGTCCTTGGCGAACTTCTCGCCGATCCCCAGCGCTCCGCGTCCGATCGAGTCGACCGTGCCGGAGGCGACCGGGAGGCGGAAGTCCGTGCCGAAGAAGGTCGGGGGCACGGCGGCCAGTCCGGTCCGCTCGGTCCGGCCGTCCGGCAGCTGGACCTTGGCGTCGAAGTCCTTCTCGGCGGTGACGTGGTCGACCCCCGGGGTCCTGCGGACCGCGTCCAGCATCTCGGCGGTGACCGCGGTGCGACCGCCGCTGATGATGTAGTCCACGCCCACCGACCGGTCGATCTGCTCGCTGGCGGAGGTGACCGCGGAGGAGCTGAACACCGAGGAGGCGATCACCAGCGCCAGGCCGATCATCAGCGCGGCGGCGGTGGCGCCGGTGCGGCGCGGGTTGCGCATCGCGTTGCGCTGGGCGAGCTTGCCGGACGGGCCGAACAGGGCCGGCAGCAGCGCGCCGAGCACCCGGATGACCGCGGTGGCCAGCAGCGGGCCGAGCACCACGAAGCCGATCAGGGTGAGCAGCACGCCCAGGCCGAGGTACTGGCCGCCGGTCGCCGCCTTCTCCGCCTTCGCGGCGAGCACCAGCAGACCGCCGCCGCCGGCCGTCAGGACCAGCCCGAGAACCGTACGGACCACGTTGGCGCGGGCCTCGGCCGGGGTGCCGTGGTCGCGCAGGGCGGCCATCGGCGAGATCCGGCTCGCCCGGCGGGCCGGGATCCAGGCCGCCACGACGGTGATCAGGATGCCCACCGCGTACCCGGCGACGAACACGTCCGGCCCGATCTGCAGGTCGCTCGCCCGCAGGTCCATGCCGATCGCGTTCATCAGCGCGATCAGGCCGACCGCGATGCCCAGGCCCGCCGCGATCCCGAGGGTCGAGCCGAGCACGCCCAGGATCAGCGCCTCGACCAGCACCGAGCGGTTGACCTGCCGGCGGCTGCCGCCGAGGGCGCGCAGCAGGCCGATCTCCCGGGTGCGCTGGGCGACCAGCATCGAGAAGGTGTTGATGATCAGGAAGCCGCCGACGATCAGCGAGACGCCGGCGAAGCCGAGCATCGCGTACTTCATGAAGTCCAGGCCGCTGCCGACGCTCTTGTTGTTCTCGTCCTTCTGCTCGGCCGCGGTCTTGACCTGGTAGCCGCCGCCGAGCTTGGCCAGGGCGTCGGCCTTGAGGCCGTCGTCGCTGCGGCTGCCGTCGCCGAAGGCCTCGATGGAGGTGAACGCCGGCTCGCCGAGCAGCACCTGCTGCGAGGTCGCGGTGTCCAGGAAGGCCAGCGCCGCGCCCGGGTTGGTGGTGGTGAAGGTGGCGATGCCCGCGATGGTGAACTCGTGCTTGCCGCCGGCGTTGTCGACCCGCAGCTTGTCGCCGAGGCCGAGCTTGGCCTTCTTCGCGGTGTCGGCGTCCAGCACCAGCTCGCCCGCGCCCCGCGGCACGTGGCCGGAGGTGATGGTGACTGGGTTGCGCGGGGTGTCGGTCCAGTTGCCGACCAGGGTCGGCGCCCCGCTGGTCGGGCCGACCAGCTTGTTGGTGGCCGGGTTGACCAGGGTCGCGTTGTGGACCATGACCTGGCCGACGGCCGTCTTGATGCCGGGCACCGCGGCGACCTGCCCGGCGAGCGCGGCCGGGACGGTGGCCGGCTTGTCGGCGAGCTCCGGGTCCTCGTCCTCGGCCGACTTGGGCGGCTGGACCGAGACGTCGGAGGCGGTCGCGGCGAAGAGCTTGTCGAAGGTACTGGTGGCGGTGTTCGAGAACACCAGGGTGCCGGAGACGAAGGCCACCGACAGCACGACGGCGATGAGCGAGAGCGCCATCCGGCCCTTGTGGGCGAAGAAGCTCCGCAGGGAGGTCTTGAGCAGCATGGTCGTGTCGCCCGCCGCTCAGCTGGTGCGCTTGCCGTCGAAACGGCGCATGCGTTCGAGGACGGAGTCGGCGGTGGGCGCGTGCATCTCGTCGACGATCACGCCGTCGGCGAGGAACAGCACGCGGTCCGCGTAGCCGGCGGCGACCGGGTCGTGGGTGACCATCACCATGGTCTGGCCCAGCTCGTCGACCGAGCGGCGCAGGAAGGTCAGCACCTCGGCGCCGGCCCGGGAGTCCAGGTTCCCGGTGGGCTCGTCGCCGAAGATGATCTCGGGGCGGGCGGCCAGCGCCCTGGCCACCGCGACGCGCTGCTGCTGGCCGCCGGAGAGCTGGGTCGGGCGGTGCTTGAGCCGGCCGGCCAGGCCGACGGTCTCCACCACCTGGTCCAGCCAGGCCTGGTCGGGCTTGCGGCCCGCGATGTCCATCGGCAGCGTGATGTTCTCCAGCGCGTTCAGGGTGGGCAGCAGGTTGAACGCCTGGAAGATGAAGCCGATCTTGTCCCGGCGCAGTCTGGTCAGCTGCTTGTCCTTGAGGCCGGTGATCTCGGTGTCACCGATCCAGATCCGACCGCCGCTGACCGTGTCCAGCCCGGCCAGGCAGTGCATCAGGGTGGACTTGCCGGAGCCCGAGGGGCCCATGATCGCGGTGAACCGGCCGCGCTGGATGTCGACGTCGACCGCGTCGAGCGCGGTGACCTTGGTCTCGCCGGAGCCGTACGCCTTGGTGACCTGACGGGCCGATGCGGCGACGGCGGAGGCTCCGCCGGGAAGCTGGGGGTCGTACACGGCTGCTGCTGCCGTCGTCACTGGAGTCTCCTATGGAAGATGCGCTCACCCGTTGCCCCCCAGCCTCACGGGTCCGCCCGCCGCGCGACATGGCGCAAGCGGTAGTCCTCGACCGGGAGTTGTCTCCACCCTCCCGGTGGACCTGGCCACCGGACCCGACCTGATCGGGTCGCTTCCTGGCGGGTGGGGATGTGAGAACCACCGTAGGAGCGGACGGCGGACGGCTCGTCATCCGACGGAATGAAGCGGCTCAACCAAGGTTCTACGGGGCGCGGCGTGTCTCCCCCTAGGGGGCGCCGCGGCCCGTCTCGGGGACGCCCCGTACGGGCCGCGGCCGCGGTCGCGCCGCCGGTCAGCAGCCGGACAGCAGCCGGACAGCGCCGGTGCGGCCAGCCGCTCCAGCGCGGTGGCGAAGCCGTCGACGACCGGGGCGAGCAGGTCCTCGGTCCCGTGCTCGAGCAGGGTCGCACCGTCCTCCCGGGCGGTGATGTGGCGGTCGAGCACGAACCAGCCCTGGGTGATGTGCCCGGCGCCCATCGAGCTGAGCACCGGACGCAGCGCGTAGTCCACCGCGAGGACGTGCGCGGGCGAGCCCCCGGTGGCCAGCGGCAGGACGGTCTTGCCCGCGAGCGCGTACTGCGGGAGCACGTCCAGCAGGGCCTTCAGCAGGCCCGAGTAGGCCGCCTTGTAGACGGGGGTGCCGATGACGACGCCGTCGGCCCGGGCGAACAGCTCGGCGACGGCGACGATCTCGGGGTGGTCGAAGTCGCCGGAGAGCAGCGGGTGCGCGGGCAGGCTGCGGGCCTCGAAGGGGACGACCTGGTGGCCGCGCTCCACCAGGAGCGCGTCGACGTGGCGCAGCAGGCGGGTGGTGCGGGAGGTGGCGGACGGGGAGCCGGAAACGGACAGGACGACGGCCATGGGTTCACCTCTGGCTGGAAGCGGGGCGGCGCGGCGCGGTGGGGAGGCGCTGCGGCGGGGGTCACCGGGGTGGGGTCCGGCACCCGGGGGCACTGCGTCCGTGGACGCGGGACGTGCGGGGTTCCGACGGGCGCGCGTCAGCCGCGACAGAGCGAACAGGCCACACCACGCCGCAGGTCGACGTGCCGCCGACGCGTGAGTGCCCAACGCTGGTCCATGTCCGGAATGCAAACACGGGCCGTTCGGGCCGGTCAAGAATCGTTTCAGCCGCTGGAACGCCGGGTGTCCGGACGTTGCGGCGGAACGATCCGGTACGTGCATCAAAACTGCTACAAGAGGCCTGGTGGGCCCCCCGGGGGGAGTCAGGCGGAGCCGGGTCGGGCATCCTCGACGGCATGAACACGTGGCAGGAGGGCCGCCCGGGGGGCGGCGGGAACCCGTACGGCGGCACCGGGGGCGGCGGCGCGGCGGCCGAGCCGCCGCTGCCGGCCTCGCTGAACCCGCGCGGGCCGGGGGCGTCCGCGCCGCGGCAGCCGGCCCAGCCGCCGGCGCCGTCCCGGCTCGGCGGTGTGCCGCAGCAGGGGGCCGGTGTGCCGCAGGGCGCCGGTGTGCCCGGCGGCCACCCCGGTGGACCGGCCGGTCCCGGACATCCGGGCGGACCCGGGGGGCCCGGCGGCCCCGGCGGACCGGGCGACGCCCGGCCGGCCGCCCCGCAGGCCAGGCGCTGGCCTCGGCGCCGGATCGTCAAGTGGTCGGTCTTCGGCCTGCTGATCGCCGTCATGGTGACCGCCGTCTCCACCTGGTTCTGGGCGGACTCCAAGCTCAACCACGAGAACGTGCTCGCCGACTACCCGGGCCGCCCGGCCGCCGGCAAGGGCACCAACTGGCTGATCGTCGGCTCCGACAGCCGCCAGGGCCTCACCGAGGGCGAGCAGGACGACCTGCACACCGGCCACGACGAGGGCAAGCGCAGCGACTCGATGATGATCCTGCACGTCGGGGACAACGGGAACACCCTGATGAGCATCCCGCGCGACTCCTGGGTGCCGATCCCGGAGCACGCGGGCAGCAACGGCAAGCCGGTCAAGGGCACCACCGCGAAGATCAACTCTGCCTTCGGCGCGGGCGGCGGGCGCCTGCTCGTCCAGACCGTCGAGACGAACACCGGCATCCGGATCGACCACTACGCCGAGATCGGCTTCGCCGGCTTCGTCGGCATCGTCGACTCCATCGGCGGCGTCGAGATGAAGATCGACCAGCCCGTCAAGGACAAGGACTCCGGCCTCGACCTCCAGGCCGGCGACCAGACCCTCACCGGCAAGCAGGCCCTGGCCTTCGTCCGCCAGCGCCACCAGATGGCCGACCAGGACCTCGGCCGGATGCGCAACCAGCAGAAGTTCCTCGGCGCCCTCGCCCACCAGGCCTCCTCCCCGGGCAACCTGCTCAACCCGTTCACCTTCTACCCGCTGGTCGACTCCGCGCTCGGCACCCTGATCGTCGACGAGGACTGCGGGCTGACCGACCTCGGATCGATGTTCCTCGCCATGAAGGACATCAACGGCGGCAGCGGCAAGTCGATGACCGTGCCGATCGGCAACGCGGACTTCCGGACCAAGACCGGCGAGTCGGCGGTGCTGTGGGACGCCACCAAGTCCAAGCAGGTCTTCGACGCCTTCAAGAACGACACGCCGGTGCCGGACGTCAAGTAGCCGATGACCTGCGATAGTCGCTCCATCGCCATGGGTGGATGTCACTCGTCACCGCGCTGATGGGCCGCCGTCGCCACCGCCTCCTGGGCCGCCTGGTCCAGGAGGCGCTCGCGCTCCACGGGATGGACGTGCCGGCCGCTTGCGATATCGGGCCCGGCCTCACCGTCCTCCACCGCGGCTTCGGCACCGTGCTGCACCCGCACACCACGCTCGGCGCCTCGACCGGGCCCGGGGAGATCCGGGCCGGCGCGCGGGCCCGCAAGGTGGGGGCGCGGGAGGGGAGTCGGGGGGTGCCGCCGATCCCGGTCCAGCCGGGGGCGGGTCGGCCGGGGGTGGGTCGGCCGAGTCCGGCCCGGCCGGAGGGGTCCTACCCCGCCTCGGGCTGACCGGCGTACGGCAGCAGCCCGGTGCCGCACTCCGGGAAGCGGACCAGCCACTCGCCCTCGCCGCCCTCGGCCTCGGTGGCGCCCGCGTAGCCGTAGTGGATCGGCTGCCCGTCGCCACCCAGCCAGCGGGCGTGCGCCAGTTGCACCGACAGGGCGGCCGGGCGGTGCGGCGCGGCCTGTTCCAGCACCAGCTCGTGTTCGGTCTCGCCGGGCCGGAAGACCACCGCGGTCTCCGTGCTCGGGCGACGCCCGAAGACGCGCGCCCCGTCCGTCCAGTAGGCGGCGACCGTCACCGCGAGCGTGCCGGCCAGGCTGCCGGTGCCCGGCCGGACGTACTCCTCGTCGGCGACCCAGCGGGCGTGGTGGCGGATCTCCTCGCCGCCGCGGCGCTCGTCCCAGCGCACCCAGTAGCCCGCCACCCGCTTGACCGTCATGCCCTCGCGGACGACCCGGACCACGAACCGCGCCGGGCCGGCCGGTTCACCGGACAGCCGGTCGCCCGACACCGGACCGCCGGACGCCGGACCGCCGGAGACCGGTTCGCAGGAGACCGGTTCGCAGGAGGCCAGGGAGACCACCGTCACCTGCTCGTACGTCACCTCGCCGTTGTCGGCGCTCTGCTCGATCATCGGTGAACCGCCTTGCCGGGGAGTCGAGTTCGGCCGCGGATCGGCCCGCGCCCGAGGAGAGCGTAGGGCGGTGGCGGAACCGGCCGGAGGGATTGCCCGGTTCCGGCCCGGGTGGTCGCGCGCCCGGCTACTCTGCCCCTCCGCCGGCCCGCCCGGACAGCCCGGGCAGCCGGTCGAGCGTGATGCCGAAGTGCTCGCGGTAGGCGGTGAGCGCCTCGGCGTCGGTGAGCTGCCGCTCGGTGCGGGCGCCGTCGGGGGCGGTGCGGATGAGCCGGCTGCCGCTGAGGGTGGTCCGGCCGCCGTCCTCGGCGAGCAGCGAGCAGGTGGTCGAGCGGGTGAAGTGCGAGTCCGGCGAGGTGCTCTGCCACCAGCAGGTCGGCCCGAAGTCGGCGAGCGGGTACGGAAGCGGGTCGAGCCGGTACTGCGGCTCGCCGTTCATCAGGACGTCCAGCTGACCGTGCGCGCCGTACGGGACGACGGTGAAGGTGCCCTGGGGGTCGGACTGCGGGCCGCGCTCGTCGAGGCGCAGCGGCAGCAGGCTGAACCGGCCGAAGCCGACGTCGACCAGCCAGGGCTCGTCCAGGTCGACCCGCAGCGCCAGGTGGTCGAACGGCGGGCCGGGGCGCTCCCCGTCGAAGACCCGGCCGGCCAGCAGGCCCACCCGGTAGCCCAGGGAGCGCAGCAGCTCGGCGAAGGCGCCGTTCAGTTCGTAGCAGAACCCGCCGCGGCGCCGGTCCACCACCTTGGCCACCAGGGCCGCCGGGTCCAGGACGACGGGCTCGCCGAGGTGGATGCTGAGGTTCTCGAAGGGGACGGACCCCAGGTGGGCCCGCTGCAGCCGCGCCAGGGCCTGCGCCGACGGCTCCCCGGGCTCCGGTACGCCGATGCGCGCCAGGTACGCCGCCCGCGCGGCGGGTGTCAGGCCCTCGTACGCCGTGTCGTGATCCATCCGCCCATTCCAGCCCGGCCGGGGCGGCGCGGGCCATCGGTCCTTGGGCCTAGGACTCTCCTCGGGCCTCTCCTCGGGCGTCTCCTCGGGAAAGGCCGCCGCCCCGGAGCGGGAAGTCGGCGGATCCGACTTCCCGCTCCGGGGCGGCAGGCACACGAGGGGCAGCGGTGGTTACTCGACCACGCCGGACTTGGCGATCTTGATGGAGGCCGAGGTGCGGCCGCTCTGCGAGCCGAGCGACTCGACCTTCTTCACGACGTCCATGCCCTCGACGACCTCGCCGAAGACGACGTGCTTGCCGTCCAGCCAGTCGGTGACGATGGTGGTGATGAAGAACTGCGAGCCGTTGGTGTTGCGGCCGGCGTTGGCCATCGACAGCAGGCCCGGGCGGTCGTGCTTGAGCTGGAAGTTCTCGTCCGCGAACTTCTCGCCGTAGATGCTCTTGCCGCCGGTGCCGTTGTGGTTGGTGAAGTCACCGCCCTGCAGCATGAAGGCGGGGATCACGCGGTGGAAGCCGGAGCCCTCGTAGCCGAAGCCGTGCTGGCCGGTGGCCAGCTCGCGGAAGTTCTGGGCGGTCTTCGGAACGACCTCGTCGAACAGCTTGAAGACGATGCGGCCGGCCGGCTCGTCGTTGATGGTGATGTCGAAGAAAACGTTGGAACTCATACAGGGATCATGGCACGAACGTTCGGCTCCCGCGTGGTGCACCCGGGAGGGCCGGAGCGGAGCGGCGGAAGCTACCATCGATGTCAGGTTCAAGTCCCATCGGGACGCGGACCCTTCGACGATCGGACCGACGACGGGACGGGCGGCGTGCGGATCGGTGAACTGGCCCGGCGGACGGGCGTGAGCGAGCGCTCGCTGCGCTACTACGAGCAGCAGGGCCTGCTGGTCGCCCGCCGCACCGGGGGCGGCCACCGCGAGTACCCGGAGACGGCGGTCGACCGGGTGGTGCACATCCAGGAGCTGTTCGCGGCCGGGCTGCACAGCCGGACCATCTACAAGATCCTCCCCTGCATGCGGGACTCCGACGGCGGCCCCAACGAGACCGCCACCCCGCTGCTGGTGGAGGAGCTCACCGCCGAGCGCGAGCGGATCGACCGGATGATCAACGACCTGCTGCGCTCGCGCGAAGTGCTGGACGAGGTGATCCAGACCGCCTCCGGGTCGCCGTCGCCCGAGGCGGCCTGACCGGGCGGCCCGACCGGGCCCGGGGGCCGGGACGGCGGCGGCCCGGGCCCGCCCGCTCAGGCCGCCGGCTTGCGGGCCAGCAGGTACGCCTGCGGGACCTTCTCCTCACCCTCCGGCTCACGGACCGTACGGGAGGTGACCGGCAGGCCCGCCGCCCGGGCCAGCTCCTCGACGCGCTCCGGCCGCAGGCGCCGGAAGTCCAGCGACACCGGGCGCCCGAAGGGCTCCTCCAGACGCAGCGGCTCGTCGCCGACCTGGAACGCGAGCAGCAGCCGGCCGCCGGGGGCGAGCACCCGGGCGAACTCGGCGAACACCTCCGGCAGGCGCTCGGCCGGGGTGTGGATGATCGAGTACCAGGCCACCGCACCGGTCAACTCGCCGTCCCGGAACGGCAGGTCCAACAGCGAGCCGACGCCGAACGGCACCTCGGGACGCTCCGCCCGGGCCAGCTCGACCATCCGCGGCGAGAGGTCGATCCCGCACGCGTCCAGACCGAGCCCGTGCAGGTGGCCCGCCACCCAGCCCGGGCCGCAGCCGAGTTCCGCCACCTTGGCCTCGGGGCGCTCCGCCCGGACCAGTTCGGCGAACAGCCCCAGCACGGCCCGGTCCGTCGGCATGGTGTCCAGCGCGCCCCGGAAGCGATCGGCGTAGTCGGTGGCGATGGCGTCGTAGAACGCCCTGGTCGTGGCGAGGAAGTCCGGCTCGGTCATGGCCCGGCACCCTACCCCGCGGCGCCGGAACGTAGCATCGCCTTCGTCAACAAGCCTGAGGGGAACGGACGATGAGCACCATCGGGGTCTACCTGGCGCATCCGCGGCCGGGCAGCTTCAACCACGCGCTGTACGCGGCCGTGCAGGACGAACTACGGGCGCACGGCTGCGAGGTGCGGGCCCACGACCTCTACGCGGAGGGCTTCGGACCGCTGCTGACCGCCGAGGAGACCGGCACGGTCGACCCGGCCGACCGCTCCCCCGACGAGCAACTCGCCCTGCACCGCGCCGAAGTGGCCACCCTCGACGCGATCGTGCTGATCCACCCCAACTGGTGGGGCATGCCACCCGCCGTCCTGGCCGGCTGGGTGCAGCGGGTACTGGCCCCCGGCGTCGCGTACAAGCTCGGCACCGCCGACGGCGAACCGGCCGGGCTGCTGCGGGCCGGGCGGGCCCTGGTGCTGAACACCTCGGACACGCCCGAAGCCCGCGAGCGCGACGAGTTCGGCGACCCGCTGGAGCGGATCTGGGCGGCCTGCGTGCTGCCGTACGTCGGCGTCACCGACGTACGGCGCACGGTGTTCCGCACGGTCACCGACTCCCCCGCCGAGCTCCGCGCCGAGTGGCTGCGGCAGGCCCGGGAGCAGGCGGCGGCACTGCTCGGCTGAGCGGGAGCGCCGGGCGGAGCCGAGGTGGGCCCGAGGTGGGCCCGGGGTGGGAGGACGGACCCTAGGCCGCGGTCTGGAGGTCCAGCTCCGCCACGGTCTGGTCGCCGCTGAGCTCGCCGGTCGGGCGGAAGCCGAGGCGGGCGTAGAACTCCGCCGGTCCGTCCGGGCCGGGCACGTACGTGACGGTGGCGCGGGTGCCGCCGCGACGGCGGATCTCGGCGCAGACCTGCTCCACGGCGAAGCGGCCGTAGCCGCCGCGCTGCGCCTCGGCGTCGACCAGCAGGCGCCAGAGCCCGGAGCGGGGGCGGTCGTCGGGCCGTTCCGGGTTGAAGCGGATGTCGAAGAAGGCCATCACGAAGCCCACCGGCCGCTCGCCGTCCAGGATCAGCCGGGGCCAGGCGGTCTCCCCGTACGCGTACGCCTCGGCCAGCGACTTCACCACCGGCGCGACCAGGCCCTCCTGCTCGGGGCGCACCCGCAGGGCCAGGGCGGCGTCGATGTTGTCGGGGGTGATGGCGGCCAGGCTGAGCGCGGCGGGTGCGGAGGTCATGGCGGGCAGCCTAGGGAACCGGCTGCCCGCCGTCGCGCGGTTTTCCGGCGCCCTGGCCGGCTCCCGGACGGCAGCCGGGGCCGCCACCCGGTTACGCGCCACCGCTTACGCGCCACCGGTCACGCGCCGGCCGGGTAGTCGGTGCCGCGGCCGACCTCGGCCCAGGCCTCGGCCTCCTGCCGCGCGCCGTCCAGGTGGCCGAGCACGCCGTCCACCGCGTCGCTGCCGAGCGCGAGCCGCAGCGGGGTCCGCTCGGCGGCCAGGGCGGCGAGGATCGCCGCAGCGGCCTTCTCCGGGTCGCCGGGCTGCTTGCCGTCGGAGTCCGGCAGCCCGGTGCGGACCGGGCCGACCACCGGCTCGTACGCGGCGATCGGGGTGGCGTGGGCGAGCGCGCCGCCGCCCGCGAAGCCGGTCCGGAACGAGCCCGGCTCGACGACCAGCACCTTGATCCCGAACCCGGCGACCTCCTGGGCCAGCGCCTCGGACAGCCCCTCCAGCGCGAACTTGGTGGCCGAGTAGGCGCCGACACCGGGGAAGGAGAAGCGGCCGCCCATGCTGCTCATCTGGACCACCGCGCCCGAGCCCTGGGCCCGCATGTGCGGCAGCACCGCGCGGGTGAGCGCGGCCGGGCCGAAGAAGTGCAGCTCCATCAGGTCCCGCAGCTCGCGGTCGGTGTACTCCTCGACGGCGCCGATCAGGCCGCGCCCGGCGTTGTTGACCAGGACGTCGACCCGCCCGTACCGCTGCACGACCTCCTCGACCACGACGGGGATCCGCTCCTGGTCGGTCACGTCCAGCTGGACCGGGACCAGCCGGTCCGGGTGCGCGGCGGCCGACTCGGCCAGCGTCTCGGGGCGCCGGGCGGCCGCCACGACGGTGTCGCCGGCCGCCAGTGCGGCCTCGGCAATCGCCTGGCCGAAGCCGGAGTTGGCGCCGGTGACCAGCCAGACCTTGCCGGCGGGGTGCTGCTCGGAGGTGTCGCCCATGATCCGTGATCTCCCACGATCGTCGTGCTCTGCCTGTGAGTTGACGATCATTTATGACATCGGAGGCACGGATCCGTCCAGGACGGTTCGACACCGGACGACAGACGGCCCCCGACCGCGGACGGGCGGTCGGGGGCCGTGGGCACCGGGGCCGTGGGCACCGGGCCGCGCATTGCGGCCGGGCCGTCGGGGCAGGTCAGGCCTGGTTACGGGAGGTTGCGGGCCATCACGATGCGCTGGACCTGGTTGGTGCCCTCGTAGATCTGCGTGATCTTCGC
>NZ_JBIWJF010000048.1:0-43867 GCF_044764985.1 Kitasatospora sp. NPDC093550
TCCGGTGCTCCCTGCCGAGCGACTGGAAAACAGTACTCCTACTCCCCGTCGAAGAACAAACGCCCCGGTCAGGCTCGGGCGCCCGAGCGTGGCCGTCCCGTCGGATCGTCAGAGCAGGCCGCGCTCCGTGACGCGCTGGCCGAGCTGGAAGCGGCTCTGGGCGTCGAACTGCTCCATCAGGTCAGTGATCATCCGGCGCTCGGTGCGGAGCGAGACGCCGAGGCGGCGGGCGGCGGCCTCGTCGGTGAGGCCGGCGGAGAGCAGGCGGAGCAGCTCGCGCTGCTGCGGGGTGATCTCGCCGGCCGGGGTGACGGGTGCGGCGCCGAGCACCTCGGACTGCTCCCAGATCTGGTCGAACAGGGCGCACAGGCCGGTGACCGCGCCGGGTTCGCGGATCACGGCGACGCCCCGGGACGCGTCGTCCGGGTCGAGGGGAACCATCGCGACCTCGCGGTCCACGATCTGCATCCGCATCGGCAGCACGCTGGCGGTGCGGGTCTCGCCGCCCTGCGCGGCCAGCCAGTTGGCGTGCTCGACGCTGCCCGGGTCGTTGCGGATGCTGCTCAGGTAGACGGTCTTCACCTTGACCCCGCGGTCCAGGAGCGCCTGCGTGATCGGGCGGCTGGCCTCGCGGTTCTCCGGGGTCTGCTTGCCGCCGGGGGCGAAGGCCATGGTCTCGCGGCAGGCCTGGGCGCCCAGCTCCTCCAGCCGGACCCGGATCTCGTCCAGTCCGGTGAGGTGTTCGACGCCGCCGCCGGCGCCCTCGTCCGGGCGCAGCATGGAGTACTCGGCGACCAGCCCGGCGATCGCGGCCCGGCTCGACTCGACCTCGTGCTGCTTGCGCGCGATCTCGGCCTGCCGACGGGCGAGCAGCGCCTCGAAGGCCACCTTGGGGCTGACGGTGCGCATCGCGCCCCCGCCCTCCCAGGACGGGCGGATCAGCTCCTGGTCGGCCAGTTCGTCCATCGCGGCACGCACGGCCTTCTCGTCCCACCCGAGTTCCTCGGCGATGCGGACCACGCCCCAGTTCGGCTGACTCAGCATCAGGCGGTAGACGGCTTCGGCCTGACGCGTGAGTCCCAGCGCGGTCAGCATTCGGTCGACTCCCTGGCAATGAGACAAACAGCGCAACCCCGGCATTCGGTTCGCGCACGCACGACACTGGACGTGGAGCCCTCTGATCACATATGAGCAGGTCCAGGTCAGAAAATACCACCGCGCCGGAGGACCCATACACCCCCCGATCAGCGGAAATCCGCGCCGGAGGCGGAAACGGGCACGGGCCGGAAAAGGTTCAACGGAAAGGACCGTGACCGACCGCCACACAACGGGAACCCCGGCAGGAATCCGGACTTTCGGACTGGCACAGGCGAGCCATGGCAAGAACGTGCCGACGCGAGCCCGCCCATCGGCGCCCCGCGTCCCGCATCGTTGCTGGGTGCATGTCGTCCACTTCACCATGACCCGTCCCCGCGACGCCCCGGTTCCGGCCGAGGGTGCGGTGACCGGCGCGCTGCGCGCCGTCGCCCGGCTCCACCAGGGCCCGGAACACATCCGGGTGCACGGTTCGCGCGCCGGGGCGCGGGGCGTGATGTTCGTGATCGCACCGAACCCGGAGACCGCCCGCGCCATGTGTCTGATCGTCTGCATCCAGGCGATCGCCCGGACCCCCGAGCTGACCGGATGGTTCGTCCACGTCTGACCTGGGCGGCCGCCCCGCGCGGTCCGGGCCCGAACGATCCGCGCAGGTCCTCGCGAGGATGCCGTCGAAGGCACCCGCGAAGGCGCTGACGACACCGCTGACACAGATATGCCAGCGACAAATTGTGTCACCGGAGAGCCGGGACAACCGGCTTGCGGGCGCGGCAGAATCGATCCCGTCGAAGCGCGGCGAGCAGCAGGACGGACCGCCGCCCGACCGTCATCCCACCAACACACCACCGGGCATCCCCGTGCCCGGAGAGGAGTCACCATGGCCGCCGAGTCCACCAAGAAGTCCCGTCTCGTCTCCGCCCTCGCCGCCGCCACGCTGGTCCTGGGCGGCGCCGCCGGGGTCGCCGCCGCCGGCGCGACCGCGGCGTCCGACCACGGCACCGTCACGGCCGCCGGCGAGCGCCCGGCCACGCAGCGCACCGGCGCCACCACCCACTCCACCACCGGCGACGGCACCGGGCACGGCAACAAGGACATCGACGACATGGGCTGGCAGTGGTGAACCGGAGCCGGACCGCCCGGCACCGCCGTCCGGCCCGCCCGGACCCGCGCCACTCCTGACCCTCCCGGTCCGACCGGACGCGACCCCGGCTCCCCCCGAACCCGACCCCGCACCAGCTCCCACAACTGCGTCCGAGCCGCCACACCCCGGCCACGGCTCGGCGGAGGCAGCCATGACCACTCCTCTCCTTCCGACCACCCACCCGGACGGCCTCAGCTTCGAACTGCTGGGTGAAGTCCGGGGCTGGCGGGACGGCATCGAACTCCCGCTCGGAGCTCCCCGCCAGCGCGCCCTGCTCGCCGCCCTGCTGCTGCGCGCCGGATCGCCCGTGGGCCGCGACCACCTGATCGACGGGATCTGGGGCGACGCGACCGTGGCGGACGGCCCCAACCTGGTGCAGGCGTACGTCTCCAAGCTGCGCAGGCTCTTCGAGCCCGACCGCGCACCGCGCACCGCCGGCGGCGTGCTCACCCGGGTCGGCGCCTCCTACCGGCTCTCCATCGGCCCCCAGCAGTACGACCTCGGCCGCTTCGAGCAGTCGGTGGCCGAAGCCCGGGCCCTGCGCTCGGCCGGGCGGACCGACGCGGCCGAACGGACCCTGGCCGCCGCCCTGGACTCCTGGACCGGACCGGCGCTCACCGGCGTCAGCGGCCCGCTGCTCGACGTCGAACGCGCCCGGCTCGCCGAACTGCGGCTGGCGGTGGTCGAGGAGCACGCCGAGCTGGCGCTCCGCCTCGGCGGCCACGCCTGGCTGGTGCCCCACCTGTTCGTCCTCACCACCGAGCACCCGTACCGCGAGCGGCTCTGGGCGCTGCTGATGGTCGCGCTCTACCGGGGCAGCCGGCAGGCCGACGCCCTGGCCGCGTACCAGCGGGCCCGGCACACCCTGATGGAGAACCTCGGCCTGGTGCCCGGGCCGGAACTGCGCGGGATCGAGGAGGCGATCCTCGCCGGACGCCCCGACCCGCTCGCACCGGCCCTCCCGGCGCAGGCCCTCCCCTCGCCGGCCCGGCCCGCGCCCGTCGACACGGTCGATGCGGCCGATGCGGCCGATGCGCTCACGGCCGAGCGGCCGGACGAGGCTGCCTCCGGCCGCGACGGCGCCCCGGCGTACCGCGCGGAACCGCGCCCCGGGCGCCCGCACCTGGCCCTGGTCGGCACGACCCCCGCCGCCGTGCCCGCCCCGCGCGCGGCCGCGCGCGGCCCCTGGGCCGACGGCCCGACCCGACTGGCCCGCTGACCCGGTTGGCCCGCTGACCCGGCTGACACCGCCGAGGCAGCGGCCGATCCCGCACCGGTCGGCCGCCCCGGGCTGTCGAGCGCTCCGCGCCCGGTCCCCGTCACCCGTGCCGCCCTCCCCGCGCGGCACCGCCCGGCCGCTCCGCGTCCGCCGCGTGCCCCCTTCCCCGGCGCTCGCCCCGTCCTCCCGCACCCACCGCGTCCCCACCGCCGTCCCCCCGCCGCCGTGCGCTCGCGCCCTCCCGCGCGCGCACGGCGACACTCGCCGTGGCCGGACCCCGTCGAGACAAGGAAGCACCGCACCGTGACAGTCCAGACCGACACCGCACCGCCGGACGATCCGCGTCCGGCGGCCACCGGACCCGCGCAGGAGGCCGAGCACCCACCCGCCTCGGTGACGTCCACCGCACCGTCCACCGAGACGTCCCCGGAGACGTCCACCGAGACGGCGCCCGCCCCGGACACCTCCGGGGCCGCTCCGCGCACCCGGCGCCGGCGCGTGCTGCGGATCCTCAAGCGCACCGCGATCGTCCTGACCGCGCTGGTGCTGCTGGCCGCCGGCAGCCTGGCCGGCTACGCGTACTGGACGGTCGGGCGCTCGCTGCCGCAGCTGTCCGGCAGCACCACCGTGCCGGGGCTGCACGGCGAGGCCCGGATCGTCCGGGACGCCTCCGGCATCCCGCAGATCTACGCCGACACCGCGCACGACCTGTTCCTCGCCGAGGGCTACGCCCAGGCGCAGGACCGGTTCTGGCAGATGGACGTCCAGCGGCACGTCACCGCCGGCCGGCTCGCGGAGATGTTCGGCCCGGGCGAGGTGCAGACCGACAAGGTGGCCCGCACCTTCGGCTGGTACCGGGTGGCCGAGCAGGAGGTGACGATGCTGTCGCCGCAGACCCAGGAGTACCTGCGGGCCTTCTCCGAGGGCGTCAACGCCTACCTCCGCACGCACCAGGGCGCCGAGCTGTCGGTGGAGTACCCGGTGCTCGGCTTCGTCGCGGGCGACTACCGTCCCGCGCCGTGGACCCCGGCCGACTCGGTCTCCTGGCTGAAGACCATGGCCTGGAACCTCAACACCGGCATGATCGACCAGTTCGACCACGCCATGCTGCCCGCCGACCTGCCGGACGGGGCGTCCGACGAGCTCTTCCCCGCGTACGACTACCAGCGCTGGACGCCGATCGTCCCCGACCGGACGGCCCAGGCGCAGCCGGCGGCCCCCGCCCAGCCCGTACCGTCGACGACCGACGTCCCCGCCGCCGTGCCCGCCGTGCCCGCCGTGCCCGCCACCGTCGCCGCCGTGCCCGCCGCGGCCTCCGCCGCGCTGGCCGACAGCGCCGGCGTCCGGACCGTCCTGGCCGCCGTCCTCGGCCCGCAGGGCACCGGCATCGGCTCCAACTCCTGGGTGGTGGCGGGCAGCCGCACCACCACCGGCAAGCCGCTGCTGGAGAACGACCCGCACCTGACCCCCTCGCTGCCGGGCATCTGGTACCAGGTGGGCCTGCACTGCACCCGGATCGGCCCGGACTGCGCCTACGACGTCAGCGGCTTCACCTTCGCCGGCATGCCGGGCGTGGTGATCGGCCACAACGCCGACATCGCCTGGGGCTTCACCGACCTCGGCGCCGCCGACTCCGACCTGTTCGTGGAGCGGGTCAGCGGCTCGGAGTACGAGCACGAGGGCAGCCGGCTGCCGCTGACCGTCCGCCAGGAGAGGATCGAGGTCGCCGGCGGACGCCCGGTCGACCTGACCGTCCGCTCGACCCTGCACGGCCCGCTGATCTCGGACGTGCTCAAGTCCGCCGACGAGGTGGCCGACCACGGCCGGGTGCCGGACGTCCCGGCGCACGGCGAGCAGGACGGCTACGCGGTGGCCATGCAGTGGACGGCCCTCGACCCGGCCCCCACCGTGGACGCCCTGTTCGCCCTGGACCGGGCCAAGGACTGGAACGACTTCCGCGCCGCCGCGGCGGTCTTCGCCTCGCCCGTGCAGAACATGATCTACGCGGACACCGCGGGCAACATCGGCTACCAGACGCCGGGCCGCATCCCCGTCCGCAAGGCCGGCGACAGCCGCCGCCCCGTCCCGGGCTGGACCGGGGCCTACGACTGGACCGGCTACCTGCCCTTCGACCGGCTGCCGACCAGCTTCAACCCGCCGGAGGGCTACATCGTCACCGCCAACAACGCGGTGGTCGGCCCGGACTACCCGTACCTGATCGGCAGTGACTGGGGCACCGGCCACCGCAGCCGGCGCATCGCCGAACTGATCGAGCAGGGCGGCAAGCTCGACGTCGCGGCGATGGAGCGGATCACCCAGGACACCTGGAACGGCAACGCCGCCGGCCTGGTGCCCAGCCTGCTGAAGGTGCGGGTCGGCGCCCAGGCCGGTCCCGCCCAGGAGCTGCTGCGCGGCTGGGACTTCACCCAGGGCGCCGACTCCGCCCCCGCCGCCTACTTCAACGCCGTCTGGCGCGAACTGCTGAAGGAGGCGTTCACCGACCGGCTGAGCCGGGCCGGGGTCAAGAGCTACGCCTACCCGGACGGCGGCGGCCACTGGTTCGAGGTGGTGCGCGGTCTGCTCGACAAGCCGGACAGCCTCTGGTGGACGAGCACCGCCGACCCCTCCGTCCAGGGCCGGGACGCGATGCTGCGGCACGCCATGGAACGGGCCGCCGACGAGCTGCGCGCGCGGCTCGGCGACGACCCGAAGACGTGGCGCTGGGGCGCCCTGCACACCCTGACCCTGCAGAACCCCACCCTGGGCACCGCCGGGCCGGCCCCGCTGCAGTGGCTGCTGAACGCCGATCCGATCGGCGTCGGCGGCGGCACCGACACGGTGCTGGCCAACGGCTGGGACCCGCAGAAGGGCTTCGAGGTGATCTGGGTCCCCTCGATGCGGATGGTGGTGGACCTGGCGGACTTCGAGCGCTCCCGCTGGATCAACCTGACCGGGGCCTCGGGCCACGCCACCGCCGACACGTACACCGACCAGACCGCGCTCTGGGCCAAGGGCGCCAGCCTCGCCTGGCCGTACGGCACGGCGGCGGTGGACACGGCCGCCCGCGACCGCCTGCGCCTCACCCCCTGAGGCCGCTTCCTCTGAGGCTGTTCCTCCCCTCACCCGTCACACCCAGGTGCCCGGTCCCGCCCACGCGGGGCCGGGCACCGGCGCGCGAGCGGGCCCGCGGCGCGCCCGGTCGGCCGTCGGCGGGCCTTCAGTCGGCGTTCAGTGAGCCGTCAGCCGGTCACCGGCGGGCCCTCAGCCGGTCACCGGCGGGCCGTCGGCGGCGTCACCCCGGCCGGTCAGTGCGCCGCCCGCACCCTGTCAGTCGCCCACCCGCACGGTGTCAGCCGCCCGCCCGCACGGTGTCAGGCGGCCGCCAGCGGCGCACCGACCGGGCGCCAGTGCAGGGCAACCCGGCGGCAGGCGGCGGGCGGAAGCATCGTCACCGACAGTCGCCCCCGGCAGACCGCTGCCTCGGGGCCGGAGATCGGAGGGACATGCGCTGGGAGCAGGTGTACCTGGCCGGCACGGGTGTCTGGCTGGCCGACCGCGCGGATGCCGCGGCGGCGGTCGCGGCCGGTGCGTACGACGCCGGTGAACACGCCGTCAACCGGATCGACGCGGTCAGCGCGGCCACCACCGGCGGGCCGGACGACCTGGCCGCACCGGAGATGGCCGTCCGCGCCGCCCGGACCGCACTGCGCCGGGCCGGCCGCTCGGCCGAGCTGGTCGGCACCGTCTTCCACAGCTACCTGTGGTTCCAGGGCGCCGAGTTGTGGCCGGCCGCCGCCTACGTGGCGCAGCACGCCGTCGGCCCGGCGGTGCCCGCCTTCGACCTGCTGCAGCAGTGCAACGCCGGGTTGGCCGGCATGGAGCTGGCGGCCCGGCAGCTACGGGCGCGCGAGCCCGGCCGGGACGAGGCCGTGCTGCTGACCACGGCCGACCGCTTCGCGCCGCCGGCCTTCGACCGTTGGCGGGCCGAGCGGGGCATGGTCTACGGCGACGGCGGCACCGCGCTGGTACTGAGCTCCTCGCCCGAGCACGCGGTCGCCCGGCTGCTGGCCACGGCGACCAGGGTGGACAACTCCCTTGAGGGCCTGCCCCGGGGCACCGGGTTCCGCCCCGGCCCGGACGCGGCGGACCGGCCGGTGGACCTGGGCGCGCGGACCGAGGAGCACTTCCGTGCCCACCGCAACCTGCGGGCCGTGACGCTGCGGACGGCCGAGGTCGCCGCGGAGTCGATCCGGGCAGCGCTGGCCGAGGCCGACACCCCGATCGAGCGGATCGCCCGGGTGGTGCTCAACGCCACCGGGCACCAGCGGATGCAGTGGCAGCTGGAGCAGCAGCTGGGCGTCGACGAGAAGCGCTCCACCTGGGAGTTCTGCCGCGAGGTGGGCCACCTGGGCGCGGGGGACCACATCGCCGGGCTGAACGAGCTGCTGGAGACGGGTGAGCTGGGGGGCGGTGACCGGGTGCTGCTGGTCGGCGGCGGCACCGGCTACAGCTGCACCAGCGCGGTCGTCGAGATCACCGACCCTTCGGGCTGGTGCTCATGAGCACCGCGGCGACGTCCGGGGCACCGGCCGTGGCGTCGGCCGAGACCCCGTCCGTGGCGCCGGGCGGGGACGGCGCCGTCGTCGTCGACCTGCTGGACGCGGCCGCCGCCGCCCGCCCCGACGCACCGGCCGTCCGGGACGCCGACGGCGTCCTCGGCTACGCCGAACTGGCCCGCGCCAGCCGGGCGGTGGCCGCCTGGCTGCGCGGGCCCGGCGGTGTCGCGCCGGGCGACCGGGTGGTCCTGCGGCTGGGCAACCGGCGGGAGTTCGTGCCCCTGTACTACGGCGTGCTGCGGGCGGGCGCCGTCGCCGTGCCGCTGAACCCGGAGCTGAAACCCTTCGTGCTGCGCGGGGTGCTGGAGGACGCCGAGCCCGCCGTGGTGGTGCTCGACCCGGCCGAGGCGGAGCCGGTCCGCGCGGCGGTCGCCGCCTGCGGCGCCCGGGCGGCCGCCCCCGCCAACCTGCTGACCGGCGACGGCGACCGCGACGGCGCCGCGGACGAGGACACCGGCACCGACGCCGGACGGCCCTCCGCCGACGACCTCGCCCAGCTGATCTACACCTCCGGCAGCACCTCCGCGCCCAAGGGCGTGGCCTGCACCCACCGCCAGGTGGTCTTCGCCGCCCGCGCGATCGCCCGCCGGCTCGCCTACCGGCCGGAGGACGTGGTGCTCGCCGCGCTGCCGCTCTCCTTCGACTACGGCCTCTACCAGCTCCTGCTGGCCGCGATCGGCGGCTCCGAGCTGGTGCTGGCGGACGCCGCCGCGCCGGTGCGGGCGCTGACCGCGCTGCGCGAGCACCGGGCCACCGTGGTGCCGGTGGTGCCCTCGCTGGCCGAGATGCTGTGCCGGCTCGCCGCCCGGGGCACCCCGCCGGACCACGTCCGGCTGTTCACCAACACCGGTGCGGCGCTGGCCGGTTCGACCATCGAGGCGCTGCGGGCGGGTTTCCCCGGCTCGGCCGTCGTGGCGATGTACGGGATCACCGAGTGCAAGCGGGTGACGGTCGCGGACCCGGACATCGACCGGGAACGGCCCGGCTCGGTGGGCCGGGCGCTGGACGGCACCACCGTCGAGGTGCTCGACGAGGAAGGCCGTCCGCTGCCACCGGGCGAGGTGGGCGAGATCGTCGTCACCGGACCGCACGTGATGGCCGGCTACTGGAACGCGCCCGAGCTGACCGCCCGCCGCTACCGGCCCGACCCGCGCACGGGACGGACCAGGCTGCACACCGGCGACCACGGCCGGCTGGACGAGGACGGCCACCTCTACTTCGCCGGGCGCCTCGACGACCAGTTCAAGCGGCGCGGCGTGCGGATGGGCACCCCGGAGATCGAGGCGGCCGCCCTGGACGTGCCGGGCGTCCGGGCCGCCGCCGCGCTGCCGCCCCGGGACGGGCTCGACCTGCGCCTGGTGGTGACCGGCGAGGAGGGCCTGACCGCGCGCCGGGTGATCGAGGGCCTGGAGCAGCGGCTGGAGCCGGCCAAGGTGCCCGCCGACTGCCGGGTCCTCGACCGGATGCCGCTCACCCCCAACGGCAAGATCGACCGGAAGGCGCTGGAGACCGATGCGCACTGACCACTCCCCCGCCGCCGGAGGCCCGCCGCCCGTCCAGGACGCGCCGCCCGCCGAGGACGTGTTGACCACCGGGGACTCGCCGCCCGCCGAGGACGTACTGGCTGCCGAGTTGGTGCGCCGCTACGGCAGCCCGCTCTACGTCTACGACCTGGACCGGGTCGCCCGGGCCGCCGCCGACCTGCGCGCGGCCCTGCCCGAGCACTCACGCCTCTACTACTCGCTCAAGGCCAACCCGCACCCCGAACTGGTCCGCACCCTGCGGCTGGCCGGCTGCAGCCCGGAGATCTGCTCGACCGGCGAGCTCGCCGCCGCGCTGGCCGCCGGCTTCGACGGCGCCGACTGCCTCTACGGGGGCCCGGGCAAGACCGCCGAGGAGCTGCGCACGGCGCTGACCGCCGGCGTGCGCACCTTCTCCGTGGAGTCACCGGCCGACCTGCGCCGGGTCGGCGCCGAAGCCCGCGCCCTGGGCGTGACCGCGCGCTGCCTCCTGCGGATCAACGGCACCGGCGCGGGCGCGGGCGTGGGCCTGCGGATGACCGGCAGCGCCTCCCAGTTCGGCCACGACATCACCGACGGCCTGCCAGACCTCGCCGAACTCACCGTCGAAGGAACGGAGTTGTGCGGCCTGCACTTCTTCCCGCTGACCAACGCCGCCGACCCGCAGGGGCTGCTCGACGAGGCGATCGCCTCGATCCGCACGGCCGCCGCGCTGGAGGCCCACTGGGGCCTGCCGCTGCGGATGCTCGACCTCGGCGGCGGCTTCGCCTGCCCGTACGCGGCACCGGGCGAGCGACCGCGCTACGACGGGCTGCGCGCGCCGCTGACCGCCGCGCTGGACGAGCACCTGCCGGGCTGGCGGGGACGGCTGGAACCGTCCTTCGAGTCCGGCCGCTACCTCGTGGGCGACAGCGGGCGGCTGATCTGCACCGTCACCGAGGTGAAGGAGAGCCGGGGCACCACGTACGGCGTGCTGGACAGCGGGATCAACCACCTCGGCGGGCTCTCCGGCGTCGGCCGGCTGCCCTCGCTGCGCGCCGAGCCGCTCCGCCTCGGCGGCGCCGGGAACGGATCCGGGAACGGACCCGGGAACGGACCCGGGAACGGGAGCGCCCCGACCCGCCGGGTGGCCCTGGTCGGGCCCCTCTGCACACCCGCCGACGTGATCAGCCGGGCCGCCGAGGCCGCCCCGCCGCGGGCCGGCGCGCTGCTCGCGGTGCCCAACGTCGGCGCGTACGGCGCCACCGCCAGCCTGCTCGGCTTCCTCAGCCGCCCGGCCCCCGCCGAGATCACCGTCCGGGACGGCCGGGTGGTCGGCGCCGACCGCCTCGCCCTCCGGCGCGAACCGCTGCCCGGCCACCACCCGGACGCTCACCATCCCGACGACCACCACCCCATCGACACGAGGAGCACGACCCCATGACCACCGACACCACGTGGGACGAGCGCTACGAGGCCGTGCTGGCCGAGCTGCTGCCCCGGCTCGCCGAGGACGGCCCGCTGCCCGCCGACCGCGCACTGCGCACCGCCGGACTGGACTCGATGGCCACCGTCGAGCTGCTGGTGCGGCTCGAAGAGGCCTACCAGGTGGCCATCCCCGACGAGGAGTTGGGCCCCGAGGCGTTCGAGACCGTCGGCAGCCTGTGGGCCGTCGTCGCGGCGCAGCTGGACGCGGCCGCCCGCCCCTGACCGACCGCGCGGGCCGACCGCCCGCGACGACTTCGAGAGAGGCTGATAGCTGTGCCGGTTTCACCGGACATCGAGATCTCGGCACCCGACCTGGTGCTGACCGGGGCCGAGACCGCCGCGACCGAACGGGTCGCCGCCCTCCTCTGCGGCCCGCCCGACGCCCTGGTCGACGAGCCCGCCTGGGTGGCCGCGGCCCGCGACCGCTGGGAGGACCTGCCCGCCCGCCTGCGCCGCGCCCTGCGCGCCTTCCGCCGTGAGCCCGGGCCGGCCGGCGCGCTGCTGGTGCGCGGGCTGCCCGTCACCGCGCCCGCGCTCGGCCGCACCCCGCTGACCGGCGGATCGGTGCAGCGCACGGCCACCGTGCCGGCGGCGCTGCTGGTGCTCGCCGCGTGCGGGCTCGGCGACCCGGCCGCCTTCCGCCCGGAGAAGACCGGCGCGCTGGTGCAGGACGTCGTCCCGGTGCCCGGGCAGGAGGAGTTCCAGGGCAACGCCGGCTCGGTGCTGCTCACCTTCCACAACGAGAACGCCTTCCACCCGCACCGCCCGGACTTCGTCATGCTGCTCTGCCTGCGTGCCGACCCGGAGGGGCTGGCCGGCCTGCGCACCGCCTGCGTGCGCGAGGTGCTGCCGCTGCTGGACGAGCGGACCCGGGCGGCCCTGCGGCAGCCCGAGTTCCGCACCGCACCGCCGCCCTCCTTCGGCGCCACCGACGGCCCCGCCGAACCGCACCCGGTGCTCGCCGGCGCGCCCGAGGACCCGGACCTGCGGGTGGACATGGCCGCCACCGAGCCGCTGACCGAGCGGGCCGCGGCCGCCCTGGACGAACTCCAGCGGCTCTTCGAGCGCACCGCCCGGACCGTCCGGCTGGAACCCGGCGACCTGGCGATCGTCGACAACCGGATCGCCGTGCACGGGCGCACCGCGTTCAGCCCGCGCTTCGACGGCACCGACCGGTGGCTCCAGCGCACCTTCGTCCTCGCCGACCTGCGCCGCTCGCGCGCCCACCGGGCCGGCGACGGCTACGTGCTCGCCGACCCGGCCGGGCCGCAGGACTGAGCCCCGGCCCAGCACTTGGGCGTGTCTGACAATTCCCGCCGGGTCCGCGACGCTCCCCCAGGCGCCGGCCGGGAGGTACCCCCAGGGCACCAACGCACCTCGCCGCGTTGTCGTCGGTCGCCGGTGGCCCCGGCCTCCGGCCGGGAGGTGCTCCCATCCTCCGCCTTGCGATGCACGCACCCTGACGCCGCGGCCTGATCCGACGCGAATTGTCCGACACGCCCCAAACCCCACCCCTTCCTCCACGGCCTGGCCGGACGCGGACCTCCCCGGTCCGCGACCGGCCGGGCTGTGCCGTCCTGCCCGCCGACCGCCGGCCGCCGCCCGCGGCACCGCCCGCCGGGCCGTCCCGGCCCGGCCGCCCACCGAACGGAGCGCCACCGTGACCACCGCCCTCTCCCCGGCCCCGACCACCGACCCCGTACCCGATGTCGATCCCGCCGCCGCCCCCGGCGTCGGCGGCCCCAGCCTGGCCGCCGCCCGGCCCGACCCGGCCGACGCCGAACCGCGCCGTGCGCTGCGCGAGCTGGCGCGCTGGCAGCTCGACGGCCGGGCCGCCGAGCGGTTCCCGTACGCGGCGGTGCTCGGCCACTACCGGGCCGTCGGCAAGAACGCGGTCGGCGAGGAGCTGCTGACCGCGCTGCGCGCCGTCGAACCGGCCGGCGCGGGGACCGCCGATCCGGCGGCCCGGCTGCTCGTGGACTGGCTGCCCCAGGTGGTGGACGGTCAGCAGGGCGACTACGACAGCTACCTGGGCAGCCCGGTCTACGCCTCGCTGACCGCGGCCGGGGTGAGCGCGGAGCAGCTGATCACCGCCCTGCTCGCCGACGTCGTGGCGACGGAGGCCGCCACCCTCGCCGACAGCCCGGCCGGCCTGCCCCGGACCAGGGCCGCGCTGCGCGCCCTCGCCGCCTCGGCCGGGCCGCTGACCGGGCAGCCGGCCGGATGGGCGGCTCTGGCGGACCGCGCCGCCGGAGAGCCGGAGGACCTCCCGCGCGCCTGCGCCGAGGCGGTCGCCGCGGCCCGGGACGCCGTCCCGGCCGAGGTGCTGCGGGCGGTGGAGCTGACGCTGACGCCGACCACCCGCAGCCATGACGAGCAGATGTTCATCCGGGTCATCCAGATCTTCGAGGCCGTCTTCGGTGCGGTCGCCCGCGCGGTCGCGGAGGCCACCGGCGAGGTCGCGGCCGGCCGGACCGAGGCGGCCCGGGCGCTGCTGGCGGACGCGGCCCGGCAGGTGGCCGGGACGTCCGGGGTGTTCCGCGTCCTGACCACCATGCCCAAGGACGCCTTCGCGGTGATCCGGGCCAACACCGACGGGCGCAGCGCCGTCCAGTCCCGGGCGTACCGGGTCGTCGAGCGGTCCTGCCCGGCGCTGCACCTCACCCTGGTGGAGAGCGGTCTGCCGCAGGACGGACTGCGGCCCGTCATGGCCGAGTTGGACGACGCCTGGGGCGCGATGAAGCGCACCCACTGGGGCATCACGATGAAGATCATCGGGATGGTGCGCGGCACCGGCGGCACCTCCGGCGCCTCCTACCTCCGCGAGGCCGCCGAGGCCCGCCTCTTCCCCGCCCTCGACCGGGCCCCGAAGACCGACCCGCAGACCGACGAGGCGGCCGACGAGCAGGCCGACCGACGGGCCGGCTGAGGACTTCAGCGAACGTTCAGTGAGCCGTCAGCGAGCCGTCAGCGGGCCGCCGGTACGGCGTCGGGACGAGGTCAGGACGCCGCCGGTGCGCGGCCGGTGGCGCACCGGCGCGGCGCCGGAGCCCCGTCCGGCTCCGCCCAGGGCGGCCCCAGGGCCGGTCAGGACGCCGGTCAGGCCGAGCCCAGGCCGCGGACAGGCCGCGAGCAGGCCGCGACCAGGGCGCGGTCAGGGCGGAACGACAGCATCGATCACAGGTCGACCGGCCCGTGCGATCCCGCCCCGGGCGGCGGCCGGGACCGCCATCACCAGAACCCATCCATCGGATCGGAGCGCAGTCATGAGCAACGAGGACACCACCGTCTACCAGGTCGTCGTCAACCACGAGGAGCAGTACTCGATCTGGCCCGCCGACCGGGAGCTGCCGGCCGGCTGGCGCGCCGAGGGCACCAGCGGCGAGAAGGCGCACTGCCTGGCCCACATCGACGAGGTGTGGACGGACATGCGGCCGCTGAGCCTGCGCCTGGCCATGGAGCAGCAGGCCGACGCCGTCCCGGCCGCGGGCTGAGCGCGGGGCGGCCGGACGGACCGGCCGACGACGACGGCAGACACAGGGCATCGGACACCGAACGGTGAGGAAAGAACGCGTGGACCCGCGACTTGAGCACGAGGACTGGATCTCGGTGATCGCCGCCACCGCGGCGACGGATCCGGACCGCACGGCCTTCGAGTTCTCCGGCAGGGAGGACGCCCCGGCCGAGCGCCTGAGCTACGGACAGCTCGACCGGCGGGCCCGGGCCGTGGCCGCCCGGCTGCAGCGGCTCGGTCTGACCGACCGTCCGGTGCTGCTGCTCCAGCCGCCGGGCCTGGAGTACGTGGTCTCCTTCGTCGGCTGCCTGTACGCGCGGGCCGTCGCCGTGCCGGTGTACCCGCCCAACCGCCGGCCGCGCTCGCTGGAGCGGCTGGTGGACATCGTCGCGGACTGCGGGGCGACGGTGGCGCTGACCACCGCCGCCGTCCGGGACCGGCTGCTGCCCGACGACCCGGACGGCGCGGTGATGGACGTGCTGCGGCTGCTGGCGAGCGACCGGGTGCCCGAGGAGGAGTCGGCGCAGTGGGTGCGTCCGCGGGTCGGTGCCGACACCGTGGCGTTCCTGCAGTACACCTCCGGCTCCACCTCGGCACCGCGCGGCGTGGTGCTGACCCACGGCAACCTGCTGCACAACTCGGCGCTGATCCAGCGGGCCTTCCGCACCACCGGCAGCACCCGCGGCATGTCCTGGCTGCCGCTCTTCCACGACATGGGCCTGATCGGCGGCATGCTCCAGCCGCTGTACTACGCGGGCTCCTGCTCGCTGATGGCGCCCACCGCCTTCGCGCAGGACCCGCTGCGCTGGCTGCGCGAGATCAGCCGCACCCGGGCGACGGTCAGCGGCGGCCCCAACTTCGCCTACGACCTGTGCGCCGACCTGGCCACCCCGGAGGTGCTGGCCGGACTCGACCTGAGCAGCTGGGAGGTGGCCTTCAACGGCGCCGAGCCGGTGCGCGCCGAAACGTTCCGGCGGTTCGCCGCGGCCTACGCCCCGGCGGGCTTCCGGGCCGAGGCCTTCACCCCGTGCTACGGGCTGGCGGAGGCCACGCTGATCGTCTCCTGCAAGCCGCACGGCACCGCCCCGGCCCGCTACGCGGCCCCGAACTCCCTGCTCGCCAGCGGCTCCGGCGGTCCCTCCACCGGTGCCTCCGCCGGGACCGAGGGGACCACCGAGCTGGTCAGCAGCGGGCGCCCGGACGCCTCCCAGCGGCTGGAGATCGTCGACCCGGTCACCCGGCGGCCGGTGCCGGCCGGCGCGATCGGCGAGATCTGGCTCTCCGGCCCGAGCGTGGCCCAGGGCTACTGGAACCGGCCGGAGCACAGCGCGGCCACCTTCGGCGCCCGGCTCGCGGACACCGACGCCGTCGAGGACGACGCCTTCCTGCGCACCGGGGACCTCGGCCTGCTGCACGACGGCGAGCTGTACGTCACCGGGCGGCTCAAGGACCTGGTCATCGTCCGCGGCCGCAACCACTACCCGCAGGACATCGAGCAGACCGTCGCCGCCGTCCACCCCGCGCTGCGCGCCAACTGCGGCGCCGCCGTCCAGGTCGAACTGGCCGGCACGGCCGAGCTGGTGATCGTCCAGGAGGTCGCCCGCGACCACCAGGACGGCGATCTGCCGGCGCTGGCCCGCACGGTGCGCGAGGCGGTCGCCGAGGCGCACGGGGTGCGGCCGGCGGCGGTGGTGCTGATCCGCGCCTCCACGCTGCCGCGCACCTCCAGCGGCAAGGTGCAGCGCCACGTGTGCGCCGCCTCCTACCGGGAGGGCGGCCTCACCGCGCTCGCCCACAGCGGCCGTGCGCAGGGCACCGCGGACGAGCGGTCCGCGGCCCTGGACGCCGGCGCGCTGCGCACGGCCGACCCGGCCGAGCGACCGGCGCTGCTGCTGGCCGCACTGCGCGAACTGCTCGCCGCCCGGCTCGGGTTGACCGCCGAGGAGCTCACCCCGCGGCACCGGCTCGCCGAGCTGGGCCTGGACTCGCTCGGCGCCGTGCGGCTGCGCCACGACCTGCGGGCCGCCCTCGGCGTCGACCTGGCGCTGACCGAGGCGCTCGCCCTGGACCTCGCCGGCCTGGCAGGGCTGCTCACCGAGCGGCTCGACGAGGCCGCCGGGACCGCCGGGACGGCCGGGACGGCCGGGACGCTCACCGCGGACGCGATCGGCCCCGCCACCGAGCCCGGCGACCACCCCCTCTCGCCCAACCAGGCCGCGCTGCGCCTGCTGCACGACGTCGCCCCGGAGAGCCCCGCCTACCTGGTCTCCGCCGCCTTCCGGGTGCACGGCGCGCTCGACCCGGCCGCCCTGCGCACCGCCCTGGAGGGCCTCGCCCGCCGGCACGCCGTCCTGCGCAGCACCTTCCCCCGGACGGCCTCCGGCCCGGTGCAGCGGGTGCACGCCGAGCTCCCGCCCCTGGTCGAGCAGGTCGACGCCACCGGCTGGAGCGCCGCCGAGCTGACCGCGCGGCTGACCGAGGCCGCCGAGCAGCCCTTCGACCTGGCGGCCGGACCGCTGCTGCGGGCCCGGCTGTTCACCGGCGCCGAGGACGGCCACCGGCTGGTGCTGACGGCCCACCACCTGGTGGCCGACCTGTGGTCGCTGTCCCTGCTGCTGGACGAGCTGGCCGCCGACTACCCGGCGGTGCTGCGCGGCGAGCCGGTTGCCACCGCCGCCGCCACCGCCTCCCCGGTCTCCGCCGGCTCCACCGCCTTGACCGCCATGACCGCCTTGACCGCCTTGACCGTCGGCGCCGCGCCGTTCGCCGCCTTCGCCCGCCGGCAGGCCGAACTGCCCGGCACCGCCGCCGGCCGGCGGCAGCTGGAGCGCTGGCGCACCGCGCTGGCCGGAGTGCGGAGCGGCAGCACGCTGCCCGCCGACCTGCGGCTGCCCGGGCGCCAGCGGCTGCGCGGCGCGAGCGTGCCGCTGACCGTGGACGCCACCACCACCGAGGCCCTGACGGCGCTGGCCCGGCGCGAGGGCAGCACCCTCTACGCGGTGCTGCTGGCCGCCTTCCAGCTGCTGCTGGCCCGGCACACCGGCGCGACGGACGTGGTGGTCGGCACCCCGACCCACGGCCGCGCCGACGCCGCCTTCGCCGGTACGGTCGGCTGCCTGGTCAACACCGTGCCGCTGCGTGCCAGGATCGAGCCCGCCGAGCCGTTCACCGCGCTGCTGGCCCGGGTCCGGGACGACGCGGGCCGGGCCCTGGACGACGCCGAGGTACCGTTCCCGGCCCTGGTCGAACTGGTCCGCCCGGACCGCGACCAGGGCGGCCGGCCGCTGGTGCGCAGCCTGTTCAGCCTCCAGCAGGCCCCGGGCGGCCACGCCGAGGCGCTGGTGGCGATGGCCACCGGGCGCGACGGCGTCCCGTTCACCCTCGGCGCCCTGGAGTGCTCGACCCTGGCACTGCCCGTCGGCGGCAGCCAGTTCGACCTCCAGCTGACCCTGGGCGCGGCCGACGGCGGCCTGGCCGGCTCCGTCCGCTACGACACCGACCGCTACCTGCCGGTGACCGCCGAGCGCTTCGCCGCCCGGTTCGCCACCCTGCTGGCCGGGATCGCGGCCGACGCCGCCCGGCCGGTCGGCGAACTGCCGCTGCTGACCGAGGCCGAACAGCGGGAGGTCCGCGCCGAGGGCGACGCCGCCGCGCTCGGCTACGACCCGGCCGACGGCGTGGTGCGCCGCTTCGAGGCCCAGGCCGCCCGGACCCCGCTGGCCGTCGCGGTCCGCGGCGCCGGCCCCGACGGCGGCGAGGAGCTGGACTACCGCACCCTGGACCGGCTGGCCGACGGCGTCGCCGAGCGGCTGCGCGCCCTGGGCATCGGCCCCGGCGGCACGGTCGCCGTGCTGCTGCCGCGCACCCCGCGGCTGCTCGCCGCGCTGCTCGGCGTGCTCAAGTCCGGCGCCGCCTACCTGCCGCTGGACCAGGGCCACCCGGCCGAGCGGCTGGCCCTGGTGCTGGCCGACGGCGCCGCCGCCGCGGTGCTGACCGACCTGCCCGCCGAGCGGGTGCCGGCCGGCGACTGGACGGTGCTGCCGATCGACACCATCGGCGAGGCGCACCGTACGGCCGACACCGTGATCGACCCGCGGGCGGCGGCCTACGTCCTGCACACCTCCGGATCGACCGGCCGCCCCAAGGGCGTCGTGGTGCCGCACCGGGCACTCGCCAACCTGCTGGCCTCCTTCGAGCGCGACCTCGCGCTCTCCCCCGCCGCCGGCTGGCTCTCGGTCACCACCCCGGCCTTCGACATCGCCGCGCTGGAGTACTTCCTGCCGCTGGCCGCCGGCGCGACCGTGCACCTGGCGGACCCGGCCACCGCCGGCGACGGTTCCCGGCTGCGGGCCTGCCTGGAGGCCGGCGGGATCAGCCACCTCCAGGCCACCCCGGTGACCTGGCAGCTGCTGCTGGACGCGGGATGGTCGGGCACCCCCGGGCTGACCGGGCTGTGCGGCGGGGAGCGACTGCCCGCCGAGCTGGCCGCCGCACTGCTGGCCCGCGACGTCCGGCTGTGGCAGGTCTACGGCCCGACCGAGACCACCGTCTGGTCCACCCGCGGCGAACTGACCGCCGCCGACGGGGAGCTGCCGCTCGGCACGCCCGTCGCCAACACCCGCCTGCACCTGGTCGATCCGGCGCTGCGGCCGGTCCCGGCCGGGGTCACCGGCGAGCTGCTGATCGGCGGCGACGGCCTGGCCCACGGCTACCTCGGCCGGCCCGGCCTGACCGCCGAGCGCTTCGTGCCCGACCCCTTCGGCACCGAGCCGGGCGCACGCCTCTACCGCACCGGTGATCTGGTGCGGCGCGGGCCGGACGGCGCCCTGCTCTTCGTCGGCCGCGCCGACAGCCAGGTCAAGCTGCACGGGCACCGGATCGAGCTGGGCGAGATCGAGACCGCGCTGGAACGGCTGCCGGCCGTCCGCCGGGCGGCGGTCGTGGTGGACGGCGAGGGCGCCCGCGCCCGGCTGGTCGCCTTCCTCGAGCAGCCCGATTCCGAGCAGCACGGCCCGGAGCAGCACGGCGCCCCCACCTCACCCGGCGAGCTGCGGGAGCAACTGCGGCGCACCCTGCCCGGCTACGCCGTCCCCTCCGTGCTGGTGACGCTGGACCGGCTGCCGCTGACCGCCAACGGCAAGGTCGACCGCCGGGCGCTGCCCGCGCCGGAGGTCTCGGATGCCCGCCCGGACGCCGCCGAGCCGCCCGTCGGGCCGACCGAGCAGCGGATCGCCGCGCTGCTGGCCGAGTTGCTCGGGACCGGTCCGATCGGCCGGCACGAGGACCTCTTCGACCGGGGCGCGCACTCGCTGCTGCTGGCCCGCTTCACCGAGCGTGCCCGGGCCGAGTTCGGCGCCGAGCTGCCGCTGCACCGGCTGTTCGAGCGGCCCACCGTGGCGGCCGTGGCCGCCCTGGTGGACACCGCGCCGGCCCGACCGGAGCGGACGGCCGGCGCCGGCCGGCCGGGGCTGACCCGGGTGGACCGCTCCCGGTACGCCGTCAGCCGCGGCGCCGACGGCGCGCTGCGCCGCCCGGTGCCCGCCACTACCGCCGCTGCCACTACCGCCGCCGCTGCCACCGCAGGCGCAGCCACCGCCACCGCCGTGAACGGCCCGTCCCACACCGGGGAGTGTCGATGACCGCCGCCCCGTACGTCCCGTCCGCCCGCCCGGCCACCGCGCCCGCGACGCCCGGGGACCGCCCGTACCTGCTGCGCTGCCCGGTCTGCCGGGAGGGATACCAGGACGACGGGCTGCGGCTGGACTGCGCCGCCGCGCACCGGCCGGGCCTGCTGAGCACCGAGTACGCCACCGCCTTCGCCCCCGGCGCCGGCACCGGCCCGTTCCGCTACGGCTGCTGGCTGCCGACCGCCGGCCGGCCACTGCCCGAGGGCAGCGGCGGTGCCACCTACCGGGCCGAGCGGCTGGGCCGCGAGCTGGGCCTGGACGAGCTGTGGGTCGCGTTCAGCGGCCACTGGCCCGAGCGCGGTGCCACCCTCGCCACCGGCAGCTTCAAGGAGCTGGAGGCGCAGGCGGTGCTGGCCCGGCTGCCCGAGCGCCCGCCGGTGCTGGTGGTCGCCTCCGCCGGGAACACCGCCGCCGCCTTCCTGCGGGCCTGCTCGCAGCAGCGGGTGGCGTGCGTGCTGGTGGTGCCGGACACGGCGCTGCCGGCGCTCGCCACCGCCGGTGAACGGGCCGACTGCGTCCGGCTGGTGACGGTCGCGGGCGACTACACCGACGCGATCGAGCTGGCCGACGCGATCGCCGCCCGGCCCGGCCACCAGGCCGAGGGCGGCACCCGCAACGTGGCCCGGCGCGACGGTCTGGGCACCGCGCTGCTGGCGGCCGCCGAGACGATCGGCCGGCTGCCCGACCACTACGTCCAGGCCGTGGGCAGCGGGGCCGGGGCGATCGCCGCGCACCAGGCGGCCCGGCGGCTGCTGGCGGCCGGCTTCCCGGCCGCGAACGGCCGGGCCGGTGCCGACCGCGGCCTGCCACGGCTGACGCTCTGCCAGAACACCCCGTTCGCGCCGATGGTCCGCGCCTGGCAGGACGGCCTGGCCGAGCCGGTCATCGGCTCCGGCCCGGCCGTGCGGGAGGCGATCGCCACCGCCCACGCCCAGGAGCTGACCACCCGCAAGCCGCCGTACGCGGTGGCCGGCGGGGTGCGCGAGATCCTCACCGAGAGCGGCGGGGAGCTGCTGGCGGCGGACAACGCCGAGGCGGTCGCCGCCGGCCTGCTGTTCGCCGAGGTCGAGGGCATCGACATCGCGCCGGCCGCGGCGGTGGCGCTGGCCGGTCTGCGGAAGGCGGCCGCCGCCGGGCGGATCCGGCCCCGGGAGACCGTGCTGCTGCACGTCACCGGTGGCGGCCGGGCCCGGCACGCGGCCGGCCGCCGGCCCGCCGCCCCGGTCCGGCCCGACCTGCGGATCCCGGCCGGGCTGAGCGCCGAGGCCGCCGCGTACCTGGTGACCGGCGCATGACGGCCCCCGCCCCCGCAGCCGGCCCCGAGCCCGCCCCCGCCCCCGCCCCCGATCCCGAGCCCGAGCCCGTGCCGTCCGACCGGCAGAGAGCAGAGCAGACCATGCAGCAGTTCGCCTTCCCCGCCACCTCGGCGCAGCGCCGGATCTGGCTGGTGGAGCGGCTGACCCCCGGCACCAGCGCCTACCACCTGCCGTTCGCCCTGCAGCTGGACGGCCCGCTCGACACCGCCGCACTGGCGGCCGCGCTGACCGACCTGGTCGCCCGGCACGAGTCGCTGCGCACCTGCTTCGACCAGGTGGACGGCGAGCTGGTGCAACTGGTGGGCGAGGCAGAGCCGTTCGCCCTGGAGACCCGGCAGACCGACCCCGCCGGGCTGGACGCCGTGCTGGCCGCCGACGCCGCCCGGCCCTTCGACCTCGCGAACGGACCGCTGCTGCGCGCGGCTCTGCACCGGCTGGCGCCGCAGCGGCACGTGCTGGCCGTCACCGTCCACCACCTGGTCGCCGACATGTGGTCGATCGGCGTGCTGCTCGCCGAGCTGGCCCGGTGCTACGCCGGCCGCGCCGCCGAGCTCCCCGAACTTCCCGTCCAGTACGGCGACTTCGCGGTCTGGGAGGCGGAGGCCCGGGCGGTCGGGGACGGCGGGGACAACGGCGAGGAGGACCGGGCGTACTGGCACCGGACGCTGGCCGGCGCGCCCGAGCTGCTGGAGCTGCCCTGCGACCGCCCGCGCCCGGCCGTGCAGTCACTGCGCGGCGCCGCGCTGCCGGTGGCGCTCCCGGCGGAGCTGTCCGCCGCCGTCCGGGCCGTCTGCCGCCGCGCCGGGGTGACGCCGTTCATGGCGCTGCTGGCCGCCTTCCAGGCGGTGCTGGCCCGGCACAGCGGTGGCGAGGACATCGTGGTCGGCACCGGCACCGGAGTGCGCCCGGCCGAGGCCGAGGGGCTGATCGGCTGCTTCGTCAACATCCTGCCGATCCGCACCTCACTGGCCGGCGACCCGACCTTCAGCGAGCTGCTGGCCCGGGTCCGCACGGCCGCACTGGGGGCCTTCGAGCACCAGGGGCTGCCGTTCGAGCGGATGCTCCCCGAGCGGTCGAGCGGCCCGGCGCTCAGCCACAACCCGCTGGTCCAGTCGCTGCTGCTGGTGCAGAACGCGCCGCTGGCCGCCCCCGAGCTGCCCGGCCTGGCGGTGACCGTCCGGGAGGTGCCGCGCGGCGGCGCCCAGGTCGACCTGAACCTCCAACTGCGCGAGGTGGACGGCGCGTTCACCGGCACCGTCGAGTACGCGAGCGACCTCTTCGACCCGGCCACGGTGGAGCGGCTGCTCGGGCACTGGCGCACCCTGCTGGCCGCCGCCGTCGCCACCCCCGACGCCCCGCTGTCCGCCCTGCCGATGCTGACGGCGGCCGAGCGGCACCGCGCCCTGGTGGAGTGGAACGAGACCGCCCACGCCTACCCGCAGGCCGAGGCCTGCCTGCACGAGCTGTTCGAGGCGCGGCTGGCCCACCGCCCGGAGGCGCCCGCCGTCCTGCACGCCGGCGGCGAGCTGAGCTACGCCGCGCTGGACGAGCTCGCCGAGCGGATCGCCGGCCGACTGGCCGAGCAGGGCGTCGGCCCGGACACCACCGTCGGCGTCTGCCTGGCCAAGGGCCCGGCGCTGGTCGCCGCCGTCCTCGGGGTGCTCAAGGCCGGCGGCGCCTACCTGCCGCTGGACCCGGCCTACCCCGAGCAGCGGCTGGCCTTCATGCTCCGGGACGCGGCCCCGCCGGTGGTGATCACCGAGCGCGCCCTGGCCGGGCTGCTGCCCGCGGGCGGGGCCGCGCTGCTGGAGGTGGAGGACGCCGGGCAGTGGCCCGCCGAGCGGCCGCGCACGGCCCGGCCGGCCCCGGACCACCTGGCGTACGTCATCTACACCTCCGGCTCCACCGGCGCGCCCAAGGGCATCGCCGTCCCGCACCGCGGCGCCGTCAACAACCTGCTGGACCTCAACGACACCTACGGCGTCGGGCCGGAGGACCGGGTGCTCGGCCTCTCCTCCCCCAGCTTCGACATGTTCGTCTACGAGACCCTCGGCATCCTGGCGGCCGGCGGCGCGGTGGTCATGCCGCACCCGGACCGCGCCCGCGACCCGCAGCACTGGCTCGACCTGGTGCGCCGCCACCGGGTGACGGTGTGGAACTCGGCGCCCGCGCTGGCCGACGCCTTCGTCCGGGCCGGGGAGGAGCGCAACGTCCGGCTGCCCAAGCTGCGGGTCGCCTTCTTCGGCGGCGACTGGATCCCCGTCCCGCTGGTCGGGCGGTTCCGCCGACTGGCCCCGGAGCTGGCGTTCATCGCCCTCGGCGGCGCCACCGAGGCGTCCGTGCACTCGATCACCTACCCGGTGGGCGAGGTCGACCCGGCCTGGACGAGCATCCCGTACGGCCGCCCGATGGTGAACCAGCAGGCCGTGGTGCTCACCCCGGCGCTGGAGCCGGCTCCGGTCGGGGTGCCGGGCGAACTCTGCCTGGCCGGCACCGGGCTGACCCGCGGCTACCTCGGCCGCCCCGGCCTGACCGCGGACCGCTACCGCCCGCACCCGGGCGCCGGCACCGGACCGGTGCCGGTCGGCGCGCGGCTGTACCGCACCGGCGACCTGGCCCGCACCCGCGCCGACGGCGTGATCGAGCTGATCGGCCGGCTGGACCACCAGGTCAAGCTGCGCGGCCTGCGGATCGAGCTGGGCGAGATCGAATCGGTGCTGCGCCGCCACCCCGGGATCGAACGGGCCGTGGTCGCGGCCCGCGGCGAGGGCGAGGAGCGGCGGCTGGTCGGCTACCTGGTGCCCGCCGGGGGCCACGCCGCTCCCCCGTCCGCCGCCGAGCTGCGCGCCCTGCTCCGGGCCGACCTGCCCGAGTACATGGTCCCGGCGGTCTTCGTGACGCTGGACGCGCTGCCGCTGTCGCCCAACGGCAAGGTCGACCGCGCCGCCCTGCCGGAGCCCGACGCCGGGGCCGACCGGGCCACCGCCGCCTACGTGGCCCCGCGCGACGACACCGAGCTGGTGCTGTCCGTGCTCTGGGCCGAGCTGCTGGAGGTCGACCGGATCGGCGCCGAGGACGACTTCTTCGCCCTCGGCGGGCACTCGCTGCTCGCCACCCGGCTCGCCTCCGCGGTGCTGGAGACCTTCGGCGTCGAGCTGCCGCTGCGCGAACTGTTCGAGGCGCCCACCCTCGCCGAGCAGGCGCGGCGGCTGACCGCCCGGGGCCGCGAGACGGGCACCGACGTCGGGGCGGTGGCCCGGATCGCCGCCGGACTGCTGGAGCTGACCGACGACGAGGCCCACGGGCTGCTCGCCCGGTACGACGCCCCGCAGGACGCCCCGCAGGACGCCGAGGAGGACGCCGAGCCCGGCGGCCAACGGCAGCACGCCCACCAGGACCCCGCCCACCAGGACCACCAGGACCACCAGGAGAGCCACGCATGAGCACCACCACCACGAGCCCCGGCGTCCTGGCCGCCTACGCCGGCCTCGGCGTCCACCGCCTGGCCGCCGCCGACCCGCTGCTGGCCGACCTGCTGGAGCGCGAGCACGCCCGGCAGAACGAGACGCTGGCCATGGTCGCCGCCTCCAGCAGCGCCGACCCCTCGGTGCTGGCCTGCGCCGGCGCCTCCATCTCCAACGTCACCACCGAGGGCTACCCGGGGGCCCGCTACCACGCGGGCTGCGAACTGGTCGACGAGGTCGAGCGCTTGGCGGTCGAGCGGGCCCGCGCGCTGTTCGGTGCCCGGTACGCCAACGTGCAGCCGCACTCCGGCAGCACCGCCAACCAGATCGTGCTGTGCACCCTGATGAAGCCGGGCGACACCCTGCTCGGCATGGAGCTGAGCGCGGGCGGCCACCTCACCCACGGCTCGCCGGCCTCGGTGTCCGGGCAGTTCTTCCAGGCGGTCGGCTACGGCACCGACGCCGACGGCCTGCTGGACTACGAGCAGGTCGCCGAACTGGCCCGGACGCACCGCCCCAAGGTGATCGTCTGCGGCGCCAGCGCCTACCCGCGCACCGTCGACTTCGCCCGGTTCCGGCGGATCGCCGACGAGGTCGGCGCCTTCCTGCTCGCCGACATCTCGCACATCGCCGGTCTGGTCGCGGCCGGGCTGCACCCCAGCCCGGTGGACCACGCGCACGCCACCACCACCAGCACCTACAAGCAGCTGTACGGCCCGCGCGGCGGCCTGATCCTGCTGGGCCGGGACGCCGACCTGCCGCTGCCCGGCACCCGCCGGACCCTCGCCCAGGCGATCTCGCACGGCACCTTCCCGTTCCTCCAGGGCACCCCCGACCTGGGCGCGGTGGCCGCCAAGGCGCGCGCCCTGGACATCGCCGCCCAGCCGGAGTTCCGCGCCCTGGCGCAGCGGGTGGTGAGCGGCGCCCGGGAGCTGGCGGAGGCCTTCGCCGGGCTCGGCCACACCCTGGTCACCGGTGGCACCGACAACCACATGGTGCTGCTGGACGTCGGCCGGCGCGGGCTGACCGGCGCGATCGCCGAGACCGCGCTGGCGAGCTGCGGGATCGTGGTCAACCGCAACCGGATCCCGGGCGACCCGCGCGGCCCGCGGATCACCAGCGGAGTCCGCTTCGGCACCAACACCCTCGCGCTGCGCGGCATGGGCCCGGCCGAGCTGCGCCGCTGCGCCGCCCTGGTCGACCGGGTGCTCACCGCCGTGGTGCCTCACGGCGACACCGGCTTCGCCCTCGACCCGGCGGTCCACGCCGAGGTGCGCGGCGAAGTCGCCCGGCTCTGCCGGGAGTTCCCGCTGCCGCACCACGCCCTCTGACCGCTCCCTCGACCGCCCGGGACCATCCATGAGCCAGTCACCCCAGCGCTCCGCGCTCTCCTCCGACAAGCGCCGGCTGCTCGCCGAGCTGCTCCGGCGCCAGGGCCTCGCCCGCCCCGACGCCGCCGGCCTGATCGCCCCCCGCCCCGAGGGGGCCCGGCTGCCGCTGTCCTTCGCCCAGCAACGGCTGTGGTTCGTCGAGCAGTTCGCCGGCCCGAGCCCGCTCTACAGCATCGCCTGCACCGTCCGGCTGACCGGCCGGCTGGACGCCCCCGCGCTGGAGCGGGCACTGGGCCGGGTGGTCGAGCGGCACGAGGCGCTGCGCACCACCTTCCGCGCCGAGGACGGCCGGCCCGAGCAGGTCGTACACCCCCGGGTGGAGGTCGCGCTGCCGCTGACCGACCTGTCCGCCCTGGCCGCCGGCGCCCGGGAGGCCGCGCTCGCCGAGCTGACCGCGCAGGAGGGCCGCCGCCCGTTCGACCTGGGCGCCGGTCCGCTGCTGCGCGGCCGGCTGGTCCGGCTCGCCGACGAGGAGCACCTGCTGGTGCTCGCCGTGCACCACATCGTGGCGGACGGCTGGTCGCTGGACATCCTGGTCCGCGAGCTGGCCCACCACTACCGGCCCGGCGGCGGCGCGCTGCCCGAGGCCCCCGAGCTGCCCGAACTCCCGGTGCAGTACGCCGACTTCGCGCTCTGGCAGCACGAGCGGGTGTCCGGCGAGGCGCTGGAGGCCCAACTCGCGCACTGGCGCGAGCGGCTGGCCGGCGCACCCAGCGCCGTCGACCTGCCGACCGACCGGCCGCGCACCGCCCGGCAGGGCTTCGCCGGCGCCTGCTTCCCGTGGCGGCTGGAGGGCGACCTCGCCACCCGGCTCACCGCGCTGGCCCGGGAGCACGACGCCACCCTGTACATGGCGCTGCTGGCCGGCTTCACCGCCGTCGCCCAGCGCTGGAGCGGGCAGAGCGACCTGGTGGTCGGCTCGCCGGTGGCCAACCGCAACCACCCGCAGACCGAGGGCCTGATCGGCTTCTTCGTCAACATGCTGCCGCTGCGCACCGACCTGTCCGGCAACCCGACCTTCCGCGAACTGCTGGGCCGCGTACGGGAGTCCGCGCTCGCCGCGTACGCCCACCAGGACGTGCCGTTCGAGCGGATCGTCGAGGAGGTCCGGCCGGACCGCGACGCCGGCGGGCGCACCCCCTTCGCCAACCTGCTGCTCGTCCTGCAGAACACCCCGGAGTCCAGGATCGAGCTGCCCGGGCTGCGGATGGACGTGGCGGCGGTGGACACCGGCACCGCCAAGTTCGACCTGCACCTGCAGGTCACCGAGACGCCGCAGGGCCTGACCGGCCTGGCCGACTACAGCACCGAGCTGTACGAGGAGCGCACCGTACGGCGGTTCGTCGACCAGTGGCTGCACCTGCTGGCCGCCGCCGTCGCCGCCCCGGACACCCGACTGGACGCGCTGCCGCTGCTCGGCGCGGCCGAGCGCGCCGCCGAGCTGGCGGCCGGCGCGGCCCGGGGCGCCACCGCCCCACGGGCGACCAGCCTGCCCGCCGCCTTCGCCGAGCAGGCCCGGCTGCGCCCCACCGCGATCGCGGTGAACTGCGGCGAGGAGGAGCTGAGCTACGCCGAGCTGGACCGCCGCTCGGACGCACTGGCGCGCCGGCTGCGCGAGCTGGGGGTCGGCCCGGAGAGCCGGGTCGCGATCTGCGTCGAGCCCTCGGTGCGGCTGGTCACCGGCATCCTCGGCATCCTGAAGAGCGGCGGCGCGTACGTCCCGCTCGACCCCCGCCACCCGGCCGACCGGCGGACCTACACCCTGGCCGACTCCGGCGCGACGGCCCTGGTCGCCGATCCGGAGCACGCCGAACTGGCGGTAGACCTGCCCGTTCTGACGGTCGATCAGGACGTGGCGGAGGAACCGCTGGAGCCGGCCCCGCTGGGCCCGGACCACCTGGCGTACGTCATCTACACCTCCGGCACCACCGGACGGCCCAAGGGGGCGCTGCTCACCCACGCCAATGTGCTGCGGCTCTTCGAGGCCTCAGCCCAGGAGGTGGCGTTCGGGCCGGACGACGTCTGGTCGCTCTCCCACTCGGCGGCCTTCGACTTCTCGGTCTGGGAGATCTGGGGCGCGCTGCTGCACGGCGGCCGGATCGCCGTGGTGCCGGAGGAGGCCCGGCGCAGTCCGGCCGCCCGCCACGCGCTGGTGCGCGCCGAGGGCGTCACGGTGCTCAGCCAGACGCCCACCGCCTTCCGCCAGTTCGCCGACGCCGACGCCGAGGCTGCGCGGGCCGGCGAGACGGGCCCGCCGCTCGCCCTGCGGCACGTGGTGTTCGGCGGCGAGGCCCTGGAGCCGGGCGCGCTGCGCGACTGGGCCGCCCGGCACCCCGACGGCCCGCTCCTGGTCAACATGTACGGGATCACCGAGACCACCGTGCACGTCACCGCGCACCCGCTCACCTCCGCCGACCTCGCCGCCCCCGGCAGCGTGATCGGCCACCCGCTGGCCGACCTGGCGGTGCACCTGCTGGACGGCCGTGGCGAGCCGGTGCCGCCCGGGGTGCCCGGCGAGCTGTGCGTCGGCGGTCCGGGCCTGGCCCGCGGCTACCTGGGCCGCCCCGGCCTGACCGCGGAGCGCTTCGTCCCCTCCCCGCTGGGCGACGGCGAGCGCCTGTACCGCAGCGGCGACCTCGCCCGTCGGCTGCCGGAGGGGGACCTGGAGTACCTGGGCCGGATCGACCAGCAGGTCAAGGTGCGCGGACACCGGGTCGAACTCGGCGAGATCGAGGCCGAGTTGGGCGCCCACCCGGGCGTGCGGCACGCCGCCGTGCTGCCCCGCGAGGCGCCGGGCGGCGGCCCCGGCCTGGTCGCCTACCTCGTCCCGGGCGAGCCGGCCGAGGACGCCCACGACACCGGTGCCGACGCCGACGCGGAGCAGGTCTCCCAGTGGCGGACCGTCTTCGACACCGCCTACGAGCAGTACGAGCAGGTCGGCGGCGCCGATCCGACCTTCAACATCCGCGGGTGGACCAGCAGTTACACCGGCGAGCCGATCCCGGCCGAGGAGATGCGGCGCTGGGTCGAGGACACCGTCGCGCTGATCCGGCGCACCGGACCGCGGAAGGTGCTGGAGATCGGCAGCGGCACCGGTCTGCTGCTCTTCCGGCTGGCCGGCGACTGCGAGCAGTACACCGCCCTCGACCTGTCGGACAGCGCGGTCGCGCACGTCCGCCGTCACCTCCCGGCGCACTGGGAGCACGTCCGGCTGCTGCGCCGGGCCGGGCACGAGCTGGACGGCCTGGCAGCCGACTTCGACACCGTGGTGGTCAACTCGGTGGCCCAGTACCTGCCGAGCGCCGGCTACCTGGTCGAGGTCCTCACCGGGGCCGCCGCACTGCTGGCCCCGGGCGGGCGGATCGTGGTCGGCGACGTCCGGCACCTGGCACTGCTGGACGCCTTCCAGGTGTCAGTGCTGCGGCCGGGCCTGCCGGCCGGGTCGGACGACGACGAGCTGGCCCGGCAGGTCCGCCAGGCCGTCCGGCAGGAGGACGAGCTGCTGCTCGACCCCCGCTTCTTCGCCGCGCTGCGCCGGGAGATCCCGCGGATCGGCCGGGTGGAGGTGCTGCCCAAGCCGGGGCGCGACCGCAACGAGATGACCCGCTACCGCTACGACGTGGTGCTGCACCTGGACGCCGAGCCGGCGCCCGCCCCGGCGCGCACGGTGCCGTGGACCGGCGGTGAGCTGCGGGCGCTGCTGGACGGCTCCCCGCTGGTGGTCACCGGCATCCCCAACGCCCGGGTGCACGCCGACGCCAGGACCGCCGAGCGCCTCGCCGCCGGTGCCCCCGAGGGCACGCCGCCCGCCGGGACCACCGACACCGTCGAGCCCGGCACCACCGAGCCCGGCACCACCGGGCCCGCCGCGCTCGACCCGCAGGAGCTGCGCGAGCTGGCCGAGGACCTCGGCCACACCGTGGACCTCAGCTGGGCGACCGGCGACCCGACGGGCCGCTTCGACGCCGCGTTCCGCCCCGCCGGCACCGAGCCGGAGACGGCCCTGCCGCCCGCCGGGGACGACGCCGGACTGCCGTGGCCGCACTGGGCCAACGACCCGCACCGCGGCCGCGCCGCCCGCCGCCTGGTACCGCAGCTCCGCTCCCACCTGCGGGAGCGGCTGCCGGAGTACATGGTCCCGGAGGCCTTCGTCATCCTGGACGCGCTGCCGCTGACCGCCAACGGCAAGCTCGACCGGGCCGCGCTGCCGGCCCCCGACTGGTCCACCGGCTCGACCGCGCTGCTCGCCCCGCGCGACGACACCGAGCGGGCGCTCGCCGAGATCTGGAGCACCGCCCTGGGCGTCGCCCGGATCGGCCTGGCCGACGACTTCTTCGACCTCGGCGGCCACTCCCTGCTGGCCGTCCAGGTGACCGCCGCCGTCCGCGAGACGCTCGGCCGCGCACTGCCCGTCCGGGCGCTGTTCGAGGCGCCGGTGCTGGGCGAGTACGCCGAGGCGGTGCGCCGCGCCCCGGCCGCCGAGCTGCCGGAGGAGGTGGCCGCCCCGGTGCGCGAGGCCGTGCCGGCCGGGGACGCCGGCTTCGACGACCTGTCCGCCGAGGAGCTGGCGAAGCTGATGGGCGGGGACCGGTGACCGCTCCCCGCACCCCCGGCAGCACGCCCGCGACCGACCCCGCCCCCGTGAAGGAGCACCCCGTGGCCACCGCCCCCCGCACCGCCGAGGTGCTGCCGGCCTCCGCCGCCCAGCGCCGGTTCTGGCTGACCGACCGGCTGGAGGGCCCCAGCGGCGTCTACAACACCGCCGCCGCCCTGCGACTGCGCGGACCGCTGGCCACCGACCACCTCCGGCAGGCCTTCCAGCTGCTGGTCGACCGGCACGAGGCGCTGCGCACCGTCTTCCCCGCCCGGGACGGCGTCCCGGTCCAGCTGGTGCTGCCGCGCCGCGCCTTCGAGCTGGGCGTGACCGACGCCGCCGGCGCCGGCGAGCCGGGGCTCCGGGAACTGGCCGGCCGGCTCGCCGAGCAGCCCTTCGACCTGGCCAAGGGCCCGCTGCTGCGGGCCGAGCTGATCGCCCTCGGGCCGCGGGAGCACCTGCTGGTCGTGGTGCTGCACCACATCGTGGTGGACCGCTGGTCCTTCGGCCTGCTGATGTCCGAACTCTCCGAGTGCTACGCCGCCCTGGCGGAGCAGCGGCCCGTCCGGCTGCCCGCCCTGCCGCTGCGCTACGCCGACCACGTGGCCGCCCGGCAGGCCGTGCTGGACGGCGGCCTCGGCGACCGGCTGCTCGACCACTGGCGCGAGCGGCTGGCCGGTGCGCCGCAGGCCCTGGAGCTGCCCGGCGACTGCCCGCGCCCGGCGGTGCGCAGCTTCCGCGGCGCGACCGTGCCGGTGCGGCTGGACGCGGCCACCTCGCAGGCCGTGCGCGACCTCGCCCGGGCCGCGGGGGCGACCCCGTACATCGTCCTGCTCGCCGCCTTCCAGGCGGTGCTGGCCCGGCACGCGGGCACCGAGGAGGTCGTGGTGGCGACCGGGCCCGCCACCCGCGCCCCGGGGACGGAACTGCTGGTCGGCGCGCTGGTCAACACGGTGCTGCTGCGCACCTCGCTGGCCGGCGACCCGAGCTTCACCGAGCTGCTGGAGCGGGTGCGGGGCACCGCGCTGGACGCCTTCGAGCACCAGGAGCTGCCCTTCGACCGGCTGGTCGAGGCGCTGGCGCCCAGCCGGGACCTGTCCCGCAACCCGCTGGCCCAGGTCGGCTTCGTGCTGCAGAACGCCCCGGCCACCACGCCCGCGCTGACCGGCCTGGCCGTCGAGCCGGTGAGTGTCGCCCGGGACAGCGCACACCTCGACCTCGACCTCCAACTCACCGAGGAGGACGGCTGCTTCACCGGCTTCGCCGAGTTCGCCCGGGACCTCTTCGAGGCGCCGACGGTGGCCCGGCTGCTCGGCCACTGGACCACCCTGCTGGGCGCCGCCGTCCGCGCGCCGGGCACCCGGCTGTCGGCTCTGCCGCTGCTCACTCCCGAGGAGCTGGAGCGGGAGCTGCACGGCTGGAACGACACCGACGGCGAGCTCCCGGCCGGCCTGCGGGTGGACCAGCTGTTCGCCCGTCAGGCGGCCCGCACCCCGGAGGCGGTCGCGGTGGTCGACGCGTCCGGCTCTCTCGACTACCGGACGCTGGACGCCTGGGCGGCCCGGATCGCCCACCGGCTGCGCGAGCACGGCGTCGGGCCCGAGGTGCCGGTGGCGCTCTGCCTGGAACGCGGCGCGGGGCTCAGCGCCGCCATGCTGGGCACCCTGCGGGCCGGCGGCGCCTTCCTCGGACTGGACCCGTCGTACCCGGCCGACCGACTGGCCTTCATGATCGACGACGCCCGGCCGGCCGTGGTGCTGGCCCACCGCTCCACCGCGGGCGCGCTCCCGGCCGGCACCGAGGTGCTGCTGCTGGAGGAGATCGCCGAGGACGGCCCGGAGTTCGGCCGCGGCGAGGCCGCGGCCCGTGCCGATGCCTCCGGCTCCGGCTCCGGCGCCGCGTCCGGGGAGGCCAACCTGGCCTACCTGGTGTACACCTCGGGCTCCACCGGGCGCCCCAAGGGCGTGGCCGTCACCCACCGCGCCATCGTCAACACCTTCGCCGGGCTGGCCCGTTCGCACGGCTTCGGGCCCGGCGACCGGATGATCGCCCTGCACTCGCCGAGCTTCGACCCGGCCGTGCACGACTGCCTCGCCCCGCTGCTGGTCGGCGCCGCCGCCGTCTTCCCCGCGCCCGAGGCGGCCCGCGACCCCCGGCACTGGGCCGAGCTGGTCGCCCGCCACCGGGTCACCGTCTGGTGCATGGGGCCGGCCGGGACGGAGGCCATGCTGGCCGCCGCCGAGGAGCACGGTCTGGCCCTGGACAGCCTGCGCACCGTGCTGGTCGGCGGGGACGTGCTGCCGCCGGCGCTGCCGCCCCGGCTGCGCGCCGCCGCGCCCGGCTGCCAGGTGGTCAACTCCGCCGGGGTGGCCGAGGCCGCCTTCTGCAACAACGAGTACCGGGTGCCCGAGGACGCCGACCCGACCGCCCCGGTGCCGTACGGGCACCCGCTGCCCAACCAGCGGCTGCTGGTGCTGGACGCCCTGCTGCGCGCGGTGCCGGCCGGGGTGCCCGGCGAGCTGTGCGTGGCGGGCGAGGGGCTGGCCCGCGGCTACCTCGGCCGGCCCGGGCTGACGGCCGAACGCTTCGTGCCGCACCCGTACGGCCGGGTGCCCGGCGAGCGCCTCTACCGGACCGGAGACCTGGCCCGGCGCCGGGCCGACGGCGAACTGGAGCTGCTCGGCCGGGCCGACCACCAGGTCAAGATCCGCGGCTTCCGGGTCGAGCCGGGCGAGGTGACCGGCGTGCTGCTGGCCCACCCGGCGGTGGCCGACGCGATCGTGGTGGCCCGCGAGGTGGCCCCGGGCGACCGGCGGCTCGCCGCGTACTGGGTGCCCGCCACGGACACCCGTGCCTCCGCCGCCGAGGTGGCCGCCTGGCTGCGCGAGCGACTGCCCGGCCACCTGGTCCCCGCGCTCTGGACGGAGCTGACGGCCCTGCCGCTCTCCCCCAACGGCAAGGTGGACCGCGCCGCGCTGCCCGCGCCGGCCGCCCAGGCCGGCCCCGCCGACCGGCTCGCCCCGCGCACCGCCGACGAGGCCGCGATCGCCGCGATCTGGCAGCGGCTGCTGGAGCTGCCCGAGGTCGGCGTACTGGACGACTTCTTCACCCTCGGCGGTCACTCGCTGCTCGCCAACCGCCTGGTCGGCGCGCTGCGCGCGGAGTTCGGCGTGGAGCTGCGGCTGCGCGAGGTGTTCGGCGCGGTCACCGTCGCCGCCCAGGCCGAGCTGGTCGGACGGCTGCGCTCCGCCGCCGACGAGCCGCTGGCCGCCGCCCCGCTGCCGCCGGTCGTCCCGGTGGACCGCGCCGGCCCGCTGCCGCTCTCCTTCGCCCAGCAGCGGATGTGGCTGTTCGACCGCTTCGCCCCGGGCAACCCCGCCTACCACGTGCCCACCGCGGTGCGGATCGGCGGCGCGCTGGACCACGCCGCGCTGGCCGCCGCCCTGCGCGGGCTGACCGCCCGGCACGAGGTGCTGCGCACCGTCCTGCCGGAGGTGGACGGTGTGCCGACGCAGCGCGTGCTGCCGGTCGGCGAGGCGCCGCTGACCGTCCGCGACCTCGCCGCCGGCGAGCGGCCCGAGGAACTGGTCGACGCCTTCGTCACCCGTCCCTTCGACCTGGCGGCCGAGCCGCCGCTGCGCGCCCTGCTGCTGCGGACGGCCCCGGACGAGCACGTCCTGGTGCTGGTGATCCACCACATCGCGCTCGACGGCTGGTCGATGGGCGTGCTGGTGGAGGACCTGGGCGCGCTCTACGACGGCCGCGACCTGCCGCCGCTGCCGGTGCAGTACGCCGACTACGCCCGCTGGCAGGCCGACCGCGCCGCCGAGGGCCGCTGGACCGGGCAGCTGGAGCACTGGCGCGAGCGGCTGGCCGGCCCGCTGCCGGTGCTGGAGCTGCCCGCCGACCGGCCCCGCCCGGCCGTGCCGAGCCTGGCCGGTGCGGTGCACGGCTTCGAGCTCCCCGCCGAGCTGACCGAGCGGCTGCGCGCGCTCGGCGCCCGGCACGGCGCCACCCTGTTCATGGTGCTGCTGGCCGGCTACCAGACCCTGCTGGGCCGGCTCTCCGGCGCCGAGGACGTCCTGGTCGGCACCCCCGTCGCGGGCCGCGGCCAGGACGAACTGGACGGCCTGGTGGGCTGCTTCGTCAACAGCCTGGCGCTGCGCGGCGACCTCTCCGGCGACCCGGCCTTCACCGAGTTGCTGGAGCGCACCCGCGACCGCGTGCTGACCGACTTCGACTGCCAGGACGTGCCGTTCGAGCAGGTGCTGGACGCCGTGGGCGCCGAGCGCGACCCGGCCCGGCACCCCGTGTTCCAGACCATGCTGACGCTGCAGAGCGCCCGCCCGCCACGGACCGGCTTCGCGGGCCTGCGGGTCGAGCCGGTGGACGCCCCGACCGGCTCCTGCCTGATGGACCTGATGCTCACCGCCGTCGAACAGGACGGCCGGCTGGCCTTCACCGTCGAGTACGCGACCGACCTGTTCGACGCCGGAAGCATCGCCCGCCTGGCGCACCGCTTCGGCGTGCTGCTGGCGGCCGCCGCCGACGCGCCGGGGACCCGGCTGTCCGGGCTGCCGCTGCTCGACGCCGCGGAGCGCCGCACCGTGCTCACCGAGTGGAACGACACCGCCCGCCCGGTGCCGGCCGGCGGCCTGCACGAGCTGGTCGCGGCGGCCGCGGCCCGCACGCCCGACGCCCCGGCGCTGGAGCACGAGGGCCGCACCACGCGCTACGCCGAGCTGGAGGCCGCCGCCGAGCGCTGCGCCGCCTGGCTGCGCGCGCTGGGCGTCGGCCCGGGCAGCGTGGTCGCGGTGCGCGCGGCCCCGACCCCGCTGCTGGTCACCGCCCTGCTCGGGGTCATGAAGGCCGGCGCGGCGTTCACCACGCTGGACCCGGAGCTGCCCGAGGCGCGGCTGCGCCTGCTGCTGGAGCTGTCCGGCGCCCGGCTGGTGCTCACCGACGGGCCCACCCCGGACCCGCTGCCGGACGGGCTGACGGTCGCCCCGATCGAGGCACCGGACGGCACCGCGGTGGCGGCGGCCCCTGGCGCCGCCACCGAGCCCGAGGCGCTGGCCTGCGTGTTCTTCACCTCCGGCACCACCGGCACCCCCAAGGGCTCGATGTTCACCCACCGGGGCCTGGTCAACTTCACCCTGGCGATGGCCGAGGAGTTCCGCCTGGCCCCCGGCGACCGCTTCCTGCAGCTGGCGTCCACCGGCTTCGACGTCCTGGTCGAGGAGCTGTTCCCGGCCCTGGCGGCCGGCGCCACCGTGGTGCTGCCCGGCGCCCGGCTGCTCACCCGCGGTGTGGACCTGACGGGATACCTGGCCGAGCACCGGATCACCGGACTCGAACTCACCACCGCCTACTGGCACGACTGGACCGCCGAACTGGAGCGCACCGGCGCCGCACTGCCGCCGGGCCTGCGGTTCGTCGCGATGGGAGGCGAGCGGGTGCGCCGGGACCGCCTCGCCGCCTGGCAGCGCCTCGGGGTCCCGCTGGTGCACGTGTACGGGCTCACCGAGGTGACCTGCACCTCGGCCACCCGGCGGGTGACCGCCGAGCCGGTGCCCGGCGACGCGCTGCCGATCGGCCGTCCGCTGCCCAACACCACCGTCCTCCTGCTGGACGGCGCCGGGCAGCCGGTGCCGATCGGCTCCCCCGGCGAGCTGTTCCTCGGCGGCGCCGGCCTGGCCCGCGGCTACCTCGGCCGCCCCGGCCTGACCGCCGAACGCTTCGTCCCGGACCCGTACGGCGAGCCCGGCGCCCGGCTCTACCGCACCGGCGACCTGGCCCGCCACCGGGCCGACGGGGAGGTCGAGTTCATCGGCCGCGCGGACCAGCAGGTGAAGATCCGCGGCCACCGGATCGAGCCCGGCGAGGTGGAGGCCCGGCTCGCCGAACTGCCGGGGATCGCCGCCGCTGCGGTGATCGTCCGCGAGGACGAGCCCGGCGAGAAGCGCCTGGTCGGCTACGCGGTGGCCGCCCCCGGCACCGCGCCGGAGGCCGTCGAACTGCGCGCCGCGCTGCGCGAACGGCTTCCCGAGTACCTGGTGCCCTCGGCCGTGGTGCTGCTGCCCGCCCTCCCGCTGAACGGCAACGGCAAGCTCGACCGCGGCGCACTGCCCCGGCCCGGCCGCGCCGAGCTGGCGGGCGGCGCGGCGGTCGCCCCGCGCACCCCCGCCGAGCGGGAGATCGCCGAGCTGGCGGGCGAGTTGCTCGACCTGCCGGCCGTCGGCGTCCACGACAACCTGTTCGACCTGGGCCTGCACTCGCTGCTGGCCGCCCGGTTCGCCGCCCGGGTCCGCGAGGCCTGCCGGGTCGAGGTGCCCCTGCGGGTCTTCTACAAGGCGCCCACCGTCGCCGAGCTGGCCCTGCGGGTGGTGCAGCTGCAGGCCGAGGACACCGACCCGGACGACCTGGCGCAGCTGCTCGCCGAACTGGAGGCCGAGGACGGCCTCGCCACCGCCTGACGCCCCGACCGCCCACCCGACCCGACCGCCCCGACCGCCCACCCGACCCGCGGGCCCGACCGGCCCGCGGGCCCGACCGGCCCGCGGGCCCACCCGGCCCGACTGACGGATCCGGCCCGCCCACCGGGCCCGCCGATCCGGCCCCGTGTCCGAAACCGTGTCCGGCCCCTTGGAGGAACCCATGCCCATCGCCCCGGCCCTGCTGGAGGACTGGCTCCGCGAGCGGTACTTCACCACCACCTACGACATCAGCAGCAGCGGCGTCGAGAACTACACCGTCGACCAGGTCCTCGCCCTGGCCGGCACCGACGCCGCCTCGCTCGGCGGCATCGTGTTCCGCGACAGCCACTCCCTGGGCGGCGAGCCGCTGCGCGCCGCCCTCGCCGAGCGGCACGGCACCGACCCCGGCTCGATCATCGCCACCCAGGGCTCCAGCGAGGCGATCTACCTGGTCATGCAGGCCCTGCTGAAGCCCGGCGACGAGGTCGTGGTGCAGGCGCCCGCCTACCACGCGCTGGTCGAGGTGGCCGCGTCGCTGGGCTGCCGGATCGTCCCCTGGGCGATGCGCACCGAGCACGGCGTCGTCACCAACGAGGACGAGCTGCTGGCGCTGGTCGGCCCGGCCACCGCCATGGTGGTGGTCAACTTCCCGCACAACCCGACCGGCGCCACCGTGACGGAGGGACAGCAGGCCGCCATCGTCGACGCCTGCGCCCGGTACGGCACCTGGCTCGCCTGGGACAACGCCTTCCAGCACCTGGTCTACGACCGCGAGCCGCTGCCCGACCCCGCCCCCGGTTACCCCCGGGCGATCTCCTTCGGCACCCTGTCCAAGGCCTACGGCCTGCCGGGCCTGCGCGTGGGCTGGGCCCTGGCCGCGCCCGAGGTGCTGGCCGGCTGCGTGCGCCGCCGCGACTACACCAGCCTGGCGCTGTCCCCGCTGGTCGAGGCGGTGGCCACGCACGCCGTCCGGCACGCCGACGAGCTGCTGCGCCCCCGACTCGCCCAGGCCACCGCCAACCGCGCGGTGCTGGCCGACTGGCTGGCCGAGCACCACGACCGGGTGCGCGCCGACCTGCCGGCCGGCGGGGTCACCGCCTTCCCCGAGCTGACCACGGTCGGGGACGTGACCGCGTTCGCCGACCGGCTCGACCGCGAGCACGGCGTCCTGGTCGTGCCCGGCGCCTGCTTCGGCTCCTCCCGGCACATCCGGCTCGGCTTCGGCGGCGCCTCCGAGGAACTGACCGCCGGCCTCGACCGGCTGGCCGCGCTCCTGCCGAAGGCCGGCTGAGCCCCGGCCGCCCGCCGAGCCGCGCAGGCCCGCGCGCCGCGAAGGCCCGCCGAGCCCCTCCCGATCCCGACCACCCCGAAGGTGACCCGCCCCATGCACACGCTCACGCTCGACCCCGCCGACGCCGACGCGATCGCCGCCCTGCTCGACGAGCTGGCCGACCGGCACCGCAGCGTCGAGGACCAGGCCCTCCAGGACGAACTGACCGTCCAGTCCCACCGGTTGCCGATGGCCCTGCGCCGCTTCCTGACCGACTTCCGGCTGCACGAACCGGCCGGCGTCTGCGTGGTCTCCGGCTACCGCGTCGACCAGGACCGGATCGGCCCCACCCCCGAGCACTGGCAGCACCGCACCGGCGTCTCGCCGTCGCTGCGCGAGGAGATCTTCCTGCTGCTCTGCGGCGCGCTGCTCGGCGAGCCGGTCGCCTGGGCCACCCAGCAGGACGGCTACCTGGTGCACGACGTCCTGCCGGTGAAGGGCCACGAGGACGAGCAGATCGGCACCGGCAGCAACCAGACCATCTTCTGGCACGTCGAGGACGCCTTCCACCCCTACCGGGGCGACTACGTCGGCCTGCTCTGCCTGCGCAACCCCGACCGGGTGCCGACCACCTTCGTCGGCGCGCAGGACCTGGAGATCTCCGCCGAGGACCGGCGGGTGCTCGCCGAGCCGCGGTTCTACATGCTGCCGGACAACTCCCACCTCCAGATGCTCGACCGCGGCCCCGGCCGGCCGCTCGCCGGCGGCACCGAACTGCTCGACCAGGCCTACGAGCGGCTCAAGCGGATGCGCGACGACGCCGCGCCCGTACCCGTCCTGTTCGGCTCGCCGACCGACCCCTACCTCTGCCTGGACCCGTACTTCATGGACCTGGACCGCCTCGACCCCGAGGCCCGGGGCGCGCTCCAGCGCCTCTCCGAGGAGATCGACCGCCGTCTCGGCGGCGCCGCGCTGGCCCCCGGCGAGATCGTCTTCGTCGACAACTACCGGGCGGTCCACGGCCGCAACTCCTTCGCCGCGCGCTTCGACGGCACCGACCGCTGGCTCAAGCGGGTCAACGTCACCCGCGATCTGCGCAAGTCCCGCGACGCCCGGGCCACCGCCGGCTCCCGCGTCCTGTTCTGAGCGCGACGCCGGCCCTGACCGCCGCCGCCCTGAACGCCGCCGGCCGGCCCCGTCCGCCGCCGCACCGGTTCCGCCTTCCGCCCAGCGCCTTCGGGCCCGCCTGACCTTCTCCGGGGAGAGCACCGTGAGCACCACCCAGTCCGCCACCGCCGCCACCGCAACCGCCACCGCCACGGCAGCCGGCACGGCAGCCGAGACCGCCCGCCGGATCGCCGAGCTGTCGCCCGAGCAGCGGGCCAAGCTGGAGGCCCGGCTGCGCGAGCGGCTGGCCCGGCGCCCGGCCGCCCCGGCCGGCGTGCCGCGCCGCACCCCGGGGGCGCCGGTGCCGCTCTCCTTCACCCAGGAGCAGATCTGGCTGGCCCAGCAGCTCGCCCCCGAGTCGGCGGCGTACAACGTGCCGATGGCGGTGGCCTGCGACGGCCCGCTGGACGCCGAGCGGCTGGCCCGGGCGTTCCGTACGGTGATGTCCCGGCACGAGGTGCTGCGCACCACCTTCGGCACCGGGGCGGACGGCACGCCGGTGCAACTCGTCCACGAAGGAACGGAGTTCACGCTGCCGGTGACCGACCTCCGGTCCGCCCCCGGCGACGCCGCGGCGCTGGTGCACGCACGGCTCGCCGAGGAGGCGCACACCCCGTTCGACCTGGCCGCCGGGCCGCTGCTGCGCGCCGCACTGCTGCGCACCGGCGAGCAGCAGCACGTACTGCTGCTGACGGTCCATCACATCGCCGTCGACGCCTGGTCGGTGAACGTCCTGCTGGGCGAGGTCGCGGCCGCCTACCGGCTGGTGGACGGCCCGGCCGGCGCCGAACTCCCACCGCTGCCGGTGCAGTACGGCGACTTCGCCGCCTGGCAGCGCGGCCGGCTGGACGGCGCCGGGTACCAGGAGAGCCTGGACTACTGGCAGCAGCGGCTGTCCGGCCTGACCGACACCCCGCCGCCGGCCACCGCCACCGGCCGTCCCGAGGGCGGCCCCGCCGCCGGCTCGCACAGCCTGGAGCTGCCCGCCGACGTGACGGCGGGCCTGCGCGCCCTGGCCGCCCGGCACCGGACCACGCTCTTCACCGTGGCGCTGGCCGCGCTGCAGGCCCTGCTGCACCGCTACGGCTGCGGCGAGGACCCGGTGGTCGCCACCCCGGTCGGCGGCCGCGAGCGCACCGAACTCGAAGGCCTGATCGGCTGCTTCGTCAACACCCTGCTGCTGCGCGGCGACCTGTCCGGCGAGCCGACCTTCGCCGAGCTGCTGGACCGCGCCGCCGGGGCGACCCAGCGCGACCTGCAGCACCAGGAGGTGCCCTTCGAGCAGCTGGCCGCCCGGCTGCGGGCCGGCTCCCCGGACGGACTGGCCCGCACCATGCTGGTGCTCGACCAGGCCGCGCCCGGCGGCGCCCCCGAGGAGGCCGCCGGCGCCGGTGAGCTGGCGCTGCGCCCCCTGGACGGGGCCGGCCCGGCCGACGCCAAGCGGGACCTCACCTTCACCGTCTCGGAGACCGGCGACACCCTCGCCCTCACCCTCGTCCACCGCACCGACCGCTACCAGGAGCGCTCCGCCGAGCGCCTGCTCGCCCACTACGCCACCCTGCTGCGCGAGGCCTGCGCCGACCCGCACCGCCCGGTCGGCCGGCTGCCGCTGCTGACCGCCGACGAGCGCGAGCAGGTACTGGGCACCTGGAACGACACCGCCCTGGACGTCCCGCCCGGCACCTTCCACGGCCGCTTCGCCGAGCAGGCAGCCCGGACCCCGCAGGCCGTCGCGGTGGTCGGCGCCGACGGCACCCACCGCTACGCCGAACTGGACCGGCTGGCCAACCGGCTGGCGCACCACCTGCGCGGGCTCGGCGTCGCCGCCGAGACCCCGGTCGGCATCTGCCTGGAGCGCGGCAGCTGGACGGTGGTGGCCCTGCTGGCCGTGCTCAAGGCCGGCGGCTGCTACGTCCCGATCGACCCGGCCCAACCGCAGGAGCGGATGGCGATGATGCTCGCCGACACCGCCGCCCCCGTGGTGATCACCCGCGCCGCCGCGGCCGACCGGCTGCCGGCCGGCGTACGGGCGGTCGTGGTGGAGGAGCTGGCGCTGGACGGCCTGCCGGACACCGCCCCCGAGGTGACCGTCGACCCGGGCCAGGCCGCCTACGTGCTGTTCACCTCCGGCTCCACCGGCCGGCCCAAGGGCGTGGTGGTCGAGCACCGCCAGGTGCTCAACTACCGCACCGCCGTGGTGTCCGCGCTGGGCCTGGCGCCGCAGGCCCGGTACGCGATGGTGCAGCCGTTCACCTTCGACTCCTGCGTCACCGTGCTCTCCGCCTCGCTGCTCGGCGGCGGCACGCTGCACATGGTGGACGCCGACACCGCCTCGGACGGACGGCTGCTGGCCGCCTACGTCGCCGAGCACCCGATCGACTACCTGAAGATCAGCCCCTCGCACCTGGCGGCGCTGGAGGGCCCGGGCGCCGAGCACCGGGTGCTCCCCCGCCGCGGCCTGATCCTCGGCGGCGAGGGCTCCACCAGCGCCTACGTGCGCGAGCTCCTGGGCCGGGCCGACTGCGAGGTCCTCAACCACTACGGCCCCACCGAGACCACCGTCGGTGTCACCACCCACCACCCCCGGGCCGAGGAGCTCACCGGCACCTCCACCGTGCCGATCGGCCGACCGCTCGGCAACGTCCGGGCGTACGTGCTGGACGGCCGCGGCGAGCCGGTGCCGGTCGGGGTGCCCGGCGAGCTGCTGATCGGCGGCGCCCAGGTGACCCGCGGCTACCTGGGCCGCCCCGGCCTGACCGCCGAACGCTTCGTCCCGGACCCGTACGGCGAGCCCGGCGCCCGGCTCTACCGCACCGGCGACCTCACCCGCCGGCTGCCCGGGGGCGCGATCGAGTTCCTCGGCCGACTGGACGACCAGGTGAAGATCCGCGGCTTCCGGATCGAACTGGGCGAGGTGGAGGCCGCGTTGGCCGCCCTGGAGGCGGTGGCCTCGGCTGCGGCGGTGGTCCGCGAGGACCGCCCGGGCGACCGGCAGCTGGTCGGCTACCTGGTCCCGGCCCCCGGCGCCGAGGTCGAACCGGCCGTGCTGCGGGCGGAGCTGTCCACGACGCTGCCCGGCTACATGGTGCCGTCCGCCCTGGTGGTGCTGGACGCGCTGCCGCTGACCGCGCACAACAAGCTGGACCGCCGGGCACTGCCCGCCCCGCCCCGCCAGGAGTCCGCCGGCGGCCGCACCGCGCGGGACGAGCGGGAGGCCGCGCTGTGCCGGATCTTCGCCGAGGTGCTGGGCACCGACCGCGAGCCGGGCATCGACGAGAGCTTCTTCGACCTGGGTGGCCACTCGCTGCTGGCGATGCGGCTGGTCGCGGCCGTCCGCGCCGGGCTGGACGCCGAGCTGGGCGTCCGTGACCTCTTCGAGGCGCCCACCGTCGCCCTGCTCGCCGAGCGGCTCTCCTCGGCCCGACCGGCCACCGCGCTGCCCGCGCTGGAGCGGGTCGAGCGCCCGGAGCGCATCCCGCTCTCCTACGCGCAGTCCCGGCTCTGGTTCCTCAACCGGATGGAGGGCGAGGCCAGCGCGTACGCCATGCCGGTGGTGCTGCGGCTGACGGAGGAGGTGGACCGGGAGGCCCTGCGGGCCGCGCTGGACGACGTGGTCACGCGCCACGAGACCCTGCGCACCCTCTTCCCCGAGACCGACGGCGAACCCCGCCAGCACATCCTGCCCGCCACCCCCGGCCTCATCCCGCTCCACCTCCACCACGCCGACGACGAGAACGACGCCCACACCCGCATCGCCGAACTCGCCTCAACCCCCTTCGACCTCACCACCCAACTCCCCCTGCGCGCCGCCCTCTTCACCCTGACGCCGAACCAGCACCTGCTCGCCCTCGTCCTGCACCACATCGCCGGCGACGGCTGGTCCATGCAACCCCTCACCCACGACCTCACCACCGCCTACCACGCCCACCT
>NZ_JBIWJF010000049.1:0-42898 GCF_044764985.1 Kitasatospora sp. NPDC093550
GCCGACCCTGTGGGATGAGTGCTGGGCGCCGTTGGCAGTCTGAAAATCACCCGCAACGCCCCTCTCCGGGCCACCCCCTGCGCCGCCCCTTCCGCGGCACTCCCTCTCGCCTGCTCGGGTGAGGAGGGGGAGGGGAGATGGGAGGTGGGTGGGTGTGCGCGTGGGTTTGTGTGCGGGCGCGGCGCCCGACGGGGGATGGGCGTCAGGTGGTGGGGATGCCGGGGAAGGGGGTGGTGGGGGCGCCCCAGTGGTGGGCGCGGAGGGTGGTGTCGCGGAGGGCTTGGGCGGCGGGGAGGCGGTGGGGGGTGGGGACGGCGGCGACCAGGTCGGCGTAGACGGTGGTGAGGCGGGTTTCCAGGTGGGTGGCGAGTTTGGTGGCGTCGGTGGGGGAGGTGACGGGGAAGGGGAGCTGGTAGCCGGCGGCGGCGGGGCTGGGGGTGGTGCCGAGGGTGGTGAGGAGGCGTTGCCAGGTGTCGCGTTGGGCCTGGTGGGCGGCGTAGGCGGTGCGGGCGTCGGCGCGCTGGGGGTCTGCGGGGAGGCGGGCGCCGACGACGCCGTAGCCGTAGACGGCGGCGTGTTCGGCGGCGAGGGCGTTCTGGAGGGCGGTGAGGGCGGCCGCAGGGGTGGGGGTGGCCGTCGTGGCGGTGGTGGGTCGGGCGGGGGGCGGGGGAACGGGGGCGCCCAGGATCGTGGCGTGGAGGGTGTTGGCGGCGGCGACGGAGGCGAGCAGGCGGGCGAGTGACGGGCCGGCTGCGTCGAGGTCGGCGAGGTGGGCGTCGGCGGTCCGGAGTTCCAGGGCGGCCAGGTCGACGGGGGCGGGGTCGGCGGTGGGTGACGGGGTGGCCGAGGGGGACAGGCCTTCGGCGAGCGCGGCGCGGTGGAGGGCGGTCTCGGCGCGGAGGCCGGGGTTCTGGGCCAGGGCGTCGTAGCCGGCGAGGAGGGCGTCGGTGGCGGCGAGCGCGCGGAGGCGGACGGGGGTGTCCGGGTCCGGGCGGAGGCCTCCGGTGCCGGGGGTGGGGCCGGGGTGGTCGGCGGTGCAGGCGGTGAGGGTGAGCAGTCCGAGGGCCAGGAAGGTCCGTCGGCTGGGCGGCTGCATCGGGGTCACTCCGGGGCGTGTACGGGAGGACGGCCTCCCCGCCTGCCCTCGTTGGCGTGAATGATTACAGAATCCCCACGTTCCCGGGTCCGGTTCGGGGGTGCCGGGGCCCGGGCGGGCCGGTGTGAGCTTGCTCGCAGTGGGTGGTGCGCGAGCGGTCCGGGATGGTCCGGAATCGGTGGTTGGGGGCTTCACCGGCTAGGCTTTGGGCCGAGCTGCCGTGACCCGGTGTGGCGCCGAGGGCGCGGGGCGACCTTCTGACAACAGCAGACGCGGCCGAGGAGTCCACCCGGATGAGCACCACCCACACCGACCGGCTGCGAGCGTTGCTGGAGCCGCTGGCCGTTCAGGCCGGACTGGACCTGGAGGACGTCAGGGTCACCAAGGCGGGCAGCCGCCGGCAGGTGCAGATCGACGTCGACACCGACGGCGGCGTGGACATGGACACCATCGCCGAGTTCAGCCGGGTGGTCGGCGAGGCCCTGGACGCGTCGGACCTGATGGGTGACGAGGCCTACCTGCTGGAGGTCGGTTCGCCGGGTGCGGAGCGTCCGCTGGTGCTGCCCCGGCACTGGCAGCGGGCCGAGGGTCGGCTGGCCAAGATCCACCTGGCGGACGGCGGGGAGATCGTCGCCCGGGTGCTGGAGGCCGACGAGGACGGCGCGCTGGTCGAGGTGCAGCCGGTGAAGGGGCGCGGCCGTCCCAAGGAGCGCCGTCTGGAGTACGGCGAGGTGGCCCGGGCCCGGGTCCAGGTCGAGTTCAACCGCAAGGAAGACGAGAAGCTCCTGGACGAGGCCGCCGACTTCGACGAGGGGGAGGACGGCGCCGAGTGACCCCCGGGTGCCGTACGACCATGACGAACGTGACGAAAGACGAGGAGGCGTAGCCGTGGACATCGACATGAGTGCCCTGCGCACGCTGGTCAACGAGAAGAACATCCCCTTCGACCTGCTGGTCGAGTCCATCGAGTCCGCCCTCCTCACCGCGTACCACCGCACCGAGGGCTCGCGCCGCCGCGCCCGGGTGCACCTGGACCGCAAGAGCGGCCACGTCACCGTGTGGGCCATGGAGGACCCGGCGGAGCTGGACGAGGGCGTCGAGCCGAAGGAGTTCGACGACACCCCGAACGGCTTCGGTCGGATCGCGTCCAGCATCGGCATCCAGGTGATGATGCAGCGCCTGCGCGACGCCGCCGACGACCAGACGTTCGGCGAGTACGCGGGCAAGGAGGGCGACATCGTCACCGGTGTCGTCCAGCAGGGCAACGACCCGAAGAACGTGCTGGTCGACATCGGCAAGCTGGAGGCCATCCTGCCGCCGCAGGAGCAGGTCCCGGGCGAGGACTACCGGCACGGTACCCGGCTGAAGTGCTACGTGGTGGCCGTGCGCCGGGGTGTGCGCGGGGCGTCCGTGACGCTGTCGCGCACGCACCCGAACCTGGTGAAGAAGCTGTTCGCGCTGGAGGTCCCGGAGATCGCGGACGGCAGCGTGGAGATCGCGGCCATCGCCCGTGAGGCCGGTCACCGGACCAAGATCGCGGTCTGGTCGCGCCGCCAGGGCCTGAACGCCAAGGGCGCCTGCATCGGCCCGATGGGCGCCCGGGTGCGCGCGGTGATGGGCGAGCTGCACGGCGAGAAGATCGACATCGTCGACTGGTCGGAGGACCCCCGCGAGATGGTCGCCGCCGCGCTGTCCCCCGCGCGGGTGACCAGCGTGGAGATCGTCGACGCAGCGCAGCGCTCCGCCCGGGTGATCGTGCCGGACTACCAACTGTCGCTGGCGATCGGCAAGGAGGGGCAGAACGCCCGCCTGGCCGCCCGGCTCACCGGGTGGCGGATCGACATCCGCCCGGACACCGAGGGCCAGTCGGAGGACGGCGGCCGCACCCAGTAATCGGGTGGCCGTCGGCCAGTGGTCGGTGTTGTCATAGCCGTCCCCGCCGGTCCCCCGGGATCAGCGGGGCGGCGCCATGTCGCTTCGGAGGGGTAGACTTGCCTTCGTCTGGCCGGACGCATGTCCGAGCACGCCCGGAACGCACCTGCGTGGGCTGCCGCAAGCGAGCGGCCAAGCACCAGCTGTTGCGTGTCACGGCGGTCGAGGGCGAGTGCGTCCCCGATCCCCGTGGCGCACTGCCGGGCCGGGGCGCTCACCTGCACCCCGATCCGGCCTGCCTCGACCTCGCGGTCCGCCGTCGGGCGTTCCCCCGGGCCTTCCGGCTCCAGGGCGCGCTCGACACGGAGCGGCTCCGCGGGTTCATCGAGGAGCGGGCAGGCGGAGCCTCCTAGACGGCCGCCTCCCGCGACGGCCGCCGCTCCACGCGGCGGAGAACCACCGCAACAAGCACAGCGCTCGGGCAGCCGCGCGCCGTGCCACCAGTCAGGTACCTCGCGATGTGGAAGTAGGTCGAGATTGCGATGAGCACTCGATGAGTACGCGATGAGTACGCGATGGGTACGCCCATGAAGTAGCGACAGTCCGGCGGACGAGACCCCCGGACTCATAGACAGGAGTGAAGTGGCTAAGGTCCGGGTTTACGAACTCGCCAAGGAGCTTGGCTTGGAGAGCAAGGCCGTCATGGCCAAGCTCACCGAGCTCGGTGAGTTCGTCCGTTCGGCGTCCTCGACGATCGAGGCGCCGGTCGTGCGCAAGTTGACTGACGCGCTTGGTGTGTCCCCCACCGGTGGTGGTTCCACTGCCAAGCCGGGCCCGCGGAAGACCGCGGCGCCCTCCCCCTCCGGCTCGGGTGCCCCGAAGCCGGGTGCCCCGACCCCGGGTCCGCGCCCCAGCGCGACCCCCGGTCCCCGTCCGACCCCGGCGGCCGCCGCGGCTCCCGCCGCCCCGGCCGCCCCCGCCGCCCCGAAGCCGGCCGGTCCGACTCCGGGTCCGCGCCCGGCCGCGCGTCCCGCCGCTCCGGCGGCCCCGGCCGCGCCCGCGGCCGAGTTCTCCTCGCCGGCTCCGGCCGGTGACGCCCCGCGTCCGGCTGCCCAGGCTCCGCGCCAGGGTGGTCAGGCCACCGGCGGTGCCCGTCCGGGCCCGCGTCCGGCCGGCCCGCGTCCGGGCAACAACCCGTTCACCTCGGGCAGCGCCACCGGCATGGGTCGCCCCGGCGACCGTCGCCAGGGTGCGCCGGGTGGTGCCGCGGGTGCCGGTGCGCCGCGTCCGGGTGGCGACCGTCCGCGTCCGGGCGGCGACCGTCCGCGTCCCGCCGGTGCCCCGGGTGCCGGTGCGCCGCGTCCGGGTGGCGACCGTCCGCGTCCGGGCGGTGCTCCGGGTGCCGGTGCGCCGCGTCCCGGTGGTGCCCCGCGTCCCGGTGCTCCCGGTGCCGGTGCCCCCCGTCCGGGTGGTGCCCCGCGTCCCGACGGCATGCCCCGTCCGGCCGCGCCGCGTCCCGGTGGCCCGACCCCGTCCGGCATGCCGCGCCCGAACCCGGGCATGATGCCGCAGCGTCCGGCCGGCCCGCGTCCGGGTCCGGGTGGCCGTGGTCCGGGTGGCCCCGGTGGCCGTCCGGGTGGTCCGGGTGCCGGTGGCGCCCGTCCGGGCTTCCAGGGTCGTCCGGCCGGTCCGGGCTCGCGTCCGGCCGGTGGCGGCGGCTTCGGCGGCCCGCGTCCCGGTGGCGGTGCCCCGGGTGGCGGCGGCGGCTTCGGCCCGCGTCCCGGCGGCTTCGGCGGTCGTCCCGGCGGCCCGGGTGCCCGTGGTGGCACGCAGGGCGCCTTCGGTCGTGGCCCGGGCGGTCGCCCGGCGCGCGGTCGCAAGTCGAAGCGGGCGAAGCGCCAGGAGTACGAGGCCATGCAGGCCCCGTCCGTCGGCGGTGTGATGCTGCCTCGCGGCAACGGCCAGACCGTTCGCCTGTCGAGCGGCGCCTCGCTGATGGACTTCGCGGAGAAGATCAACGCCAACCCGGCCGCGCTCGTCTCCGTCATGTTCAACCTCGGTGAGATGGTCACCGCGACCCAGTCGGTCTCCGACGCCACGCTGCAGCTGCTGGCCGACGAGATGGGCTTCCAGCTGGAGATCGTCAGCCGGGACGACGAGGACCGCGAGCTGCTGGAGTCGTTCGACATCGACTTCGGCGCGAACGAGGGCGACGAGGACCAGCTGGCCCCGCGCCCGCCGGTCGTCACCGTCATGGGTCACGTCGACCACGGTAAGACCCGCCTGCTGGACGCGATCCGCAAGTCCAACGTGGTGGCCGGCGAGGCCGGTGGCATCACCCAGCACATCGGTGCCTACCAGGTCGTCACCGAGGTGAACGGCGAGCAGCGTCCGATCACCTTCCTGGACACCCCGGGTCACGAGGCGTTCTCCGCCATGCGTGCCCGTGGTGCCAAGTCCACCGACATCGCGATCCTGGTGGTCGCGGCCAACGACGGTGTCATGCCGCAGACGGTCGAGGCGCTGAACCACGCCAAGGCCGCCGGTGTGCCGATCGTGGTCGCCGTCAACAAGATCGACGTCGAGGGCGCCGACCCGACCAAGGTCCGCGGTCAGCTGACCGAGTTCGGCCTGGTGGCCGAGGAGTACGGCGGCGACACCATGTTCGTCGACATCTCCGCCCGCCAGGGCCTGCACATCGACCAGCTGCTGGAGGCCGTGGTCCTGACCGCGGACGCCTCGCTGGACCTGCGGGCCAACCCCGAGCAGGACGCGCAGGGTATCGCCATCGAGGCGCACCTGGACAAGGGCCGCGGCGCCATGGCGACCGTGCTCGTCCAGCGCGGTACCCTCCGCGTCGGCGACTCGATCGTCGTGGGCGACGCCTACGGCCGCGTCCGCGCGATGCTGGACGAGAACGGCAACAGCCTCTCCGAGGCCGGCCCGTCCCGCCCGGTGCTGCTGCTCGGTCTGACCTCGGTGCCCCGCGCCGGCGACAGCTTCATCGTCGTCGACGAGGACCGCACCGCCCGTCAGATCGCCGAGAAGCGCTCGGCCCGCGACCGCAACGCCGCCTTCGCGCAGCGTCGGGTCCGGGTGTCCCTGGAGGACCTGGACAAGGCCATCGCCGCCGGCTCCATCGAGCAGCTCAACCTCATCATCAAGGGTGACGTCTCCGGTTCGGTCGAGGCCCTCGAGGACGCCCTCGTCAAGCTGGACGTGGGCGAGGAGGTCGAGCTCCGGGTCCTGCACCGCGGTGTGGGTGCCATCACCGAGTCCGACGTGGACCTGGCGATGGGCTCGGACGCCATCATCATCGGCTTCAACGTGCGCGCCGAAGGCCGTGCGCGCACCGCGGCCGAGAAGGAAGGCGTGGACGTCCGGTACTACTCGGTCATCTACCAGGCGATCGAGGAGATCGAGAACGCCCTCAAGGGCATGCTCAAGCCGGAGTACGAGGAGGTGCGCCTCGGCGCCGCGGAGATCCGCGAGGTCTTCCGCTCCTCCAAGTTCGGCAACATCGCCGGTGTCCTGGTCCGCGACGGCATCATCCGCCGCAACGCCAAGGCCCGCCTGCTGCGCGACGGCAAGGTCGTGGCGGAGAACCTCTCCATCGAGGGTCTGCGCCGCTTCAAGGACGACGCGACCGAGGTCCGCGAGGGCTTCGAGGCCGGTGTGACCCTGGGGTCGTTCAACGACATCAAGGTCGACGACATCATCGAGACCTACGAGATGCGCGAGAAGCCGCGCGCCTAGTCGGTGTCAGCCGGGGCCGGTCGACGGGTGGTATTTCCGTCGACCGGCCCCGGTCTCGCTGTGTAGGGTCCGGAGGTAGTCAGACGTAGCGGCGCCGGCCCTTGCCGGGCTGCCCCCCGAGGCCTTCCAGGTCGGCGAGACCTGTCACACATGTTCGTCGGAACACTCACCTTCGACCTGCTGCTGGGCGACGTCCACTCGCTCAAGGAGAAGCGTTCGATCGTGCGGCCCATCGTGGCCGAACTGCAGCGCAAGTACAGCGTGTGCGCTGCCGAGACCGGGAACCAGGATCTGCACCGCCGGGCCGAGATCGGCCTCGCGGTGGTGTCCGGCGAAGCCGGGTACGTCACCGAGGTCCTGGACAGCTGTGAGCGGTTGGTCGCCGGCCGCCCCGAGGTGCAGCTCCTCTCCGCGAGGAGGAGGTACCACAACGACGACGACGAATGAGAGCTGTGGAGCCGGCCGGCGGAAGTCGCCGTTCTCACACAGATCAGGACCGAGAGCGCCCGCAAGGCCGGGCGCGGGCCGGTACTTTGGGGCGTGGGCCCCGACGGGTGCGCAGCTCGCCCGGGTACCGGGCCCACTGCACGAGGAGGCAACGTGACCGACACCGCAAGGGCGCGCAAGCTCGCCGACCGCATCCAGGTGGTCGTCGCCCAGACCCTGGAGCGGCGGATCAAGGACCCGCGACTGGGGTTCGTGACCATCACCGACACCCGGGTGACCGGCGACCTGCGCGAGGCCACCGTCTTCTACACCGTCTTCGGTGACGAGACCGAGCGCCAGGCCACCGCGGCCGCGCTGGAGAGCGCCAAGGGCGTGCTCCGCTCCGAGGTCGGCAAGCAGACCGGGGTGCGCTTCACCCCGTCGCTGACCTTCGTCGCGGACGCGCTGCCGGAGAACGCCCGGAACATCGACGACCTGCTCGACCGGGCCCGGCTCTCCGACGCCGAGGTGCGCACGCAGGCCGCGGGGGCGACCTACGCCGGCGACGCGGACCCGTACCGGGTTCCGGCGTCCGAGCGTGACGACGAGGACGAGTAGTCATGGCGGGTGAGCCGGCGAAGGCCGCCTCGCGAGCCGGATCGACCACGGGGGCGTCCTCCACCAGCACGGTGGAGGGTGCCCTCGCGGCGCTCCCGGGCCCGCGCGCCGAGGAGAGCGGGTTCGAGCTGGTCTGGCAGCAGGTGGTGGCGGAGATCGGGCGGGCCCGCTCGATCGACCTGATCTGCCACATCTGCCCCGACGGCGACGCGCTGGGCTCCTCGCTGGCGGCCGCCCTGGCGCTGCGCGCGCTCGGCAAGGAGGTGCGGGTCTCGTTCGGCGACGACCCGCAGATCGTGCCCGAGTCGCTGGCCTTCCTGCCCGGCCAGGAGCTGATCGTGCCGGCCGCCGAGGTGCCGGACGTGCCGGAGCTGGTGCTCTGCTTCGACGTGGCCGCGGAGAGCCGGCTCGGCCTGCTGCACGACAAGGCCTTCGCCGCGCCGGTCCTGGTGGTGTTCGACCACCACGCCTCCAACCCGGGCTTCGGCACCCACCAGTTGATCGACCCGACCGCACCGGCCACCGCCGTGCTGGTCGACGAACTGCTGCGCCGGCTCGGCGTCGGGCTCGACCCGGACCTGGCCACCTGCCTCTACACCGGCGTCGCCACCGACACCGGCTCGTTCAAGTACCGCGCCACCACGCCCGCCACCCACGAACTCGCCGGCCGGCTGCTGGCCACCGGCATCCGGCACGACCTGATCTCCCGGCAGCTGTGGGACACCTCCTCCTTCGGCTACCTCAAGGTGCTCGCGGGCGCGCTCGACCGCGCCGTCTACGAGCCGGAGGCGGCCGGCGGCCTGGGCCTGGTGTGGACCTGGGTGCCGTACCAGGACCTGGCGCTGTTCAGCGTCACGGTCGAGGAGATCGAGGGGCTGATCGACATCCTGCGCCGCCCGGCCGAGGCCGAGGTGGCGCTGGTGCTCAAGCAGGACCCGGACGGCACGCTGCGCGGCTCCTCGCGCTCCAAGGGAGCGGTGGACGTCGCCGCGGCCTGTGCCGAACTGGGCGGTGGGGGGCACGTCTACGCGGCCGGATTCAGCGTCCGGGAGGACGTGGCCGCGGTGGTCGAGCGGTTCCGCGGCGCGCTGCGGCCGCTACGGTGACCCCCTGCTGACGTTGTCCGAAGTTTTCAGAGAAAGAACTCGATGAAGCGCAAAGGCACCGGCCCGGACGGCCTGGTGATCGTGGACAAGCCCGAGGGCATCACCTCCCACGGGGTCGTCGCCAAGCTGCGGTGGCTGGCCGGGACCCGGAAGGTCGGGCACGCGGGCACGCTGGACCCGATGGCGACCGGCGTGCTGGTGATCGGCGTCGAGCGGGCCACCCGGCTGCTCGGCCACCTGATGCTCACCGCCAAGACGTACGAGGCGACCATCCGGCTCGGCCAGACCACCGTCACCGACGACCGGGAGGGTGAGGTCACCGCCTCCACCCCGGCCGACGCCGTCACCCGGGAGGCGATCGACGCCGGGATCGCGGCGCTCACCGGCGAGATCATGCAGGTGCCGTCCAAGGTCAGCGCGATCAAGATCGACGGCAAGCGCTCGTACGCGCGGGTGCGCGAGGGCGAGGACTTCGAGCTCGCGGCCCGGCCGACCACGATCCACTCCTTCCGCGTGCACGAGCAGCGCGCGGCGGTCGCCGAGGACGGCACGCCGGTGATCGACCTGGACGTGACCGTCGAGTGCTCCTCCGGCACCTACATCCGGGCCCTCGCCCGGGACCTGGGCGCCGGGCTGGGCGTCGGCGGGCACCTGACGGCGCTGCGGCGCACCAAGGTCGGGCCGTACGGGGTGGAGTCGGCGCACACCCTGGAGCAGCTGGAGGCCGCGGTCACCGGCGACGCCCCCGAGGGACTGCAGGTGCTGCCGATCGGGGAGGCCGCCGCGGCCGCCTTCCCGCGCTGGGACCTGGACGAGGCCTCGGCGGAGAAGCTGTCGCACGGCGCCCGGCTCAAGGCGCCCGGGCTGGGCGCGGAGGGACCGATCGCGGTGTTCGGGCCGGACGGGCGCTTCCTCGCGCTGGTGGAGGAGAAGGGCGGGCAGGCGAAGCCGGTCGCGGTGTTCGTCGGCTGACGGCCCCGCACGACCGCTCGTGACCCCCCGTCGGGAGATTCCTCCCGGCGGGGGTTTTCCCGTGGGGGCGCATTCACCGGTTCGGGGGAGCGCGAGAGGTGAACGACCGTGGTGAGCGGCGCGGGCGCGGTCGGGCCGCCCCCTCGGCGGGCAGGCTCCCGGCGGTGAGCGAGCGACGGTCGAGGGGGCATTCATGGCGGGGTTCTCGGAGGGCGATCCGGGGCGGTTCCTGCTGCGGATCCGCGACCTCAACGGGCGGCTGCACGGCTTAGGGTTCGTGGCCGACCCGCAGGGCGGCGTGCTCACGGCGCACGAGAGCGTGGCCGGGCTGGACCGGGTCGTCCTGCACACCCCGGGCGGGCAGACCCGGGTGCTCGGCCCGGACGCCGTCCTGCCGCTGCCCGAGCACGGACTCGCGCTGCTGCGCACCGACGCGGTCGGCGGGGTGCCGGTGCCGCCGCTGCCGGTGGCCGCCGTCGGGGCCGGGCACGAGGTGCTGCTGCCCGCCCTGGTGGGCGAGGACGGCCGGGCGGTCGCACTGCGCTGCGGGCTGCTCGGGGTCACCGGCGCCGCCTACGGCGGTCACCTGCTGGGCGGGGTGCTGCTGCTGGACGTACCGGTGGTCGCCGGCGTCGCGGTGCCGGCCGGCTCGCCGGTGCTGGACGCCCGCAGCGGAGCGGTGGTCGCGCTGGCCGCGCCCGCCGTCCGGGGGCGGGGGCAGGGCGGGCCGCTGCCCGCGGTGGCGGCGGGCGGCGGGGCGGTGCTGGTCGCCGACGCGCTGGCCGGGTTGCTGGCGCGCAACGCGGCGGCCGTGCCCGCGTACGGTCCGGCGCTCAACCTCGCCGGGGTGCTGCGGCTGACCGCCGCCCAGCTGGCGGCCGCCGGGGCCGGGCCCGGGCGGGTGGCCGGGCTGGCCGCGGACCGGGTGGACCGGCCGGACGGCCTGGCCGGGGACGAGCCGGGCACGACCGTCACCGCGCTGGTCGGCGCCCCCGGCAGCGGGCGCTCCACCGAACTGGCCGCGCTGGCCGTGCGCCGCTCCGGCGGCGCGCACCCGCTGCCCACCCTCTGGCTGCGCGGCGCCGACCTGCGCCCCGAGGACCGTTCGCTCGCCGAACCGGTGGAGCGCGCGCTGGCCGCGGCGGCGGCCGAACTGGGCACCCCGGCGCCCGCGCCGGAGCCGGTCGCGGCGCTCTGCGCGGCGGCCGGGCGGCCGCTGCTGGTCGTCCTGGACGGCCCGGAGGAGGCCCCGGCGCGGCTGGACGCGCGCTGGCTGCGCGGCGCCGGGCAGTGGCTGACCGGCTGCGGGGCCCGCCTCCTGACGGCCTGCGGCGAGGAGCTCTGGGAGCGGCTGGCGGCCGAGCCCTGGGGCGGCGGCACACCGGACGCGGCCCGCGCGCAGGAGCCGCACCCGGACGGCGACCTGGCCAGCGCCCCCACCGTGCGGATGGACGGCGCCGGCCCGGGAGCCCCGGGCCTGGCCGGGCACCGGCTGGGCCCGCTGCCCGCCGAGGCCGCCGAGCGGGTGCGCCGCCGGTACGGGCTGCCGCCCGGCCGCCCGGCCGCCGCCGAGGACGCCCGGCACCCGCTGGCCGTACGGCTGGCCGGGGAGCTGTGGGCCGAGGGGCTGCGCGACGGGCCCGCCCGCCGGGGCGAGCTGTTCGGCGCCTTCCTCGACCTGCGGTGTCTGCGGGTGGCCCAGCGGCTGACCGAGGACGGCCGCTCGCGCCGCCCCGGAGCCCACCGGCGGGGCACCGCCCGGCCCGGCGGGCCGCGCCACGGGCGGGTGCGCCGGCTCGCGGCGGCGGTGGCCGGCCGGGTCCACGAGGCGGCCCGGCGGATGCTCGGCAGTGAGCCGGGCGGGCTGGACCGGGCGACCTTCGAAGAGCTGTTCCCGGTCGACGGCGGCTGGGCCACGGCGGTGCTCGCCGAGGGCCTGTTCGTCCCGGCCGGGCCCGGATTCCGCTTCGCGCACGGCGAGTTCGCCGACTGGCTGCAGGGCCTGCACCTGGACCTGGACGCGGCGCTGCGGCTGCTGCTCGGCGAGGCCGCGGACACGCCGCCCGCGCCCGCCGACGGCCCGGCCGGGCCCGCCCGGGCCTCCGTGGCGAACTCCGTGCCCCGGCACCGGATCGGCCCGGTCGCCGCCGCGCTGCGCCGGGTGGCCGAGACCTGGGGCGCGCCCGCGCTGGATCCGTGGCTGCACCGGATCTGGCGGGCGCTGGACCTGCGCCCGCCCGGCAGTGAACCCGCCTGGTGGGCGGCCCGGTTGCTCACCGCCGGGCTGGCCGCCAGCCCGGACCCGGCCGAACACCGGGCGCTGCTCGACCAGTTGGCGGGACGGATCGCCGAACGGGCCGCCGCCGCGGGCGGGCCGGCCGCGCTCCCGGCCGCCGGGCTCGGCCGCTTCGGCCCGGCCTTCTGGACCGGCCTCGGGCTGCCGGTCGAGGCCGAACTCGCCCTGCTGCGCCACCTGGTGGTCGCCGACGGCCCCGGGCAGCGCTTCCTCGGGGCGGTGGCCGAACGGCTGCGGGCCGACCCGGTCACGGTGTTCCCGCTGCTCTGCGCCTGGTTCGACGACCCGCGCGGCCTGCCGGGCCGGGCCGGCGCCGGCGGGTGCACGGGTGTCGCCGACCTCGCGCACGACCTGCTGTACGCCCACCGGCGGCTCGCCCTGGACGAGTTGGCCGACGCGCTGGCCGCCGCCGCGCACCCGCGGGCGGACGCCCTGCTCACCGTGCTCGCCGCGGAGGAGCCGTCCGCGCTCTGCCGCGCGGTGGACCGGTGGAGCCATGACCGGCGGCCCGAACGGCACGTCGCGGCCGCCGTGCACGCACTGCGGACCGTCCCGTACGCGAGCGGGGCCGGGGCCGAACTGCTGCGGTTCACCGCGCTGACCCTGCTCGCCCGCGAGGACGAACCCGGTCTGCACGGCGCCGCGCTGGCCCTGCTGGTCGCCGACCCGGTGACCAGGGCCGAGCACCTCCCGGCCGCGCTCGCCCTGCACCGGGCGGGCGGCGACGCCTTCCTCACCCCGAGGGCGCTCGCCCCGGCCCTGGAGAGCGACCCGGAGTCCGTCCTGGCCGCACTCGCCGAGCGACTGTCCACGCCCGGCGCGACCACCGCCGAGACGTTGCGGGTGCTGGCCGACGCCGCCGCCCCGGTGGCCGTCCGGCGGGGTGCCGAGCTGGCCGCCCGGCTGCTGCGCGCGCACCCGGGGCTGGCCGGCCCGGTCGCGGTCGACTACCTCGGCCGCCGGCTGGCCCGCGCCGCCGTGGTCGGCCCGGCCGACCGGCTGGAGCTGCGGCTGCTGGTCGGCGCCGCGCTGGCCGCCCGGACGGCGACGGTGCGGCGTCCGTTCGCCGAGGTGCTGTCCGTGCCGGTGGCGGACCCGGCGGCGGACGCGCTGCGCTGCGAGCTGCTGGACACCCTGCTCGCCGGCGAGACCGACCCGGCGGTGCTGACCGCCGCCGTCGAGCGGCTGGCCGAGCACTGCGCGGCCGAGAAGCCCGCCCGGGTCCGCGCGGTCCTGGCCCGGGCGGTGCCCGCGCTGCCGGGCGCCGACGAGCTGCTGGTGCGCTGTGCCGGCCGCTGCGCGGCCTTCGCCCGGCTGCTCGTCCGGTGGCCGCGGGACGTCGCCCCGGCCGCGCCGGACGGCCCCCGGCTGGCCCGGATGCGGGCCCTGGCGGCGGCCGGCCGGGACCCGCAGTACGCCGCGGCCGAGGCGGAGCGGACCGCGCCGGACCGGGCGGTGCGGCCGCCGGTGCGCTCAACCCGTATTCCGGTGCCTGAGCCGGGGCAGGCGCATGGCACGCTATAGGGGTTCGGGTTTTGAGCGTTTGAGCGTACAGAGGGTACGCGCCGTACGGAACAAGGAGCGGTCAGGTGCAGCGCTGGCGTGGCCTGGAGGAGATCCCCGGTGACTGGGGACGCAGCGTCGTCACCATCGGCTCGTTCGACGGGGTGCACCGCGGACATCAGCTGATCATCGGGCAGGCGGTCGAGCGGGCCCGCGAGCTCGGCCTCCCCGCGGTCGTGGTGACCTTCGACCCGCACCCGCGCGAGGTCATCCGCCCGGGCAGCCACCCGCCGCTGCTCGCGCCGCACCCGCGGCGGGCCGAACTGATCGCCGAACTCGGTGTGGACGCGGTGCTGGTGCTGCCGTTCACCACCGAGTTCTCGAAGGAGTCCCCGGAGACCTTCGTCCGGCAGGTCCTGGTGGACGCCCTGCGCGCGCGGGTCGTCATCGAGGGCCCCAACTTCCGCTTCGGGCACCGGGCCGCGGGGGACGTCGCGCTGCTGGCCGAGCTGGGCCGGGCGGACGACTTCGAGGTCGAGGTGGTCGACCTGCAGGTGTGCGGCACGGCCGGGGACGGCGAGCCGTTCTCCTCCAGCCTGACCCGCCGGCTGGTCGAGGCCGGGGACATGGCGGGCGCCAACGAGGTGCTGGGCCGCCCGCACCGGGTCGAGGGCGAGGTGGTGCGCGGCGCGCAGCGCGGCCGCGAGCTGGGCTACCCGACCGCGAACGTCGAGACCGTGCCGCACAGCGCGATCCCGGCCGACGGCGTGTACGCGGGCTGGCTGACCGCCGACGGCGAGCGGATGCCGGCGGCGATCTCGGTCGGCACCAACCCGACCTTCGACGGCACCGCCCGCACGGTCGAGGCGTACGCCATCGACCGGGTCGGCCTGGACCTGTACGGGATGCACGTCGCCGTGGACTTCCTGGCCTACCTGCGCGGGATGGAGAAGTTCGACTCCATCGAGGCGCTGCTGGACCGGATGGCCGACGACGTCAAGCGCGCCCGCGAGCTGACCGACGGGGCCTGAACCCCGGTGACGCGGAAGGGCCCGCCGACCTGCTGGTCGGCGGGCCCTTCCCGTGCCGTCACTGCTGCGGGGGCGCCTGCGGCGGGTAGCCGTAGCCGGGCGGCGGCGGGGGCTGGTGGCCGTCCGGCGCGGGCGCCGGCGGCTGGCCCTGGGCGGGCGGGTAGCCGTAGCCGGGGTCGGGCTGCGGGGCGCCCTGCTGCGGCGGCCAGGGCTGCTGGGGCGGCGGGTAGCCGTAGCCGGGCGGGGGCGGCGGGGTCTGGCCGGGCTGCGGCGCCCACGGTGCGCCGGGGGCGGGCTGCGGGGTCGGCGCGGCCTGGGCCGGGTACGGCTGGGGGGCCTGCGGCTGCTGCCAGGCGGCCTGCTGGGCGGCGGCCTGCTGGGCCCGGGCGATGTCCTCGCCGACCAGGGTGGCCAGCTCGAAGTACGCCTCGCGGACCTTGGGCCGCATCATGTCGAGGTTGACCTCGGCGCCGGCCGCCAGGCTCTCGTCGAACGGCACCACGACCACGCCGCGGCAGCGGGTCTGGAAGTGCGCGACGATGTCCTCGACCTTGATCATCTTGCTGGTCTCGCGCACCCCGGAGACCACCGTGATGCTGCGCTGCACCAGGTCCGCGTAGCCGTGCGCGGAGAGCCAGTCCAGGGTGGTCGAGGCGCTGGAGGCGCCGTCCACGCTGGGGGTGGAGACGATGATCAGCTGATCGGCCAGGTCCAGCACCCCGCGCATCGCGCTGTACAGCAGACCGGTGCCGGAGTCGGTCAGGATGATCGGGTACTGGCGGCCCAGCACGTCGATCACCTGGCGGTAGTCCGAGTCGTTGAAGGTGGTGGAGACCGCCGGGTCGACGTCGTTCGCCAGGATCTCCAGGCCCGAGTTCAGGTCCTGCGAGGTGAACTGACGGATGTCCATGTAGCTGCGCAGGTGCGGGATGGCCGTCACCAGATCGCGGATGGTCGCGCCGGTCTGGCGCTTGACCCGGCGGCCCAGGGTGCCGGCGTCCGGGTTGGCGTCGATCGCGATCACCTTGTCCTGGCGCTCGCTGGCCAGGGTCGCGCCGAGCGCGGTGGTGGTCGTGGTCTTGCCGACCCCGCCCTTGAGGCTGATCACGGCGATCCGGTAGCAGCTCAGCACCGGGGTGCGGATGATCTCCAGCTTGCGGGCCTTCTCGGCCGCCGCGGCCTTGCCGCCGAACTGGAACCGGGGCTGCTGGCGCTGCTGCTTGGGCTGGCTGCGCAGCAGCCGGTCCGAGGACAGCTCCACGGCGGCGGTGTAGCCGAGCGGGGCGCCGTGGGCGGTCTGCTGCGGGGCGGCGGACTGCTGGAACGCGGCGGGCTGCTGGGCCTGCGGCTGCTGCTGCCACGGCTGGGCGGGGCCCGGCTGGCCCGGGTGCGGCTGGGGCTGGCCGGGCTGCGGCTGGGCCGGCTGCTGGTAGGCGGCGGGTTGCGGCCAGCCGCCCTGGCGCGGGTCCACCGGGCCGGGCTGCGGCGCCGGGGCGGGAGCGGGGGCGGGCTGCGGCGCGGCGACGGGGGCCGGCTGCGGCTGGGCCGCCTGCTGGGCCTGCGCCTGCGCCGCCCAGGCGGCCTGCGGGTCCCACGCGGCCTGCTGGTCCTGCGGCGGGACCGCCTGGGCGGGCGGCTGCGGGTACGCCTGGGGGACGGGCTGCGCCGTGGCGGCGGGCGCGGGGGCCGCCGGGTACGGCTGCGGGGCGGGCTGCTGCGCCAGGGCCTCCGGCGTCGGCCAGCCCGGGGCGACGGCCTGCGGCTGCTCGGCGACGGGGGCCGGGGCCGGGTGCGGCATCGGGGACGCCGCCGGGAACGGAACGTGCTGGGCCTCGGCCTGGACCGGCGGCACCGGGGGCACCGGCGAAGCGGGCGCCGGGGCGGTGGTGGGCACGGCGGTCGGCGCGGCTTCGGCCTGGGGGGCGGGGGCCGGAGCCGGGACCTGCGCCGCCGCCGCGGCGGGAGCAGGGGTCGGCGCGGGTGCCGGAGCAGCGGGTGCCGGAGCAGCGGGCGCCGGAGCGGGCACCGGCGTCGGCGCCGCTGCCGGCGCGTCGGCCGGCCCGGCGGGCGCGCTCACCGGCGCCGCCGTCGAGGCCGCCGTCGGGGCCGGCACGGCCGCCGGGCCCTCGGTCTGCACGTACCAGGACGGGGGAGTGTAGTCAGGCGCGTCGGACCAGTCGTCGTCGTCCTCCGCCGCGTTGTCGCCGACGTAGACGCCGTCCCGATCGCTGCTCACTCTGGCTCCCTCGTGTTCGCCGCCGCTTGTTCAGCGGTGCCGTTGCCGCATCCCAGACTAGGCCGTACGGCAAGCCCCGTTGAAGGCGGCTTCGGTTCCGCGGTGGCCCGCCGGGTGCGGCGAGGCGCCGCTCAGTCCATCCGGCGCGGGCCGCCGAGCACCTGCTGCTCGGCCTGTCCGGCCACGGCCCGTACGTACTGCCGCCGCATCCGGGTGGCCCACAGGGTGAGGTCGTCGCCGAGGGTGGGCAGCGTGGCCACGTCCTCCGGCGGGAGCGGGAGCACCCGGCCGGTCAGTTCCGCCTCCTGCGGGGAGATCCGCTGCACGCCGACCAGGTCGGCGGCGTTGAGCACCCGGGAGGCGTTCGGGCCCAGGTAGGGCAGCAGCGTCAGGGTGGTCTGCCAGGGCGCGGCGGAGAGCCGGCTGCGCGGCGGGCGGGCACCGAGGTCGCGCACCACCAGCACCGGCGAGGCCACCGAGGCGCCCTGCGGGCCGAGCCGGCCGACCTGGTGGACCGTCACGCACGGCTGTCCGCCGCCGGCGGCCTGGGCCATCGGCCCCCAGAGCTGTCCGCGGGCGGTCTCCACCACGACCCGGGCGCCGATCGCGGCCGCCCGCAGCGCGATGACCTGCGCCGTCCACATGCCGCCGACCAGCACCAGGTCGTACGCGCTGGGGCGGAACAGGCCGAGCACGGCGGGCAGCCCCCGCGGGTCGACGCCGATGACCACGCCGTCGTCGCCGACCGGGAAGGCCAGCGCGCCGAGGTCGGCCGCCTCCAGGACGTGCTTCTCCCGGCGCGGGCCGCGCAGTCCGAAACCGGGCAGGATCCGCGGGCGGACCCGGCGCTGCTCGGCACCGGGCTGCGGGCCGAGGGCGGGATAGGTCTGGTACGCCATCAGGACGCTCCTCCCAGCGGCAGGGTGGCGAGCATGCCCGGGGCCTGCTCCAGGTCGAGCCGGACCAGGCCGAGGCCGGCGCTCTGCGCCCTGGTCTCCACCTGGCGGCCGACCTGGCCGACCTCGCTCTCGCTGCGCCCGGTCACCCGCACGTGGCCGCTGATGGTCACCGAGCCGCCGGTGCCGTGCCCGGCGGTCAGGCTGAAGGTGCTGGCCAGGGCCGGGGAGCCGGTGACCAGGTTGACCAGGTCCGGCGCCGCGATCCGGCCAGGGGCGCCACCGGGGCGGCTGAGCTGCGGCCAGCGGGAGATCCAGTAGGTGGAGTGCCAGCGGTCGTCGATCCGCCAGAACCGGTTGCCCTCCTGGGTGCGGCGGGTGGTGCCGCCGCCGCTGCCGGTGCCCTGGCGGCCGGCCACCGCGATCGGGTTGGCGCAGGCGGAGATGGCCAGGGCCGCGATCAGCTCGCGCTCGTCCAGGACGGTCGCGTTGAACCCGGCGCTGTTGAGCCGTCCGGCCAGCTGGTCGGCCACCCGCTGGAGCGCCTTGCGGGCGCCCTCCTCTCCGCCGCCGCGGGCGCGGACGGCGGCCGCCGCGCGCTCCGGGTCGAGCTTGAGGGCGACCCAGGTCAGCCGCAGCCCGGGGGTGGAGGTGCCGTCCGGCAGCTCGCGGTAGGCGCGGGCGGCCAGCGACTGCTCGGGCAGGTGCGGAGCCGGGGCGGGCTGGGTGTGCTGGACGAGCTGCACCGACTCCAGGGTGATGTCGTCCACCGTGAGCGCCGAGCAGATGACGTCCAGCGGCAGCGGGAGCGCGGTGCGCACCGGGCGCAGCGGCTGGTCCTTGGCCTGGACGAGCAGCAGCGAGCTGAGGAAGGTGCCGTCGCCGACCATGCCGGTCTCCCGGCGGACCGGGCGGCCGCCGAACTCGGCCTCGGTGGCGTGGGTGCAGGTGCGCAGCGCCGGTTCGAGCTCCAGCGCGGGCGCCAGCGCCGGGTCGGTGCCGGTCGGCGGCAGCAGCGTACGGGCCTGCTTGCGGCGGGACTTGAGGGCGGAACGCACCCGCAGCAGTTCGGGGACGGTCCGGCCGCGCACCGGGACGGCCGCGAGGACGAGCAGGACCAGCGCGACCGCGCCGAAGCCGGCCGCGACCGGGCGGCTGATCGTCCAGCCGACCGCGACCAGCGCCGCCGCGACCTCGACCAGGACGAGCTGTTGGAGCTTCAACCGGCCGCCGAGCAGCCCGGGTCGGGGATTGACGCGCGGTTGGACGGCGCCGCCGTGGCTCGGCTGCGGCCCGCCGGGCGCCGCCCCGGTGTCCGGGCCGCCGCGCCGGGCCCGACCGGACCGGCGCGGCTCCCCGCCGCCCGCGCTGCGTCGGCGTCCTGGCGCGGTCTGGCTTGGCATCCCCCGGTGGCCCTCTCTGATCCGTTGCCGCGGCCCGGCTGGCTGGTTCGCGGACCGCACCCGTACCGTACTCACCGTCTGCTGCCGCATCGTAGAGGGTTCGCGCCGGTGCGCCCGGCGGGTGGACCAGGGGCGGGCCGGTCGGACGGCGTCCGACGAGGGCTGACGACGTCTGACGGCGTCTGGACATGTCTGACAAGGGGGACGACGAGGATGGCATCGCGCCGGGACGAGCTCAACGCGTACACCTTCGCCCGCAAACGCACGGTCGGGGCGTTCCTGCTGCCGGCCGGCGGTGGCAGCGACGAGGACGCGCCGCGTCCGGTGAAGGCGGTGCTGCCGAGCATCCTGGCGGGTGCGGTGGTGGTGGCCGGGTTCGGGCTCTGGGGGGTGTTCAAGCCCAGCGCCCCGCTGAAGTGGGACGAGGGCAACAACGTCATCCAGGGCAAGCAGTCGACCACCCGCTACGTGGTGTTGGTGGATCCGGACGGCAAGACCAAGCGGCTGCACCAGGTGCTCAACATGTCCTCGGCGCGGCTGGTGCTGCCCGCCGACGCCAAGGTCGTGGTGGTCGACGACGGGGTGCTCGACCGGTACCCCAACCACGGTCCGACCATCGGCATCCCGTACGCGCCGGACAAGTTGCCGAGCCGGGACAACGCGAGCAAGCCGATGAAGTGGGCGGTGTGCGACCGCCCGGGCTCGGACGACAGGCAGGAGACCGTCAACCAGGCGGTGTTCGTGGCGGCGGGCCGGGACGCGGCGGCGCTCGCGGCCAAGGACCGGATGCTCGGCCCGGACCAGCTGATGCTGGTGCAGCAGGCCGACGAGCAGCAGGTCGCCGCCGCGCCGACGCCGGGCCAGCATGCCGCCGCGGGCCCGAAGGTCTTCCTGGTGGACGCGCAGGGCCGCAAGCACGAGATCGGCACCCCGCAGTCCGACGACAAGGAGCGCAAATCGCTGATCACCGCGGTCTTCGGGCCCAACGCGGTGCCGCAGCGGGTCAAGCGGGACTGGCTGGAAACCCTGGTTAACGGAACCCCGATCACCTTCCCGCAGGTCAAGGGTGTGGCCGACACCCCGAACCCCAACTCCACGGTGCAGCTGGGGAACGCCGCCGACCACCGGGTCGGCCGGCTGGTGCACTACCAGGACCGCCACTACGTGGTCGGCGAGGACCGGCTCTACCTGGTCACCGCGTTCCAGGCGGAGCTGATCCGGCAGAACCCGGCGTACCAGGTGCTCTACAAGTACGACCAGGACAAGAAGCCGCGCAGCGACGAGATGACTCCGGCCGACCAGTCCCTGGTCGGCAGCGAGACCCCGCTGCCCGGCACCGCGGCGGACTGGCCGCTGAAGACCGGTGCGCCGGTGAACAACTGGCAGGACCGCCAGGACGCCAGGCTGGTGGTGTGCAGCACCTTCGACGGCATCGCCGAGGACGGCAAGGCGCCCAAGCGCAGCGTCTGGGCCGGGACTTCGTACCCCGCGGCGTACAACAACGGGGCTGGGGGCGCGTACGTGACCCCGGGTCACGGCCTGTTCTACCGGGCGCTGGACAACTCCATGACCGCGTCCGGAACGGACTTCCTGATCACCGAGACCGGACTGCGCTACGCCGTCCCGTCCAACGGTGACGGCGGCCCCGGCGCCACGTCCGCGCCGGGTGCCAAGCCCGGCCAGAGCGGTGCCCCGAAGCCCCCGGGCGGGCAGTCCGCCGGCCCGAACCCGGGGGCACCGGACCAGCCGGGCCAGCAGCCCGGTCGGCCGCAGGACGAAACCGGCGGCAACCAGGCCCGGTTGGGCCTCCAGGGGGTCCAGCCGCTGCCGGTGCCGAAGGAGTGGTCGAACCTGGTGCCGGCCGGCCCGCCGCTGACGGCGAAGAGCGCCGCCCAGCCGCAGAACGCCTGAGCGGCCAAGCGCGGTGGGGGAATTGGCCGCCGTGTCATGGCCTGGTAACTACTCAGTGTTCGGTGTTGGGTGAGCTGCGTGTGCCCACTACAGTGCTGGTGGACATCACACGGGTGATGCGATGGTGGGGCCCTCCGGGGCCCTCCGTACACGCAATGTTGTCTCATGGGGGACGGTGGAGCATGGCTCAGGGTCAGTTCACGATGACCGCGCAGGAGATGCTGGCTTTCGCCAACCAGATCGAGCAGGCCATCGGCAAGATCGAGGCCGAGAAGACCAAGCTGATCAGCACGGTCACGGGCATCACCACCGGCTGGCAGGGCCAGGCGGCGACCGCCTACACCAACCTGCAGAACAAGGTCAACGAGGACATCGCGAAGCTCAAGGAATCGCTGACCGCGATCAAGCACGCGATCGAGATGACCACCAAGCACTACGCGACCACCGAGGAAGAGCAGAAGGCGCTGTTCGCCAACGCCCAGGGCTGATCGCCGAACCCGCGCTGATCGCCGGACCGTTCCGAACCGCCGTCCGACGGGGTGTCCGCCGCCGATCGCGGAGCGCCCCGCAGCCTCGTCAAGGGAGACAACACCGTGTCCGACCACATCCTCGTCAACTTCGAGACCGTCCACCACGCCGCCGAGGAGGTCAAGGCGTCGGCCGCCCGCATCGAGCAGATGCTGAGCGACCTGAAGAAGGACGTCACCCGCATCGCCCACAGCTGGCAGGGCAAGGCCCAGGAGGGCTACAAGGTCCAGCAGGCCAAGTGGGACTCCGCGGCCAACGACCTGCACACGACCTGCACGCAGATCGCGACCTCGCTGGAGAACGCCGCGCAGAGCTACCGCACCACCGAGAACAAGAACGCCCAGCTCTGGGGCAACCACTGACCACGCGTTCCCCCCGATGAGGAGCGGGAACGCACGGGAGTGACAGGGGGCGGCTACCCGGACCTCGGGGACCCGCCCTCCGGCGCGCGGCAGGAACGATCGACATGAGGGGTGGCAGGGTGTCCGGACGCGGGTACCGGAAGGCGGCCGCGGCGCTGGCCGCGCTCGCGGTGCTGGGCGGTCCGCTCGCCGCCCCGGCGCACGCCGACGGCGGGCCGGGGTCGGCCGCCGCGGGCGACTGCCCCAAACCCGCGCCCGACGTGCAGACCGTGCCGTGGTCTCTGCAGCGCCTGCTGCTGGACGAGCTGTGGCAGGGCGGGAGGACCACCGGCGCGGGCGTGAAGGTCGCCGTCATCGACACCGGGGTCGACCGGACCAACCCGCAGCTGGCGGGCCAGGTCCCGGCCGAGGACCCGAAGGCGCCTCCGGCCGACAAGGTCCAGGGCGGGTCCAACCTCCTGGTCAACCGGGAGACCAAGGAGAAGATCCCGGGCACGGCCGTCGAGGACCCGGTCGGCCACGGCACCAAGGTGGCCGGCATCATCGCCGCCCGCCGGAGCGACCGGACCGGTTTCGTCGGGCTGGCGCCGGACGCCCAGATCCTGTCGATCCGGCAGAACGACGGCGACGGCAACGGCGACGTCTCCACCCTCGTCGCGGCCATCAACGAGGCGGTCGCGGCCAAGGCCAGGGTCATCAACATCTCCCAGGACGTGCGCGGCGCGGGCGACGCCCGCTTCGGCGGCTACCCGGAGCTCAAGGCCGCCATCCAGCGGGCCGAGGAGGCCGACGTCGTGGTGGTCGCCTCCAGCGGCAACGACGGCAAGGAGGGCGACACCTACCCGGGCGCCTTCCCGACCGTGCTCGCCGTCGGCGCCTCCGACCGCAACAACGAGCGGGCGCCGTTCTCCCAGTACGGCTCCTTCGTGAAGGTCGCCGCACCCGGCGTCGACATGCTGTCCACCGTGCCCGGCAGCGGCCAGTGCGTGGACAACGGCACCAGCTTCGCCGCCCCGTACGTCTCCGGGCTGGCCGCGCTGCTGCGCGGCGCGCACCCGTCGTGGAAGGCCGCCCAGGTGCGGGCCTGGATCGAGCAGACCGCGCAGCGCACCCGGCGCGACCCGGACCCGTTCGTCGGCTGGGGCGTGGTGGACCCGGTCAAGGCGGTCACCAAGGCTCCCGAGGTCGCGCCGTTCGCGGCGGTCCCGGACGCGCCGGTGCAGCTCGCCTCCGCGCCGATCGTGCCGCGGCCGGTCGGGCTCGGCGAGACCCAGGCCGACCGCGACGGCCGCACCGCGACGTACGTCCTCGGCGTCGGCGCGCTGCTGGTCGCGCTGCTCATCGGCGGCGGCGTGGTGCTGCGCGACCACCGGCGCAGGTCCGCCGACTGATCCGGACCCGACCACCGGAGAACTCCTCCCCGCCCGGCTGTAACACCACGGCCCTCCCACCGCATCGATGAAGTGTCAGGGCGGGCGGACCACGGGGGGCGGCGCACATGGGGTGGATCGGGGCGGGCCGGGAGGCCAAGGACGCCGAGTTCCTGGAGCTCGTCTCCGGCCGCACCGGTCACCTGTACCGCTCGGCCTGCCTGCTCACCAGCGGTGACACCCACCACGCCGAGGACCTCGTCCAGGAGGCGCTCGGCCGGATGTACGTGCTCTGGCGGCGCAGCGCCTTCACCGGCGGCCGGGAGCGGATCGCCAACCCGGCGGCCTACACCCACACCGTCATGGTGCGCACCTTCCTCGCCCAGCAGCGCCGCCGCTCCAGCGGCGAACGCCCCACCGACGCCCTGCCGGAGCCGGCGGGGCACGACGGCGACAGCAGCCTGCGGCTGACCCTCCTCGACGCCCTCGGACGGATGCCGCCCAAGGACCGCGCGGTCCTGGTGCTGCGCTACTGGGAGGACCGCAGCGTCGAGGAGACCGCCGAGGTGATGCGGGTGTCCTCCGGCGCCGTCCGGACCCGCACCACCCGGGCGCTGGCCCGGCTGCGCGCCCTGCTCGGCGACTCGCTGTCCGAGCTCGCCATCCGCTGACGACCTCTCGCGATCCGCTGACGGTTTCTCGCCGTCCGTGACTTCTCGCCATCCGCTCGCCATCCGCGACCCAAGGAGACGGTGCACACCCATGTCCGAACCCGACCCGTTCGAGGAAGACCTGCTGTACGCCCTCACCCGTACGGGTGAAGGTTTCCGTACCGGACCGGCCGACCTGGTCGACGGCGGCTACCGGCGCGGCCGCCGTCGCTGGCGCCGCCGGTCGACCGCCGCCGTGGTGGGCGGTGCGGCCGCACTGGCCCTGGTGGGCGCCGGTGCGGTTCACCTGGCCGGCGCGTCGTCGGTGCCGGGCGCGGTGGCGGCAGCGGCGTCCGCCTCCGGCACCGGCCCGGCGGCCCCGTCCGCGTCCCCGTCCACGGTCGTGATCACCGGCGACGAGGTGGTGGCCACCCTGCGGGCCCTGCTGCCCGCCGGTGCGACCACCGGCGCCAAGGGCCGCGGTACCGACGACCCGGCCTTCGACGGCACCTTCGCCGGCGCCAGCCTGGTGTTCGACGACGGCCAGGGTCCGGCGGCCGTGTCGCTCTCGGTCCAGCGCAACCGCAAGGGCCGGGCCCAGGAGCGCAGCTGCCCGGACCCGAAGCTCGACCGGATCGACTCCTGCGCGGTCTCCACCCTGGCGGACGGCTCCCGGCTGTTCCTGAGCCAGGGCTACGAGTACCCGGACCACCGCGCCGAGACCAAGGAGTGGATCGTGGCGCTGGACGGCCCGGACGGGCGGGAGGTCGTGCTCAGCGAGTGGAACGCGGCGCAGGAGAAGGGCGCGGCCGTCAGCCGCCCCGCCCCGCCGCTCAGCCCGGAGCGGCTGCGGGCGATCGTCACCGACAGGTCCTGGGACCGGATCGTCGCGGGCCTGAAGGACAACGGCGTGGACCGCGCGGCCGAGGGCACCGGTCTGTCGCTGGACGACCGCCGGGCGCTCCTGGCCCGGCTGCTGCCGGCCGGGACGGACGTCACCGGGATCGACGGCAACGAGGTGACGGCCGACGTCCGGCTGGACCGGAGCGGGACCGCCGGGTCGGTGTTCCTGCAGCTGCGGAAGGTGTCGCCGGCGGCGGCGGAGAAGACGGCGCAGGCGTTCGAGGGGGCGACGGTGCTGCCCGACGGCGGCCGGCTCAGGCTGCACGGCCCGGGGACGGCCGATCCGCAGGGCCGACCGATGGCGGAGCTGCTGCGGGGCGACCGGTACGTCTCGGCCGCCCAGGGTCCGACCGGGCAGCCGTTGCTGAGCGTGGCGCAGCTGGAGGCGATCGTCGCCGCTCCGGAGTGGCGGGGCGGCCGGTAGCGGCCCGGCGGGCGGAGCCCGGACGCGGCGGTGCCCCGGGCTGGGGGAGGCCCGGGGCACCGCTTGTGGGGGAGTGTGGGGGAGGGGTGGGGGTCAGGCCTGCTGGTCCTCGGGGAGGCTGATCACCCAGCGGGTGTCCTGCCGGGGGCGCAGGTAGAACAGCCAGTAGAGGGTGGCGGCGGCGGTGATGCCGCCGGTCCACAGCAGGGGCTCGGTGTCCAGCTGGGTCATCACGTAGACCAGGACGGCGATCAGGACGACCGGGACGGCCGGCCACAGCGGCATCCGCCAGGCGGGGGCGTGCTTGTGGTGGGCGCGGCGGGAGAGCAGCGCGGCGATCGCGACCAGCAGGTACATCCCGGTGACGGCGACGCCGGTGATGTTGCTCAGCAGCTCGCCCTTGACGAAGCAGAGCGCGGCGCCGGGCAGGCCCACGGCCAGGGTGGCGATCCAGGGGGAGCCGAAGCGGCCGAGGGTGCCGAAGGCCTTGTTGACCGGCTCCGGCCAGGCCTTGTCGCGGGCGGAGGCGAACAGCACCCGGGAGTTCTGGATGACCATGACGATGCCGGCGTTGATGATGGCCAGCGCGACGCAGAGGCTGATGAAGGTGCCGACCGCGGAGTTGCTCCAGGCGGTGACCATGCCGGAGATGTCGCCGGAGGTCAGGGTCTGCAGGTCGGGGGCGCCGACGGTGATGGCGACGACCGGGATCAGGATGACCGCGGAGGAGATGCCGAGCGTCCACAGCACGGTGCGGGAGACGTTGCGGCGGGGGTTCTCCAGCTCCTCGGACAGGTAGACGGCGGTGGAGAAGCCCTGGGTGATGAAGAGGGCGATGCCGAGCGCGCCGACGACGGCGCCCACGCTCACGGTGGTGGTGCCGCCGTCCCCGGCGACCACGCCGTGCAGCAGGCTGGGGGCGTGGCTGTTGGCGTGGGCGAAGCCGAGCACCGAGACGACGCCGGCCGCGATGACCTCCAGCACCAGGAAGATGCCGGTGATCCAGGCGTTGGCGCGCAGGTCGAGCAGGCCGGCCAGGGTGGCGGCCAGCATCACGGCGGCGCCGGTCATGGCCTTGTCCACGTGCAGGACCGGGGCGAGGTAGTCGGCGGTGCCGAGTGCGATGACCGAGGGGACGATCATCACCACGATCAGGGAGAGCACGAAGACCAGCCAGCCCATCAGCCGTCCGGCCAGGGTGCCGACCATCGCGTACTCGCCGCCCGCGCTGGGGATCAGCGTGCCGAGCTCGGAGTAGCAGAACGCGACGGCGACGCAGAGCACGGTGCCGATGGCGATGGCCAGGGCGGTGGCGCTGCCGATGCTGGAGAACAGCTCCGGCACGATCACGAAGAGCGTCGACGCCGGGGTGACGCAGGACAGCGTGAGCAGTGTGCCGCCCACGACGCCGATCGAGCGCTTGAGCTGCTGGGGCGCTGCCGCCTCGGCCGCCGGTGCGGCTACGTTCTGTGGCGGGCGAAGCGTGTCGGTCATGTGGCTTCCGATCGGCTCTGTGCGGTCCTGGATGGGGAGCGGTATCGCCTCCGCTGGCTGGCTGCTCGGGTCTCGGTCCAGTCGCTCCCGGGCCGCAATGGAACCTTGGGCGTATTGATTGCGTCAACGTCGGAACCGCTGCGGAATCCGTTGCGGCGAACGGCATAAACATGCGATCCGATGATCACGTTCGGTCATTGCGCGGTTTGTCCGACTTGTTACCTCGGCTTCCTCGGGGTTGAATCGAAGGTAAACAAACAGTTGAAGGCTGGCATTCAAAGGCGTGACTCCAGGTGGACGGCAACACGTCCAGGCGCCCCGAAACGGCGCGAGAACGCCCACGGCGGGGTACGGGAACCGCAGCACCGGCCGGGAAAGATCTAGGTAACGTTTCAGCACCTGGGACGCCGAAGGGGTCGGACTCCGCGGAGTCCGACCCCTTCGATCACCGTCCGTCACGACCGGCGTGGTTACACCACCGGCAGCCAGCCCGTCTGGACCATCTGCCCGTTGGTCGCGCGGCGTGACACGTACACCCCGCGGCCCGGCGGCAGCGCCTGCGGCTTGACCGTCCCCAGCAGCGCGCCCTCGTCCCGGTTCCCGGAGAGGATCACGCCCTGGCCGCCCAGCTCGCGCATCCGCTGCAGGACCGGCTCGTACAGCGAGCGCCCGGCGCCGCCCGCGCTGCGGGCCACGATCACCCGCAGGCCGATGTCCCGGGCGAACGGCAGGAACTCGGCCAGCGGCGCCAGCGGGTTGCCCGAGCCGGTGGCGACCAGTTCGTAGTCGTCGACGATCACGAACATGTCCTTGCCGCTGTACCAGCTGCGGTTGCGCAGCTGCTCGGCGGTCACGTCCGGGCCCGGCAGGCGGCGCGAGCAGGCGCCGCGCAGCATCTCCACGACGGCCGACACGGCCGGCTGGGCGGCCGCGTACTCGACCAGGTACTCCGGCGGCACCGTGCCCAGCAGCGCGCGCCGGTAGTCGCCGACCACGATGCCCGCCTGCTCCGGGGTGTAGCGCTCGGTGATCTGCTTGATCAGCATCCGCAGCACCGCGGACTTCCCGGACTCGGTGTCGCCGAAGACGATGAACAGCGGGTCGGTCTCGAAGTTCACGAAGACCGGTGCCAGCTCCGCCTCGTCCACGCCGAAGGACACGCCGCGCTCCGGGTGCTCGAAGCCCTTCGGCAGCGAGTTCCCGTCCAGGACGGCCGGCAGCATCCGCACCTGCGGGGCGCGCGGCCCCGCCCAGGCGCCGTCGATCGCGGCGACCAGCCCGGCCACGCCGTCCCGCAGGTCCTCCACGGAGGAGGAGCCGTCCAGGCGCGGCAGACCGGACAGGAAGTGCAGCCGCTCCGGGGTGACGCCCCGGCCGGCCAGCGGCGGGACGTTCTGCGCCACCCGGCGGTCGACCTCGGACTCCATCGCGTCGCCCAGCTTGAGCTCGGTGCGGTTCTGCAGCAGGTCCTTCAGCGCCGGGCGGACCTCCGCGTACCGGGCCGCGGTGATGATCAGGTGGACGCCGTAGCCGAGGCCGCGCTGGGCGATGTCGCCGATGACCGGCTCCAGGCCCTCGAACTCCTGCTTGAAGGTGTTCCAGCCGTCGATCACCAGGAAGACGTCGCCGAAGGCCTCGTCCGGCAGCTGACCGGCCGCCCGGCGGGCCCGGTAGGTGCCGATGGTGTCGATCCCGGTGACCCGGAACAGCTCCTCGCGCCGGTTCATCACCCCGTGCACCTCGGAGACCATCCGGCGCACCTTGTCCACGTCCAGGCGCCCGGCCACCCCGCCGACGTGCGGCAGCCCGGCCAGCGACCCGAAGCTGCCCGCGCCGAAGTCCAGCAGGTAGAACTGCACCTCGCGCGCGGTGTGGGTGAGCGCGAACGAGGCCACCTTGGTGCGCACCACGGTCGACTTGCCCGAACGCGGGCCGCCCACGATCAGGCCGTGACCGGCCGCCCCCGCGTAGTCGACCTCCAGGATGTCCGTCTTCTGCTCGCGCGGCTTGTCCACGATGCCGATCGGCGCCCGCAGCCGGCCCGCCGGGTAGCCGGGGGCGGTCAGCCCGCGCTCCGGCACCACCTGCAGCGGCGGCAGCAGGTGGTCCATGCTCGGCGCCTCCTCCAGCGGCGGCAGCCACACCTGGTGCGCGGCCGGACCCTGGCCCGCCATCCGCTGGACGAACACGTCCAGCACGGTGTCCACCAGCGCGTCGTCCTGCTCCGGCACCGGCGGGGCCTCCTCCTCCACCGGGTCCGGCAGGTCCACGAAGGCCGCGGTGAACTCCACCGGGCGCGCGGCGACCCGCCGCCCGCCGGTCGACCGCTGCTGCCCCGGGGCCCGGTACGGCCCCGAGACGTAGGCGGCCTTGAACCGGTCCATCACGTCCTCGCCGAACTTGAGGTAGCCGACGCCCGGCACCGGCGGCAGGTGGTACGCGTCCGGCACGCCGATCGCGGCCCGCGACTCGGCCGCCGAGAAGGTGCGCAGACCGATCCGGTAGGAGAGGTAGGTGTCCAGGCCGCGCAGTTTGCCCTCCTCGAGGCGCTGTGAGGCCAGCAGCAGGTGCACGCCCAGCGACCGGCCGATCCGGCCGATCTGGATGAACATCTCGATGAAGTCCGGCTTGGCGGTGAGCAGCTCGGAGAACTCGTCGATGATCAGCACCAGCGAGGGCAGCGGGTCCAGCGCCGCGCCGGCCGCCCGGGCCCGCTCGTACTCGTGGATGTTGGCGTAGTTGCCCGCCGAGCGCAGCAGCTCCTGACGGCGGTGCAGCTCGCCCTCGATCGCGTCGCGCATGCGGTCGACCAGGGTGAGCTCGCCCTCCAGGTTGGTGATCACCGCGGAGGTGTGCGGCATGTCGGCCATGCCGGAGAAGGTCGCACCGCCCTTGAAGTCGGCGAGGACGAAGTTGAGGATCTCCGAGGAGTGCGTCATCGCCAGCGCCAGCACCAGGGTGCGCAGCAGCTCCGACTTGCCGGAACCGGTCGCGCCCACGCACAGGCCGTGCGGGCCCATGCCCTCCAGCGCGGCCTCCTTGATGTCCAGGTAGACGTGCTCGCCGTTGGCGCCGACCCCGATCGGCACCCGCATCCGCTCGTGCTGGGCGCGCTGGCGCCAGCCGCGGTTCACGTCGAAGGAGCCCGGGTCGCCCGAGTTCATCATGTCGGTGAAGTCCAGGTCGGACAGCAGCGGCTCGTCGTCCCCGCCGGCCGAGATCCGGTACGGCGCCAACTGCCGCGCCAGCGCCTCGGACTGCCACACCGAGAGCAGGTCGGGCTTGCCGGTGTACGTCGCCCCGGAGGGCGAACGCAGCACCAGCTCCTCGGAGTTGACCGTCACCATCAGGTGCCCGCTGGGCTCGTCCACCTCGCCCGGGACGACCTCGACGACGGTCACGCCCTGCACGCCCTCCGGGCTCGCCAGCAGCGAGTCGTGCGGCACCCCGGCACCGTCCATGACGACCACCAGGTGCGGCTGGTCAGCCGCCGGCGCCACGTCCCGGACGAAGCGCTGGCGGCCGGCCAGCTCGTCCTGCAGCAGGTACTCCAGGTCACCGAGGTCGGTGGCGAACAGCCGGCGCGACCCCGCGCCGTCGTTCTCCTTGCGGTGCTGGTTGTGCGGGAGCCACTTGGTCCACTCCCACTCCTCGGCCGCGCCGGGCGCCGCCGCGACCGCCACCATCAGGTCGTCCGGCGAGTGCAGGGTGGTCAACTGGGCGATCATCGCCCGCACGTTGCCGTACACCGAGTCCGGGTCCCCGCACACCGTGATGTGGTAGAAGGCGCGCAGCGACACCGCCAACGGCAGGTCCTGCAGGGTGCCGTGCGCCTTCAGGAAGGAGTGCATCGCGGCGGCCGACAGCGGCTCCAGCTCGTCCATCGGCGCGGTCTGCGGCGCCACCAGCGGGGTGGACAGCTGGACCGGCCCGAGGCCCACCCGGATCTGCGCGAAGTCGCCGTCCGCGGTGCGCCGCTCCCACAGCCGCCGACCGTCCTCGACGATCGACCACAGCTGGTCGGGCGCCGGGTTCAGGAACAGCAGCGCGCCGCGCTGGCGCTCCGCCGTGCGGCGCACCTGGCGGCGCGTCTGCTGCAGGTACTTGAGGTAGTCGCGCCGCTCGTCCGCCATGGCGGTGGAGCCGCCCTTGCGGGCCCGCACGAGCTGGGCCAGCACCATTCCGACCGTCGAGGCGATCATCAGACCGCCCATGACCTTCATCGGGGCGGCCGCTCCCGGCGCGAAGAAGAACACCGCCGAACCGCCCATGCCGAACATCGGCAGGATGCTCATCAGCCAGTCCTCGCCGCCCTGCCGGGGCAGTTCGGGCGGACTCACCAGCTCCACCGGTTCGTCCGGCACCGTGGGCGGGTAGGCCCTGGCCGGTCGCTTGACCGTGATCACACCCATGTGTCATCCGCCCCGTGGCGTCGATCGATCACTTCGGCGTCAGCCCTCACGCGACTGCGTACGGGCCGTACGGGAATCCGGCGGCTGAGGACGCCCCACACAGCGCAGCCCCCGTACCTTCGCGCAGGCGCCGATCCTAACGGTCGGCCCCGCACCGCCCGCCCAGGCGCCGGTCACCAACCGTACGGATAGGGTGACGCCGCGCCGACTCGCGGCCCGGTCGGGCCGGTTCCACAGCCACACCGAGCGCCGCCGGGCCTCGGCACCGTCAACAAGGGGGAGCGCCAAGTGCGTCGAAGGATCGAGGTGCGGGCATGACCACGTCCGCCGCGACCGGCTACTGCCGGGTGACGGTCGTCGCCCCGGACCGCCGGATCGACGTCGCCCTGCCCGAGGACGTCCCGCTCGCGGACGTGTACCCCGAGGTGCTGCGCCTGGCCAACCGGAGCCAGCCCGACGGCACCCCCACCGGCTTCCACCTGGTCCGCCGGGACGGGACCGTCCTGGACAGCGGTCTGCCGCTGGCCGCCCAGCAGGTCCGCGACGGCGACCTGCTCGCGCTGCGCCCCTTCGCCGAGTCCCTGCCGCCGGCCGTCTACGACGACGTCGCCGACGCCATCGCCAGCGCCGTCGAGACCGATCGCCGGTTCTGGACCGCCGAGCTGACGCGCGGCTTCGGACTCATCGGCGCCGGGGTGCTGCTCACCCTGCTCGGCTTCGCACTCTGGTTCGCCGACCTGCGCCACGACATGCACGGCCTGCCCGGCGTGCTGGCCGGCGTGACCGCCGTCGTGCTCACCGCGCTGGCCGGCGTCCGAGCCCGGGTCTACCAGGACGCGCACGCCGCGCTCGCGCTCGGCCTCGGCGCCCTGCCGCACGCCATGATCGGCGGCAGCGGGCTCATCGCCGTCGCCCACCCGTGGGACGGCCCCGGCCGGCTCCAGTTCCTGGCCGGCTGCATCGCCGTCCTGGTGGTCTCCGTCCTGCTGAGCGGCCTGCTGCCGGAGAAGGACGCGGTGTTCGTCGCCGCCGCCCTGGTCGCCACCGCCGGCGCGCTCGCCACCTTCGCCGCCGTCCTGACGCCCGGGACCCCGGCCGGGCACATCGCCGCCGTGACCGGCGTCGCCGCCGTCGCCGCCGTCGGCTTCCTGCCCGGCCTCTCCGCCCGCTTCGCCCGGCTGCCGGTCGGTTTCAGCGCCCCCGGCCAGACCCGCACCCGCAGCCGCGACTACGACGAGGAGGCCGAGCGCGCCGAGGCCGTCCAGTACGAGAAGATCGCGCACCAGGCCCGCCGCGGCCACGAGGTGCTGGTCGGCCTGGTCGGCGGCTGCGCCGCGGTCGTGGTCGGCGCCTGCGCCGTCCTCGGCTTCACCGACGAGACCTTCCCCGAGGTGCTCGCGCTCGCCCTGGGCCTGGCCACCATGCTGCGCGCCCGGCTGTTCCGCTACACCGCGCAGGTCCTCAGCCTCACCGTGGCCGGCCTGCTCGGCCTGTGCCTGCTGATCGTCGGGCTGTCCCTGCACACCCCGCAGTTCTTCCTGCGGGTGGCCGGCTCCACCACCCAGCTCGACCTGCGCACCATCTGGCTGGCCGTCTCCATCGCCTTCGGCGCCGCGCTGCTCGTCGCGATCGCGCTGGTGGTGCCCCGGCTGGGCGTCTCCCCCTTCTGGGGCCGCGTGCTGGACCTGGTCGACAGCCTCACCCTGATCTCGCTCGTCCCGCTGGCGCTCGCCGTCCTGGACATCTACCGGCTGGTCCGCGGCGCCACCGGCTGACCCGCCCGGAGCCTCCCGCCGGCCCGCCGATCGGCCGGGTGGGCGGCACTGGTACGCTTGGCCTTCGAGCGCAGCCGTGTGTCCGCAGCCCCCCGGGCCGCAGAGCGCGGGCCGCGCTCACGACACCGAGTTCTCGATGAGTCCTGTGTTGTCGACCAGGACCGCTCGGTAGACCCCGAAGGAGTTGCAGTGGCTCTCGCCTCTGACGTCAAGAAGCAGATCATCGCCGAGTTCGGCCAGAAGGAGGGCGACACCGGCTCCCCCGAGGTCCAGGTGGCCATGCTCTCCCGTCGCATCTCGGACCTGACCGAGCACCTGAAGTCGCACAAGCACGACCACCACTCCCGTCGTGGCCTGCTGATCCTGGTCGGCCAGCGCCGCCGTCTGCTGCAGTACCTGGCCAAGAAGGACATCGAGCGTTTCCGTACGCTCGTCGACCGCCTGGGCATCCGCCGCGGTGCCGCCGGTGGCGCCCGCTAAGACCGCCGCTCGGGGCGGCTCCCCACTCCGGGGAGCCGCCCCTCGCGCGTATGCCGCGGCCGTCGGGCCGCGGCGCCCGGACATAACAACTCGCGCGCACCTCCCCGGGTGCCCGAGGATTGCACCGTAGGGTTGTGGGCATGCCGGGTGATGGCGCACCAGCGCGCCACCCGGGCAGAAAGACCCGAACCCCCCGCGGGACGAAGGCTTCAAACGGAAGCCGCCCGCATCCGAGAGAGCGTCCAGACGCGGACCGCCCCTCCGGCCCGGCAGCCGTGAGGCGCCGGTCCTCGGTAGTGGCCGCCGGAACCCCCGCAGACCGAGCGGGGCACCCCGGAGGCTTCGATCGAAGACCGGCCCGACTGCCGCCCTCCCCGGCAAGGAGGGCCCCAGGGCCGACCGCAGGCACTGCGCGGGGGCGCTCTCCCGGAGACGTACGAAAGAGGAGATCTTCCAGGTGGAAGAGAACGTGTTCTACGCCGAGGCCGTGATCGACAACGGTTCCTTCGGCACCCGTACCATCCGCTTCGAGACCGGCCGTCTGGCCCGTCAGGCCGCCGGCTCCGCCGTGGCCTACCTGGACGACGACACCATGGTGCTGTCGGCCACCAGCGCGTCCAAGCAGCCGAAGGAGCACTTCGACTTCTTCCCGCTGACCGTGGACGTCGAGGAGCGGATGTACGCCGCGGGCCGCATCCCCGGCTCGTTCTTCCGTCGTGAGGGCCGGCCCTCCGAGGACGCGATCCTCACCTGCCGCCTGATCGACCGCCCGCTGCGCCCGTCCTTCGTCAAGGGCCTGCGCAACGAGGTCCAGGTCGTCGTCACCGTGATGGCGCTCAACCCGGACCACCTGTACGACGTGGTCGCGATCAACGCCGCCTCCGCCTCCACCCAGCTGGCGGGCCTGCCGTTCTCCGGCCCGATCGGTGGCGTGCGCGTCGCGCTGATCAACGGCCAGTGGGTCGCCTTCCCGACCCACAGTGAGCTGGAGTCGGCCGTCTTCGACATGGTCGTCGCCGGTCGTGTCCTGCCGGACGGCGACGTCGCGATCATGATGGTCGAGGCCGAGGCCACCGACAAGACCATCAAGCTGGTCGAGGGCGGCGCCGAGGCGCCGACCGAGGAGGTCGTGGCCTCCGGCCTCGAGGCCGCCAAGCCGTTCATCAAGGTCCTCTGCGCCGCGCAGTCGCAGCTGGCCGCCCAGGCCGCCAAGCCGACCGGCGAGTTCCCGGTCTTCCTGGACTACCAGGACGACGTCCTCGCCGCGCTGAGCGCCGCCGTCAAGGACGAGCTCGCCCAGGCCCTCACCATCCCGGGCAAGCAGGAGCGCAACAACGAGCTGGACCGCGTCAAGGCGCTGGCCGCCGAGAAGCTGCTCCCCGAGTTCGAGGGCCGCGAGAAGGAGATCAGCGCCGCCTACAACGCGCTGACCAAGAAGATCGTCCGTGAGCGCGTCATCAAGGACAAGGTCCGCATCGACGGCCGCGGCGTCACCGACATCCGCACCCTGGCCGCCGAGGTCGAGGCCATCCCGCGGGTGCACGGCTCGGCCCTGTTCGAGCGCGGCGAGACCCAGATCCTGGGCGTCACCACGCTGAACATGCTGCGCATGGAGCAGCAGCTGGACACGCTCTCCCCGGAGACGCGCCGCCGCTACATGCACAACTACAACTTCCCGCCGTACTCCGTCGGCGAGACCGGCCGCGTGGGCTCGCCCAAGCGCCGCGAGATCGGCCACGGCGCGCTGGCCGAGCGGGCGATCCTGCCCGTGCTGCCCTCCCGCGAGGAGTTCCCGTACGCCATCCGCCAGGTCTCCGAGGCGCTCGGCTCCAACGGCTCCACCTCGATGGGCTCGGTCTGCGCCTCGACCATGTCGCTGCTGAACGCCGGTGTGCCGCTGAAGGCCGCCGTCGCCGGCATCGCGATGGGCCTGATCTCCCAGGAGATCGACGGCGAGACCCACTACGTCACGCTGACCGACATCCTCGGCGCCGAGGACGCGTACGGCGACATGGACTTCAAGGTCGCCGGTACCCGCAACTTCATCACCGCCCTCCAGCTGGACACCAAGCTGAACGGCATCCCGGCGTCGGTGCTCGCCGCCGCGCTGAAGCAGGCCAAGGACGCCCGCCTGCACATCCTCGACGTGATGAACGAGGCCATCGACTCCCCGGACGAGATGTCGCCGAACGCGCCGCGCATCATCACCATCAAGATCCCGGTGGACAAGATCGGTGAGGTCATCGGCCCCAAGGGCAAGATGATCAACCAGATCCAGGAGGACACCGGCGCCGAGATCACGATCGAGGACGACGGCACCATCTACATCGGTGCCGCCGACGGCCCGGCCGCCGAGGCCGCCCGCACCACGATCAACCAGATCGCCAACCCGACCATGCCGGAGGTCGGCGAGCGCTACCTGGGCACCGTGGTCAAGACCACGACGTTCGGCGCGTTCGTGTCGCTGATGCCGGGCAAGGACGGCCTGCTGCACATCTCGCAGATCCGCAAGCTGGCCGGCGGCAAGCGCGTGGAGAACGTCGAGGACGTCCTCGGCGTCGGCGCCAAGGTCCAGGTCGAGATCGCCGAGATCGACCCGCGCGGCAAGCTCTCCCTGATCCCGGTCATCGAGGGCGAAGAGGGCGGCGAGGCCGCTTCCGAGTGAAGCGCCGCTAGCTGATCCCTGCGGCCCGTACGCCTCCGCGGCGTGCGGGCCGCACCCCGTTGTCCACGCTTTCGTCCGTACGTGCCTTCACCCACGTGCGTTTCCTCTGGAGGTACCCCCCGTGGCGCAGGCCCCGGCGGTAAAGCAGCGCCCCGGCACCACCCGGACCCTGCTCAAGGGCGTCGACGGCGCCGGCACGGTGCGCCGCACCGTCCTCCCCGGCGGCCTGCGGGTCGTCACCGAGACCCTGCCGACGGTGCGCTCCGCGACCTTCGGCATCTGGGTCGGCGTCGGCTCGCGGGACGAGACCCCGCAGCTCAACGGCGCCACCCACTACCTGGAGCACCTGCTCTTCAAGGGCACCGAGCGGCGCAGCGCGCTGGACATCTCGGCGGCCCTGGACGCGGTCGGCGGCGAGATGAACGCCTTCACCGCGAAGGAGAACACCTGCTACTACGCCCGGGTCCTGGACACCGACCTGCCGCTGGCCATCGACGTGGTCTGCGACATGCTCACCGGCTCGCTGATCCGCACCGAGGACGTGGAGGCCGAGCGCGGCGTCATCCTCGAGGAGATGGCGATGGCCGAGGACGACCCGGGCGACGTGGTGCACGACCTGTTCGCCAAGGTGATCTACGGCAGCGGACCGCTCGGCCGCCCGATCCTCGGCACCCAGGAGACCATCAAGACGCTCACCCGGGACCAGATCGCGGGCTTCTACCGCCGCCGCTACCGGCCCGAGCACCTGGTCGTCGCCGCGGCCGGCAACCTGGACCACCGCAAGGTGGTCAAGCAGGTCGAGGAGGCCTTCGCCCCGGTGCTGGCCCGCTCCTCGGCGGCCCCCGCCGAGGCCCGCCGCGGCGTCAAGGCACTGCGGACGGCCGGCAAGGTCGAGGTGCTCAACCGGCCCACCGAGCAGGCCCACCTGGTGCTGGGCGTGCCCGGCGTGCCGCGGCACGACGAGCGCCGCTGGGCGATGGGCGTGCTCAACGCGGCGCTGGGCGGCGGGATGAGCTCCCGGCTGTTCCAGGAGGTCCGCGAGAAGCGCGGCCTGGCGTACTCGGTCTACTCGTACTCCTCGTCCTACGCGGACAGCGGCCTGTTCGGCATCTACGCCGGCTGCCAGCCCAAGCGCGTCGAGGAGGTGCTGCGGATCTGCCGCGCCGAGCTGGCCAAGGTGGTCGCCGACGGCATCACCGAGGAGGAGCTGCAGCGCGCGATCGGGCAGATCTCCGGCTCCACCGTGCTCGGCATGGAGGACACCGGCTCGCTGATGAACCGGATCGGCAAGGCCGAGCTCAGCTACGGTCACCACCTGTCGGTGGACGACATGCTGGAGCGGATCGCCGCGGTGACCCTGGACGACGTCCAGGAGGTGGCCCGTGATGTGCTGGGCGCGTACCGGCCGTCGCTGGCGCTGATCGGCCCGATCAACGACAAGCGGGCCGCCAAGCTCGCCGATCTGCTGGTCTGAGACCGGCTGGTGTGAGAGGAACTTCGCTATGACGCTGCGTGTCGCCGTGATCGGCGCCAAGGGACGGATCGGCTCCGAGGCGGTCAAGGCGGTGGAGGCCGCACCGGACCTGGAGCTGGTGGCCGCGCTCGGTCGCGGCTCCGCGCTGGAGGAGCTGAGCGCGTCCGGTGCCCAGGTGGCCGTGGAGCTGACCCACCCGGACTCGGTGATGGGCAACCTGGACTACTGCGTGCACCACGGGATCCACGTCGTCACCGGCACCACCGGCTGGACGGACGAGCGGCTCGCCACCGTCCGCGGCTGGTTGGACAGGGCCCCGGAGCTCGGCCTGCTGATCGCCCCGAACTTCTCCATCGGCGCGATCCTCGGCATGAAGTTCTCGCAGGTCGCGGCGAAGTACTTCGAGTCGGTCGAGGTGGTCGAGCTGCACCACGACCGCAAGGCCGACGCACCCAGCGGCACCGCCACCCGCACCGCGCAGCTGATCGCGGCCGCCCGCGCCGAGGCCGGCCGCCCGCCGCAGCAGGACCCGACCACCCACAGCCTGCCCGGCGCGCGCGGCGCCGACGTGGACGGGGTGCCGGTGCACGCCGTGCGGCTGCGCGGTCTGCTCGCCCACCAGCAGGTGATGTTCGGCGACACCGGCGAGACGCTCACCATCCGGCACGACTCGCTGCACCACAGCAGCTTCATGCCGGGCATCCTGCTGGGCGTGCGCAAGGTCGTCGAGACGCCGGGGCTGACCTTCGGCCTCGAGCACTTCCTGGACCTGTGACCGTGTCGATCCCCAGGAGCGCGTCATGACCTCCCGTACCGGCTTCTTCGTCCTGTCCGGGGTGCTGCTGCTGGTCGCCCTGATCTGCGTGGGGGAGGGCGTCCAGCTGATCGCCACCGGCAAGCCGCTCGGCATCGGCATCGGGATCTGCGCCTTCGTCATCCCGGTGATCGGCGTCTGGTTCCTGCGCCAGACCGTCCGCTTCGGACGGGACAGCGAGCGGCTCGCCCGGGAGCTGGAGGCCGAGGGCGGCCTGCCGGTGGACGAGTTGAAGCGCTCCGGCGGCGGGCGGATCGACCGGGCCTCGGCCGACGCGGTGTTCGCCCGCCGTCAGGCCGAGGCGGAGGCCGAGCCCGGCGACTGGCGGGTGTGGTTCCGACTCGCCGTCGCCTACGCCGACGCCGGCGACACCCCGCGCGCCCGCAAGACCATGCAGCACGCCATCAAGCTGCACAGCACCGAACCCGCAAGGAGTAACGCGTGAGCGACGAACCGACGGCCCCCAGTTTCCGCAGCGACGTGACGGTGGAGCTGGTCCGCAGCGCCGCCGCCGACTCGGACGTCATCTGGGCGGCCCGGGTCTCGACCGCGGGGGAGCAGTCCCTGGAGGCGCTCTCGCAGGACCCGGAGAAGTCGAAGGGCCTGATCAACTTCCTGATGCGCGACCGGCACGGCACGCCGTTCGAGCACAACTCGATGACCTTCTTCATCAGCGCGCCGATCTTCGTGTTCCGGGAGTTCCACCGGCACCGCAGCGGCTGGTCGTACAACGAGGAGTCCGGCCGCTACCGCGAGCTGGAGCCGGTGTTCTACGTGCCCGCCGAGGACCGCAAGCTGGTCCAGCAGGGCCGTCCGGGCAAGTACGAGTTCACCGAGGGCACGCCCGAGCAGCACAAGACCACGACCGAGGCGATGGAGGCCGCGTACCGCGAGTCCTACGCCCGCTACCAGGAGATGCTGGCGGCCGGGGTGGCCCGCGAGGTGGCCCGCGCGGTGCTGCCGGTCGGCCTGTTCTCCTCGATGTACGCGACCTGCAACTCCCGCTCGCTGATGCACTTCCTGTCGCTGCGGACCAAGCGGGAGAACTCGGCGGTGCCGTCCTTCCCGCAGCGCGAGATCGAGATGGTCGCCGAGCAGATGGAGGAGCAGTGGGCGCAGCTCATGCCGCTCACCCATGCGGCCTTCGAGAAGCACGGCCGAGTCGCCCCCTGACCTGGGACGACAGGCATATGGGCAGAGTGTCTGGCATGTCTGGATTGCGGCTTTTCTAGCCGCTCCCTACATTCGTGAACACGGATTCCGGTGCTGCCTGAACCCCCGAGCGGGCAGCACCGGAATCCCATCTCTTTGCCCCCGGCCCGCCACACCTGTCCGAACCCTGGACCGGCATGGGTACCGCCCCACCGCCTACGAGTAGTTTTGGACGCATGGCTCCGATCTCCACCCCCCAGACGCCGTTCGGCCGGGTCCTGACCGCGATGGTCACCCCGTTCACCGCCGACGGCGGACTCGACCTCGACGGCGCCCAGCGCCTCGCCACGCACCTCGTCGACTCCGGCAACGACGGCCTCGTCGTGAACGGCACCACCGGTGAGTCCCCGACCACCAGCGATGCCGAGAAGGCCCAACTGATCCGCGCCGTGGTGGAGGCGGTCGGGGATCGCGCCCACGTGGTGGCCGGTGTCGGCACCAACGACACCCACCACAGCATCGAGCTGGCCCGGCAGGCGCAGGCCGCCGGCGCACACGGCCTGCTGGCCGTCACGCCGTACTACAGCAAGCCCCCGCAGGAGGGCCTGTACCGGCACACCGTCGCCGTGGCCGACGCCACCGAGCTGCCGGTCATGCTGTACGACATCCCGGGCCGCTCCGGGGTGGCGCTCAGCCACGAGACGCTGGTCCGCCTCGGCGAGCACCCGCGGATCGTCGCCAACAAGGACGCCAAGGGCGACCTCGGCGCCGCGGCCTGGGCGATCGCCCGCGCCGACCTCGCCTGGTACTCCGGCGACGACATCCTGAACCTGCCGCTGCTGTCCGTCGGAGCCGTCGGGGTGGTCAGCGTCGTCGGGCACGTCGTGGCCGGCGAGCTGCGCACGATGATCGAGGCCCACCTGGCGGGCGATGTGGTCAAGGCCACCAGCATCCACCAGCGCCTGCTGCCGGTGTTCAGCGGTATGTTCCGCACGCAGGGCGTGATCCTCACCAAGGCGGCGCTGGACCTGCAGGGTCTCCCGGCCGGTCCGCTGCGGCTCCCGCTGATCGGAGCGACGCCCGAGGAGATCGCGCGATTGAAGCAGGATCTCGCCGCCGGCGGGGTACACCTGTAGCAGACACAGACGTGCGCGCCCCGGCTCGCCGGACCCCCGGGTCCGCCGCTGGACCGGACCGAAGGCGCGAGAGCACAGACCCAGTAGGAAAACGACACTGAGTACGCACGCCATATGTCGCCGGGGGAGGACCCCGGGCATATGGCGTGCGTCGTGAGGAGAGTCTTTTGAGCCACCCGCACCCCGAGCTCGGCGCACCCCCGGCCCTGAAGGAGGGCGCCCTCCGTATCACTCCGCTCGGCGGCCTCGGCGAGATCGGCCGCAACATGACGGTCTTCGAATACGGGGACCGCATCCTGATCGTCGACTGCGGCGTCCTCTTCCCCGAGGACGAGCAGCCCGGCGTGGACCTGATCCTCCCGGACTTCACCTACATCCGGGACCGCCTCGACAAGATCGACGGCATCGTCCTCACCCACGGGCACGAGGACCACATCGGCGCCGTCCCGTTCCTCCTGCGGGAGAACCCGGACATCCCGCTGATCGGTTCGAAGCTGACCCTGGCCCTGATCGAGGCCAAGCTCGCCGAGCACCGGATCCGCCCGTACGTGCTGGAGGTCAAGGAGGGCGAGCGCGAGCGCATCGGCCCCTTCGACTGCGAGTTCATCGCGGTCAACCACTCCATCCCGGACGCCCTCGCCGTGGCCGTCCGCACCCCCGCCGGCATGGTCGTGGCCACCGGCGACTTCAAGATGGACCAGCTGCCGCTCGACGGCCGCCTGACCGACCTGCCGACCTTCGCCAAGCTGGCGGAGGAGGGCATGGACCTGCTGCTGGTCGACTCCACCAACGCCGAGGTCCCCGGCTTCATCCCGCACGAGCGGGACATCTCGGCCGCGCTGCGAAACGTTTTCGCGAACGCGGACCGGCGCATCATCGTCGCCTCCTTCGCGAGCCACGTGCACCGCATCCAGCAGGTCCTGGACGCCGCGCACGAGTACGGCCGCAAGGTCGCCTTCGTCGGCCGCTCGATGGTCCGCAACATGGGCATCGCCCGCGACCTCGGCTACCTGAAGGTCCCCGGCAACCTGATCGTGGACGTCAAGCAGCTGGACGATCTCCCGGAGAAGGAGGTCGTGCTGATCTGCACCGGCTCGCAGGGCGAGCCGATGGCCGCGCTGTCGCGGATGGCCAACCGCGACCACCAGATCCGCATCGTCGAGGGCGACACCGTCGTCCTGGCGTCCTCCCTGATCCCCGGCAACGAGAACGCCGTCTACCGGGTGATCAACGGCCTGACCCGCTGGGGCGCCAAGGTCGTGCACAAGGGCAACGCCAAGGTGCACGTCTCCGGCCACGCCTCGGCCGGCGAGCTGCTCTACTTCTTCAACATCTGCAAGCCGCGCAATCTGATGCCGGTCCACGGCGAGTGGCGCCACCTGCGGGCGGCCGCCGACCTGGGCATCGCCACCGGCGTCCCGCGCAACCGCGTGGTCATCGCCGAGGACGGCGTCTGCGTCGACCTGGAGAAGGGCGTCGCCCGGATCGTTGGCAAGGTGCAGGCCGGGTACGTCTACGTGGACGGCTCCTCGGTCGGCGACATCACCGAGGCCTCGCTCAAGGACCGCAGGATCCTGGGCGAGGAGGGCTTCATCTCGGTCTTCGTCGCGGTCGACTCGACCAACGGCAAGATCGTCGGCGGCCCGACCATCCAGGCCCGCGGTTCCGGCATCGACGATGGCGCGTTCGTCCCCGTGGCCGCCAAGCTCCAGGAGGCCCTGGACCGCTCGGCGAGCGACGGCGTGCTGGAGCCCCGCCAGGTGCAGCAGCTGGTCCGCCGGACCATCGGCAAGTGGGTGGCGGACAACTACCGCCGCCGGCCGATGATCCTGCCGGTCGTGGTCGAGGTCTGACGCTCGTTCGTCTCCGGCTGAGGCCGGTTTGACGTGGGGCGGCCCGGTGCGTAGTGTTCTCCGGGTTGCCCCACGGGACGGCCCCTCGGAACGGGCTCGAATCTGAATTCGAGAACTACCGGGGAAAACGGCCCGAAAAACTCTGGTAGAGTTCGGGAGCGCCGAAAGGCGAAAGCCGATTCGATGAATGAAACTCCGGGAAAACGGAGCGGAAAACATCTGATAAGCTGGAAACACGAAAGAACGAAGCCCGGAGGGTCCGCTGGAAGGCGGTCCGAAGGAAG
>NZ_JBIWJF010000050.1:0-41727 GCF_044764985.1 Kitasatospora sp. NPDC093550
GTCCCGCTCGCGTTCCAGCCGGGCGGCGCGGTCCTCCAGCTCGGTCAGGTAGGCGCGGCGGACCCTGGTCAGCCGGCCCCAGGCCCAGCACAGGATGAACGGGGTGCTCATCAGCAGCATGATCAGCACGGCCTCGCCGACGCTGTACGGGCGCGAGACGTAGTGGTCGGTGCCGTCCCGGACCGTCTTCATCGGGTTCATCTGCCAGAACACCAGCGGGCCGGCGGCCAGCCCGGCGGTCAGCGCCAGCCGGGACGTCCACTTCTGGCCGAAGGCGGCGCCGGTGTAGGCGAAGACGAGGTAGGCGATGGAGGAGCCGCCCGGTTCGACGTCGGCGAGCACCTGGCTGACGCCGACCCCGGCGGCCGCGGCCACCGTGACGTCCGGGTAGCGGCGGCGCACCACCATCAGGGCGGGCAGCACCACCGCGACCAGGATGCTCGCGTCGAAGCGCCAGCCGTCGTCGGGGAAGCTGTCGTTCGGCACCAGGCCGAAGAAGAGCACGATCGCCGCCCAGGCGGAGTCGACCACCATGGGGTGACGGCGGAGCCAGGCGTTGAGTCGATGCACGTGTCCAGCGTAGGCAGTCGCTCCGCGTGCCCAGGTCCGCCGGTAGGGCGATCCGCCCTACTCCGTAGGTCGGAGACGCCCCGGCTCCGATTGGGAGGGGCCGGTGACCGCCGGGTAGCGTCCCGCCCCATGACTTGGATGCGGTGGGCGCCCGCCATGGAACAGGCCCTGTACGACCCCGACCGGGGCTTCTACCGCAGGCCGGAGGGCCCCGCCGGTCACTTCCGCACCTCGGTGCACGCCTCGCCGAAGTTCGCCCGTGCGGTGGCCCGGCTGCTCCTGGAGGTTGACGCGGCCCTCGGTCGTCCGGAGGAGCTGGCCTTCGTCGACGTCGGGGCCGGGCGGGGCGAACTGCTGACCGGCGTGCTGGCCGAGCTGCCCGGCGAGGTGCTGGCCCGGCTGCGCCCGTACGGCGTGGAGATCGCCGAGCGCCCGGCCGGCCTTCCGTCCACAGCCCTGTGGACGGCGGAGCTGCCGCGCGGCGTGACCGGGCTGCTGTTCGCCAACGAGTGGCTGGACAACGTGCCGCTGGACGCCGGCGAGGTGGACGAGGACGGGGTGCTGCGCTACGTCGAGGTGGACCCCGCGACCGGTGCGACCCGTCCGGGCGCGGAGGTGTCGGGGCCGGACGCCGCCTGGGCCGAGCGCTGGTGGCCGGTTGCCGAGCCCGGCGAGGTGGTGGAGTTCGGCGGCCCCCGGGACGCCGCCTGGGCGCGGGCCGTCGCCGGGCTGGAGCGCGGGCTGGCCGTCGCCGTCGACTACGGGCACACGGCGGGGCGGCGGCCGCCCTTCGGGACCTTCACCGGCTTCCGGGACGGCCGGGAGGTGGCGCCGGTGCCGGACGGCTCCTGCGACGTCACCGCGCACGTGGCCCTGGACGCCGTCGCCGTCCCCGGTCTCCACAGCCTGTGGACGACGCAGCGCGAGGCCCTGCGCGCGCTCGGCGTCAGCGGCGGCCGGCCGCCCCTCACCCTCGCCTCCGCCGACCCGGAGGGCTACCTGCGGGCGCTCGGCGGGGCGGGCGAGGCGGCCGAACTGACCGACCCGGGCGGCCTGGGCGCCTTCGGGTGGCTGGTCCAGGCCGTCCGCATGCCGGTACCGCTGAGCTTGGAGCCCCTGCCGGGATGGCAGACTCTGGGGGCATGAGGGAGACCACGGTCGGCATCGGGGCGGGAGCCGAGAACGTCACGGGCCAGGCGGGCACCACCGACATGGTGCTCAACATCGGTCCGCAGCACCCGGCCACGCACGGCGTGCTGCGGCTGCGACTGCTGCTCGACGGCGAGCGCATCATCACCGCCGAGCCGGTGATCGGCTACATGCACCGGGGCGCGGAGAAGCTGTTCGAGGCCCGCGACTACCGGCAGATCATCATGCTGGCCAACCGGCACGACTGGCTCTCCGCCTTCTCCAACGAACTCGGCGTCGTCCTCGGTGTCGAGCGGATGCTCGGCATGGAGGTCCCCGAGCGGGCGGTGTGGATCCGCACCCTGCTCGCCGAGCTCAACCGGGTGCTCAACCACCTGATGTTCCTCGGCTCCTACCCGCTGGAACTGGGCGGGATCACCCCGATCTTCCACGCTTTCCACGGCCGCGAGGAACTCCAGCACGTGCTGGAGGAGGCCTCCGGCGGCCGGATGCACTACATGTTCAACCGGGTCGGCGGCCTCAAGGAGGACCTCCCGGCCGGCTGGCTCGGCCGGGTCCGCGCCGCCGTCGCCAAGGTGCGCTCGGAGACGCCGGTCTTCGAGGAGCTCGTCCTCGGCAACGAGATCTTCCGCGCCCGCACCGCCGGCGTCGGCGTCCTCACCAGGGCGCAGGCCCAGGCGTACGGGGTCAGCGGCCCGATCGCCCGCGCCAGCGGCCTCGACTTCGACCTGCGCCGCGACGAGCCGTACCTCGCGTACGGCTCCGAGGAGCTGCGGCAGGTGCTCACCGTCGTCACCCGCGAGGAGGGCGACTGCCTGGCCCGCTTCGAGTGCCTGCTGGAGCAGACCCTCAACGCGCTGGACCTCGCCGACGCCTGCCTCGACAAGCTCGCCACCCTGCCGCCCGGCCCGGTCAACCAGCGGCTGCCCAAGGTGCTCAAGGCACCCGAGGGCAACACGTACGCGTGGACCGAGAACCCGCTCGGGATCAACGGCTACTACCTGGTGTCGCGCGGCGACAAGACGCCGTGGCGGCTCAAGCTGCGCTCGGCGTCCTTCAACAACATCCAGGCGCTGACCGAGCTGCTGCCGGGGACGCTGGTCGCGGACATGGTGGCGATCCTGGGGTCGATGTTCTTCGTGGTCGGGGACATCGACAAGTAGGCCGGTACCGGCGGGGGCCGGTGCCGCAGGGGTGGTGCCGGCCGGGGGCCGGTACCGCAGGGTCGGTACCGGCGTGGGGGCCGCTACTTCTTCTTCTTGACCGGGTCGGCCGGGTGCGGGGCGAACTTGCGGTCGCCCTTGCCGGCGATCCGCTCCTCGCACAGGCGGGCCAGCACCTCGTACGCCTCCGCGCCCATCAGCTCGGTGAGCTCGGGGCGGTAGCTGACGTACACCGGGTCCGCGCCCTGGTGGGCCGCCGGGGCGCCGGTGCACCACCAGTGCAGGTCGTGGCCGCCCGGGCCCCAGCCGCGGCGGTCGTACTCGCCGATCGAGACCTGCAGGTAGCGGGTGTCGTCCGGGCGGTCGATCCAGTCGTAGGTGCGGCGGATCGGCAGCTGCCAGCAGACGTCCGGCTTGGTCTCCAGCGGCTCGCGGCCCTCCTGGAGCGCGAGCGCGTGCAGGGCGCAGCCGGCGCCGCCCGCGAAGTCGGGGCTGTTCACGAAGATGCAGGCGCCGCCGACCCGGCGGGTCTGGCGGTCGCCGTCCTCGTCCAGCATGGTGATGCCGCCGTCGGACACGATCCGGCCCTTGGCGTCGGTGCCCTCGGCGAAGTTCTCCCACAGCTCGGGCGTCAGCCGCGCCGCGTGCTCCAGGACGCGCTTCTCGTCGTCCTCGTCCGAGTAGTGCGCACCCAGCGTGCAGCAGCCGTCCGACTCGCCGCGGCCCTCGCGGATGCCGTGGCAGCCCTGGCCGAACACGCAGGACCAGCGGGAGGTCAGCCAGGTGAGGTCGCAGCGGAAGACCTGCTCCTCGTCGGCGGGGTCGGCGAACTCGACCCAGGCGCGGGCGAAGTCGAGCGGGACCTCGTCGCGCGGGATCTCGCGGCGCAGGGTCGGCATCGCGAGGTCGACGGGGGCGGGGGAGGCCGTGGGCTTCGCCTTGGCCTTCTTCTTGGACGTTTCTGCTGGTGCCACCCGGCAAGGGTAGAGCTTTCGCGGGGCTGGTGACGGGTGGCGGGGCAGGAGCGGGCGGCGGGGGCCGACCCACCTGTGGGGGCGGCGTGCGCCGTGGTGGACCGGGAGAACGGACGGTTCACGGTGTGGCCCTGTCCCGGTGGACGACGTGGTCGGGCTGTACCGGGACTTCGTCGGTGCGGGCGGCACGACCCGACCCGCCCGCCGGTGACCGGCCGCGGTGCCCGTGCCGAGCTGACGCACCGGGACGCCGCGGGCGAGGAGGGTCGCTGGTGCTGCGCTCGGCGGCCGGTCTGCCGCACCCGGCGCTGCGCGGCTGGTGGTGGCTGCGCGAGCAGGGGGTGGCGGCCGAGGACGTGCTGTCCGTCCGGACCGACCTGCGGCTGAGCGCCCTGCCCGGCGGCTACCGGGCGTACGCCCTCGCGGCCGAACTGCCGCACGCCCGGGTCGAGTTCGAGCTGCCAGCCGGACGCGGTCCGACCACCGCGCCGCCGCCGCACGGGCGTTGCCCGAACTGCCCGGAGGAGCGCGGCGGTGAGCCCTCCCGGCGCCGGCGGCCGGGCCCTCGCCCCACCCCGGAAGCCGTCCCCGGACCAGCGCGAACCCCGACGGGACCGGCCTCGCCCCGTTCCGGATCGCGTAGCGTGGAGGGTTATGCGACTCGGTGTTCTCGACGTAGGTTCCAACACGGTCCACTTCCTGGTGGTGGACGCCCACCCGGGTGCCGCCCCGGTTCCCGCGTACTCCCACAAGGCCGAACTGCGCCTGGCCGAGCTGCTGGACAAGGACGGCGCGATAGGCGAGGCCGGTGTCGAGCGGCTGCTCGGCCACGTGTCGTCCTCGCTGCGGGTCGCCGAGGACAAGGGCGTCGTGGACATCCTGCCGTTCGCCACCTCCGCCGTGCGCGAGGCCGCGAACGGCGAGGAGGTGCTGCGCCGGGTGGCCGCCGAGACCGGCGTCGAGCTGCGGGTGCTCTCCGGGCAGGACGAGGCCCGGCTGACCTTCCTGGCCGTCCGCCGCTGGTTCGGCTGGTCCTCCGGCCGACTGCTCAACCTGGACATCGGCGGCGGCTCGCTGGAGATCGCCTGCGGTCTGGACGAGCAGCCGGACGCGGCCTGCTCGCTGCCGCTGGGCGCCGGCCGGCTGACCGCCCGCTGGCTGCCCGGGGACGTCGCCGACCCGGACGGGCTGCGCGAGCTGAGACGCCACATCCGGGCCGAGCTGGGCACCGTGGTCGGCGAGATCTCCCGCCTGGGACCGCCCAGGCACGCCGTGGCCACCTCCAAGACCTTCAAGCAGCTGGCCCGGATGACCGGCGCCGCCCCCGCCGACGCCGGACCGTACGCCGACCGCCGGCTCACCCGGACCGGGCTGGCCGCCTGGCTGCCCCGGCTGTCCACGATGACCGTCGCCGAGCGCGCGCGGATCCCCGGGGTCTCCGAGGGCCGCGCCAAGCAGCTGCTGGCCGGCGCGCTGGTCGCCGACGCCGCGATGGACCTGTTCGGCCTCGCCGAGCTGGACGTCTGTCCGTGGGCGCTGCGCGAGGGCATCATCCTGCGCCGCCTGGACGCCATGGACAGCCCCGCCGACCGTCGCCGGCCGGCGCTCACTCCGTAGGACGGCGTCCCGTTCGGAGCGCGCTCCGCTTACGCTGTCTCCCGTGGTGCAACCAGCGGGCGAGGACGGGACGCGGGAGGGCCGCGCTCCCGGGGACGGGCAGCCGCGGTCGGACGCTCCGCGCCGCCGGCTCGGCAAGGCGGTCAAGGGGGCCACCGCCGCGAAGGCCGCCAAGGCCGCGAAGGCCGTCAAGGCGGCCCAGCGCACCGCGAAGCAGGCCACCGCCAAGAAGGCCGGGACCAAGGCCGCCGGGAAGGCCGGGACCAAGGCCGCCGAGCAGGCCGCGACCAAGGCCGCCGGGAAGGCCGCGACCAAGGCCGCCGGGAAGGCCGGGACGAAGCCCGCCGCCCGGCGGCGCCCCGCCGAGAAGGACGGACCCGCGAAGGCGGCCGAGGCCCCCGCGCCCCGCCGGGCCGCCGCCAAGGCCGCGCCGAAGGAGACCCGCACCGCCCGGGCCGCCGGAGCCGCCAAGGCCGCCGTCCAGTCGGTGCGCTCGGTCAAGGCCGCCCGCCGGGACGCCGCCCGCCCGCCGCTGCTGCGCACCACCGACCGGCTGGTGCTGCCCCAGCACCCGACCCTGCACATCCCTGACACCAAGGTGGTCCTCTCCACCGCCTCGGTGTACCCGGCGAGCACCGCCGTCGCCTTCGAGCTGGCCGCCAAGCTCGGCTACGACGGGGTCGAGGTGATGGTCTGGAACGACCCGGTCAGCCAGGACGTCGACGCCCTGCGCCGGCTCTCCGACGCGCACCAGCTGCCGATCCTGGCCGTGCACGCCCCCTGCCTGCTGATCACCCAGCGGGTGTGGACCACCGACCCGTGGACCAAGCTGGTCCGGGCCCGGGCGGCCGCGGAGAAGCTCGGCGCGAGCGCCGTCGTCGTCCACCCGCCGTTCCGCTGGCAGCGCCAGTACGCCCGGGACTTCGTCCAGGGCATCAACCGGATGGCGGGCGAGACCGACGTCCGCTTCGCCGTCGAGAACATGTACCCGTGGCGCTACCGCGACCGCGAGGTGCTGGCGTACGCGCCGGGCTGGGACGTCACCGACGAGGAGTACCGGCACTTCACGATCGACCTCTCGCACGTCGCCACGTCCCGGACCGACACCTTCGCGATGGTCGAGCGGATGGGCGACCGGCTGGCCCACGTGCACCTGGCCGACGGCAGCGGCTCCGGCAAGGACGAGCACCTGATCCCCGGCCGCGGCAAGCAGCCCTGCGCCGAGCTGCTGGAGCACCTCGCCCGCACCGGCTTCGACGGCCACGTGGTGCTGGAGGTCAACACCCGCCGCTCCGCGTCGCCCGCCGAACGCGAGGCCGATCTGGCCGAGGCGCTCGCCTTCACCCGCTTGCACCTGGCCACCCCCTCGCGCGTACGCTGACCCGGGTCGGGCCCGTGCGGGTGCGAACGCCGGTGCGGAGGGGGAGAGATGACGGAGGACCAGGACCACCGGGAGGCCGCCACGAGCTTCGGCGCGGTGGCCGCCGAGTACGCCCGGGCGCGGCCCGGCTACCCCGACGAGCTCTTCGACGCGCTGGAGCGGCTGTGGGGCCGCGGCCTCAAGGGCGCCCGGGTGCTGGACGTCGGCGCGGGCACCGGCATCGCCACCCGGCTGCTCGCCGCCCGGGGCGCGGACGTCGTCGCGGTCGAGCCCAGCGCCGGCATGGCCGCCCAGTTCCTGGCCTCCTCGCCCACGCTGCCGCTGGTCCGCGGCACCGGCGACGACCTGCCCTTCCACGACCGGTCCGCCGACCTGGTCGGCTACGCCCAGGCCTTCCACTGGACCCGCCCCGAGCGGTCGGTGCCCGAGGCGATCCGGGTGCTGCGGCCCGGCGGGGCCCTCGCCACCTGGTGGAACGTGCACGACGAGACCGTGCCGTGGGTCCGCGCCCGGGCCCGGCGGCTGGCCGCCGCGCTGCCCACCCGCTACCACGGCTACCGGGGGATCGGCGCCCACGTCGACGACTTCGCGCGGGCCGGCCTCGCGGTCGGACGGACGGTGCTGCACTGGGAGCGGCGGATCACCGTCGAGCACGCGCTGACCGACCTCACCTCGCGCTCCTACCTGGCCTCGATCGGCCCCGAGGAGCGGGCGCCGGTGCTGGCCGCCGAGCGCGCGGCCCTGCTCGCCGAGTTCCCGGACGGCACCGTGGTCGAGCCGTACGCGCTGGACCTCACCGTCGCCGTCCTCCCGGAGTGATTCCGACCGCGGCCACCGCCCGCCCGACCCTCCGCCGTCCGCCTGCCCGACCGGCCGACCGGCCGACCGTCCGCCCGGCTGACCGCATCGCGGACGGCCGGTCCGCCGGCCGGACGGCGGGCGTAGGCTCGTAAGCCACAGCGGGCCCCGCACCTCCCACCGGCGGGGCGCCGTCGAGAGCCCCGAAGGAGTGGAGCACAGTGCCCGAGCTGAGGTCCCGTACGGTCACCCACGGTCGCAACATGGCAGGCGCCCGGGCGCTTCTCCGGGCGGCCGGCGTAGCCCGCGAGGACTTCGGCAAGCCGATCATCGCGGTCGCCAACTCCTTCACCGAGTTCGTCCCCGGCCACACCCACCTCCAGCCGGTCGGCCGGATCGTCTCCGAGGCGATCAAGCGGGCGGGCGGCATCCCGCGCGAGTTCAACACCATCGCCGTGGACGACGGCATCGCGATGGGCCACGGCGGCATGCTCTACTCGCTGCCCTCGCGCGACCTGATCGCCGACTCGGTCGAGTACATGGTCAACGCGCACTGCGCCGACGCCCTGATCTGCATCTCCAACTGCGACAAGATCACCCCGGGCATGCTGATGGCCGCGCTGCGCCTGAACATCCCGACCGTCTTCGTCTCCGGCGGCCCGATGGAGGCCGGCAAGGCCACCCTGGTCGACGGCACCGTGCGCAAGCTCGACCTGGTCGACGCGATCTCGCAGGCCGTCAACGAGAACGTCTCCGACGAGGACATCGCGATCATCGAGGAGAACGCCTGTCCCACCTGCGGGTCGTGCTCCGGCATGTTCACCGCCAACTCGATGAACTGCCTCACCGAGGCCATCGGCCTCTCGCTGCCCGGCAACGGCTCGGTGCTCGCCACCCACACCGCCCGCCGGGCCCTGTACGAGAACGCCGGCCGCACCGTCGTCGAGATCGCGAACCGCTACTACGGCGGGGACGACGCCTCCGTCCTGCCCCGGGCGATCGCCACCCGCGCCGCCTTCGAGAACGCCATGGCCCTGGACATCGCCATGGGCGGCTCGACCAACACCATCCTGCACCTGCTGGCCGCCGCCCAGGAGGCCGAGCTGGACTTCGACCAGCGGGCCATCGACGCGATCTCCCGCAAGGTGCCCTGCCTGTCCAAGGTCGCGCCCAACGGCTCGTACTACATGGAGGACGTCCACCGGGCCGGCGGCATCCCGGCCATCCTCGGCGAGCTGTACCGCGCCGGGCTGCTCAACGAGGACGTCCACACCGTGCACGCCGACTCGCTCGCCGAGTGGCTCAAGACCTGGGACGTGCGCGGCGGCTCGCCCTCCGCCGAGGCCGTCGAGCTGTGGCACGCCGCGCCCGGCTGCGTCCGCTCCGCCGAGGCCTTCTCCCAGTCCGAGCGCTGGGAGTCGCTGGACACCGACGCCGCCAAGGGCTGCATCCGCAGCGTCGAGCACGCCTACTCCGTCGAGGGCGGCCTGGCCGTGCTGTACGGCAACCTCGCCGAGGACGGCTGCATCGTGAAGACCGCCGGCGTGGACGAGTCGATCTGGACCTTCAGCGGCCCCGCCGTCGTGGTCGAGTCCCAGGAGGACGCGGTCGAGGCGATCCTGGCCAAGCGGGTCAAGGAGGGCGACGTCGTCGTCATCCGCTACGAGGGCCCCAAGGGCGGCCCGGGCATGCAGGAGATGCTCTACCCGACCTCCTTCCTCAAGGGCCGCGGCCTCGGCAAGGCCTGCGCGCTGGTCACCGACGGCCGCTTCTCCGGCGGCACCTCGGGCCTGTCCATCGGCCACGCCTCCCCGGAGGCGGCCTCCGGCGGCACCATCGCGCTGGTCGAGGACGGCGACACCATCGCCATCGACATCCCCGGCCGGACGATCTCCCTGGAGGTCCCGGACGAGGTCCTCGCCGAGCGCCGCCGCGCCCTGGAGGCCTCCGGCGGCTACCGCCCGAAGAACCGCGACCGCCAGGTCAGCCAGGCCCTGCGCGCCTACGCCGCGATGGCCACCTCCGCCGACAAGGGCGCCGTCCGCGACGTGACCAAACTCGGCTGAGCGCCCGGGACGGACGGGCAGACGCACGGAGGAGCCGCCCCGCGGGCCGGGGCGGCTCCTCCGTCGTGTGTGGTCCCCGGTCGTACGGGCCGTCTCCGGCGAACGGACGGCACCCCCACCACCCACGGCCGTCGGGTGATAATCGACGGCGTGAGCGAGCAGCCCCCCACCCCCGCCCCCGCGGCCGCCGGCGCCCCCGAGCCGGAGCCGATCCGCTGGTTCGGCACCAGCTGGCTGAACCGGGACGGCGGCTACTGGCCGCGCCGGGTCGCCGTCTCCGTCGGCGCGCTGGCCGCGACCGCCGCCGTCGTGCTGCTGCTGCGCTTCGGCGTCGAGGGCATCGCCCTCTCCGACAACGGCACCTTCCTCAACGCGCTGCTCACCGCGGCCGTCGCGATCTGCTCGCTGATGTCCGTCCGGCGTACCTGGAAGCTGCTCACCGAGGGCAAGGACCGGCTGACCGGCTGGATGGCCGAGGACACCTCGCTCGGCGCGGTCTGGCTGATCGGCAGCGCCGGCGCCCTGGCCGCCTACTTCGTCCGCAGCCTGGTCGAGGCCCCCGGCGAGGCGGTGCGGCGCGCTTCGTACGAGCGGGCCGTCGCCCAGTACGAGAAGCGCCGGGCCGCCCGCGGCGGCCGGCCCGCCGCCAAGGCGCCGAGCCGGCCCAAGCGCAAGCGCTGACCGGTCAGTTGCGGCTGATCGTGCCGCAGCCCTCGGTCGGCTGGATGTCCTCGCGACGGTCGTACGGGTCGATGGCGGGACCGGTCGGCCGGGAGCCCGGGGTGTCCTGCCGCAGCGGCGCGAACTGGTCGAACTGCGGGTGGAAGAAGCCGTCGTAGACGTCGCAGGCCGAGTTGGCGGGGTCCGTCTGGCTCTTGGCGTAGACGATCTTCTTCGGCTGGACCTGGTAGCGCCCCGGGTCGTAGAAGCGGAAGGTGTCCACCCGCCGCACGATCGTGCGGGTGGTCCAGGTGTCCCCGGCCACGTCGTCCGTCCGCACCACCAGGCCCACCGGCCGGGCCGTGCCGCCGCCCTGCGGCGCGGCCGGCTCGGCCGGCTGCGGGGCGCGGTTCGTCGGCTGGGGCGAGCCGGCCCGTTGGCCCGCCTCCGGGCCGGGGCGCAGCGCGTAGACGAAGCTGAAGTCGGTGTGGATCAGGACGCCCTTGTCGCCGTCGCTCTCGTAGGTCATCCGGCCCAGGACCTTGACCGTGTCGCCCACCGGGATCGCGTCGCGCGGGTCGAACCGGCTGAACCAGTCGGTCGGGTCGTTCTCCTTGGACGGGTGCTCCAGAGCCGCCCGCGCGCCGTCCTGGTCCTGCCGCTCCAGCAGCGCCAGGGCGGCGTCCGGTCGGCCGCCGGCGACCACCGCCGGGTCGAGGTTGGCGGCGATCAGGTAGTCCTTGACGGACTGCAGCTGCGAAGCCACCTGGGCGGTGCTGAACACGCCGGTGGCCTGGGCCTCGGGGAGGACGAACGCGTCGGCGCCGTTCGGCCAGCCCTCGGCGGGGGAGCCGGCCCAGGGGTGGGCGACGGTCGGCTGCTGCGCGTCGACCTTCGGTGGGGCGGTGGTCGGCTTGGCCGTCTCGGGGGCGACGGTCGGCACCGGGGCGTGGGCCGCGCCGGAGCCGCCGACGTGGTCGTGGTACCAGTTGCGCAGCCCGTCGACGTTCAGTGCCGCGAGCAGCACCGCGACCGTCAGCGCGACGTAGAGCGGGGCGCGCAGGTTCGCGCCGCGGCGCGGGCGCGGGTTGCCCCAGGCGTCGACCACCGGGGGCTTCGGCCCGCGGCCGAAGCGGCGCTTGGGCCGCGGGCCGTCGTTGACCGAGCGGCGGCCGCCCGGGTCGACCGGCGGGGTGTGCTTCCACCGGGCGGCCAGCATGCGGGTGCGCCCGCTCTGTTCCTTGACGGTGGCGCCCCGGACGAAGTCGTCGTCCAGGACGAGGTCGGAGAACGGGTCCTTCCCGCCCGCTCCGGACGGGGCGGACCCGTCCGGCTCATCGCCCCCGGTGGGGCGCGGCTCGGGGTCTTCGGCTATCGGCATCGCGCCAGTATGACGACGGGGTGTGACGATGCGTCGATCGGGGGCACACCGGGTGGTGAACTCGTGTCCATCGGGCTGCGATTCGCCCCGTTTCCTCCGCAACCGCGCCGGCTCAGCCCTTGCCGCGGGCCTGCTTGACCGACCCCACCACCCCGGCGATCGCCAGCAGCAGGCCGGCCGGCAGCAACGAGATGAACAGGGCCTCGAACAGGCCGGCGTCGCCGAGGAACAGCTGCGCCAGGGTGTTCAGCGCGAACAGGCCGCCGGCCGCCGGGAGGGCCGACTGCCACGGGTGCTCGTCGGCCCAGCGGCGCAGCCGTCGGTCGGCGGTGTCGCGGCGCAGTCGGCCGCCGACGGTGCCGACCAGGAAGAAGAAGAACAGGGCCCAGCCGGCCGGCCCGGCCAGCATGCTCAGCGACCAGCCGCCGGAGATCGCTTCGATCCCCAGCGAGGTCGCCCCCACCACCGCACCGACCCCCGCGGCGGTCCGCCACGGGCCCACGGTCGCCGAGGCGACGGCGAGTTGCCGGTTCTCACGTCGGGACATTTCGTCGTGTGCCATGGCTCCACGGTGCGCCCGCCCCGGCCCGGAGGCCATAGGGGAACCCCCTGGTTTTCTCCCTAGGGGCGCCCGGGATCCGGCCGGTCCGCCCGGGATCCGCCCGGGATCCGGCCGGGAGGGGAAGGGGCGAACCGGCCCGCCGACCACGGACCGGACGGTCCCGACGGCCGCCCCCGCGCGGTGCGAGGATGGCCGCAGTACCGAGGCAAGGAGCGGACCATGGGCAGCAGCGCAGCACACGGACAGAAGATCGCCTTCCTGGGCACCGGAAAGATCGGGGAGGCCCTGCTCTCCGGCCTGCTGCGGGCCGGCAAGGACCCGGCGGACGTCCTGGTGACCGCCCGCCGTCCCGAGCGCGCGGCCGAACTCGCCGCCCGGTACGGCGTGGTGGCGGTCTCCAACACCGAGGCCGCCAAGCTCGCCGACACCCTGATCCTCGCGGTCAAGCCGCAGGACATGGGCACCCTGCTGGAGGAGCTGGCCCCGCACGTCGGAGTGGACCGCCTGGTGATCTCGGCCGCGGCCGGTGTCCCGACCGCCTGGTTCGAGGAGCGGCTGGCGGCCGGCACCCCGGTGGTCCGGGTGATGCCCAACACGCCCGTCCTGGTGGACGAGGGGATGAGCGTCATCTCCGGCGGCTCGCACGCCACCGAGGAGCACCTGGCGCGCACCGAGGAGATCTTCAGCTCGGTCGGCAAGGCGCTGCGGCTGCCCGAGTCCCAGCAGGACGCGGCCACCGCGCTCTCCGGCTCGGGCCCGGCCTACTTCTACTTCCTGGTCGAGGCGATGACCGACGCCGGCATCCTGCTCGGCCTGCCCCGCCAGGTGGCGCACGACCTGATCGTGCAGTCCGCGATCGGCGCCTCGGTGATGCTGCGGGACTCCGGCGAGCACCCGGTGAAGCTGCGCGAGGCGGTCACCTCCCCGGCCGGCACCACCATCTCGGCCATCCGCGAGCTGGAGAACCACGGCGTGCGGGCCGCGCTGCTGGCCGCCCTGGAGGCGGCCCGGGACCGCTCCCGGGAGCTGGCCTCCGGCGGCAAGTAGCCCGCGGCGGCCCGGCCGGAAGATCCTGCGCGACCCCTCCCGCTGGCGCGGCGCACCGCCTACGCTCTCGCCAACATCGTCCTACCGGTCGGTAGCGAGGTCGCCAGGAGGCCCGTGTGGAGGTCCGTAAGAGTGCCGCGCCGCCCGCGCGGCCCGTTCAGCCCCCGGTGGCGCCCGGCCTGCGGGTCGGGCGGGCCGCGCTCGCCGTCAGCTTCCTGCTCCAGGGCACCACCTTCGCGCTGCTGGTCACCTGCATCCCGGAGATCCAGCACCGCTACGGGCTGAGCGACGGGTTGCTGCCGGTCTTCCTGGCCGCGGTGCCGATCCTGGCCGGGGTGGGCTCGATCGCCTCCGAGCAACTGGTGAAGCGCACCGGCGCGCGGGCCGTGCTACGGGTGGTCCAGCCCGCCGTCTGCCTCAGTCTGGCGGCCGCCGGGCTCGGCGACGCGCTGTGGCAACTCGCCCTGGCCCTGGGCGCGTTCGGCCTGCTGGTGGGGGCGCTGGACGCCAGTATGAACATGCTCGGAGTGGGCCTGCAGCACCGCTACGGCCGCTCGATCATGATCGGTTTCCATGCCGCGTTCAGCCTCGGCGGCATCGTCGGCGCGGCCCTGGCGGGCCTCGGCTCGCACTACGACCTCGGGCTGCCGCTGCTCTTCGGCGCGGCCGCCGCGGTGATCGCCCCGCTCGCGGTGCTCACCGGCACCAGGTTCGCCGGTCCGGCCGAACTCGGCGACGCCGTCCGGGAGGCCGCCGAGGCCGCCGCCCGGTCCATCCCCTGGCGGCCGCTGCTGCCGCTCTGCCTGGCGATGGCCTTCGCGTACATCGCCGACGCCTCGGTCTCCAACTACAGCGTCAAGTACCTCACCGACGGGCTGGGCAGCCGCGAGGACCTCGCCAAGCTCTCCTACCTCGGCTACATGGTCGCGATGCTGCTCGGCCGGGCCCTGGGCGACCGCGCGGTGCAGCGCTTCGGCGCCGTCCCGGTGGTCCGCGCGGGTGCGGCGCTGGCCGCGCTCGGCTTCGCGGTGGCCGCGGCCGCGCCCGCCGCCTGGGCGGGCATCGCCGGGTTCACCGTGCTGGGCTTCGGGATCTGCGCGATCATCCCGCAGGTGTTCGCGGCGGGCGGCCGGCTCTTCCCGGCCGACTCGGACGCCGCGGTGGCCCGGCTCAACCTCTTCAACTACGTCGGCTTCCTGATCGGCTCGCCGCTGGTCGGCGCGATCGCCGACGCGAGCTCCTACCGCTGGGCGCTGCTCGCCCCGATGCTGCTGGTGCTCGCCGTCCTGCCGCTGGCCGACCGCTTCGCCCCGGCACCGGCGTCGGCCCCCGCCCCCGCCCCCGCCGGATGAGGGCGGGCGCGGGAGCGGGGGTGGGACCGGGTCAGCCGAGGATCGTGGTCTGCAGGCTGGTCGTGCCGAAGGCCCAGCCCTGGTCCTGGGCCGTGGACGTGCCGCCCACCTGGCCGAACTCGTAGTAGACGTACGGCGCCCAGTTCAGCGTGTACGGCGTGGTGGTGTCCCACGGCGGGGTGTCGGTGATCTTGACGGTGACCGTGACCGTCCTGGTGGCACCCGGCGCGATCGGCGCGTTGAAGTGGAAGCTGGTGGTGTTCCCGGCGGTCGAGCAGTCGACGGTGTCGCCGGAGCATCCGGTGACGGTGAAGACACCGCTCAGCTGGTTGGCCGGCCAGGTCGGCTGGATGGACTCGTAGGCGAAGTAGATGTCGCTGGCCTCGTTGTTGGTGAGGGCCAGCGTCAGGGTCAGCTGGTCACCGGCCTTCGCGGTCGACCGGTCGACGCTGAAGTTGGTCCCGCTGACCGCGGCGGAGGCCGGCTGGGAGGCAAAGAACACGCCAAGTCCCAGTATTGCAGCGAGAATTACCCCAAGGCGTTGCACGCTGAATGGCTTCATGGCGCAGAGCATAGGTAGTCGTGAAGATTTTGTCTGTACCGCCTCAACGAGCCTCGGGCGCCCTCCGCCCGCGCGCCCTGGCCACGGACCGTCCACCGCCACCCGCTACGGTGGAGGCCATGCCCGAAGCCGAGCGCGACACCCCCTGCGGCCTGCACCTCTTCTGGGACGAGGCGGTCACCGCCTACGACTTCGGCCCCGGCCACCCGATGGACCCGACCCGGCTGGCGCTCACCATGCGCCTGGTCGAGGCCCTCGGCCTGGACACCGGTCCCGGGGTGACCGTCCGGTCCGCGCCGGCCGCCGGCGACTCCACCCTCCGGCTGGTGCACACCCGGGAGTACGTCGAGGCGGTCAAGCACGCCGCCGCCCACCCCGAGCTGTCCGACCCCCGGCACGGCCTCGGCACCGACGACAACTGGTCCTTCCCCGCCGTCCATTCGGCCTCCGCGCTGATCGCCGGTCAGTCGGTGGCCGCCGCCGAGGCGGTCTGGCGCGGCGAGACCCCGCACGCCGTCAACTTCGCCGGCGGACTGCACCACGCGATGCCCGCCAAGGCCTCCGGCTTCTGCATCTACAACGACCCCGCGCTGGCCATCGCCCGGCTGCTGGAACTCGGCGCCGAGCGGGTCGCCTACGTCGACGTGGACGTCCACCACGGCGACGGCGTCCAGCAGGCCTTCTGGGACGACCCCCGGGTGCTCACCGTCTCGCTGCACGAGCACCCCGCCACGCTCTTCCCGCAGACCGGCTGGCCGATGGAGACCGGCGGCCCGGACGCCCCCGGCTCCGCCGCCAACCTGCCGCTGCCGGCCGGCACCGGCGACGCCGGCTGGCTGCGCGCCTTCCACGCCCTGGTGCCCGAACTGCTCGCCGCCTTCCGGCCACAGGTCCTGGTCACCCAGCACGGCGCGGACACCCACCTGGAGGACCCGCTCGCCCACCTCGCCGTCACCGTGGACGCCCAGCGGCTGATCGCCGAGGAGCTGCACGACCTCGCCCACCGGTACGCCGACGGCCGCTGGGTCGCCACCGGCGGGGGCGGCTACGCCGTGGTGGACGTCGTCCCGCGCAGCTGGACCCACCTGGTCGCCACCGCCGCCGGCCGGCCCGTCGACCCGGCCACCGAGACCCCCGAGTCCTGGCGCGCCGAGGTCTACCGCCGCACCCGCCGCCCGGCCCCGCTGCGGATGACCGACGGCGCCCGCCCCGCCTGGCGCGACTTCGACGCGGGTTACGATCCCGCCGACCGGCTCGATCAGGCCATCCTGGCCGGCCGCCGCGCGGTGTTCCCCCACCACGGCCTGCTGGCCTGAACCCGCCGCCCCGACGGAGGCGCCGGTCGGGCGGTGCGTACGCCGACCCGTGCGATCCGTCGAGCGGCTACGTACTGCAACGGTCCTATCTCTCACCGTACGAGGACTGCACTTCCCCTCTTCCCACTGGTACCACCCATAACTACTCTGGGGATACACGTGTGCCGGTGGAGTCACCGGAGGGGAAGCCGGTGCCTTGCACACGGGTAAGGGTCGGGTGATGGTCATGAGTTCCGTGGAGCGTCCCCTGCAGGAAGTCGTCTTCCTGACCGTGGCGGAGGTCGCTGCGGTCATGCGGGTGTCCAAGATGACGGTGTACCGACTGGTGCACAGCGGAGAACTGCCGGCCATCCGGGTCGGACGGTCCTTCCGGGTGCCCCAGCAGGCGGTGCACGAGTACCTCAAGGAGTCCTACGTGCGGCTCGAGAGCGCGTAGCACCGGGTCGGCCGGGGCGGGTCCGCAACCGCGGATCCGCCCCGGTTCGCCGGAGATTTCCCCCGAGTTTCCCGGTTACCGGGAGCGCGATTACGGCCTTCGCGTCGCGGACGGTAGGCTAGGCCCTCACGTCAGTCGTATGGACTCCGTCTCTCACGGGCGAGAGTCTCAGTGAGCGAGGGTTGTTCCGTGGGCTCTGTCATCAAGAAGCGTCGCAAGCGTATGGCCAAGAAGAAGCACCGCAAGCTTCTGAAGCGGACTCGCGTTCAGCGTCGCAACAAGAAGTAAGCGCCCCCGGCCGCGCCCAGCGCGCCCAGCGCTTCCACCGCCCGCCCGGCCCCTGAGGCCGGGCGGGCGGTGTCGTTTCACGGCCCGGCGGGGCGGCGCGGTACGGTGCACGCAGGCCGCTCGGGTCGAGGGAATGGGGTGCAGCACCGTGGGCGTGGTCGTGCTCGTCACCGGCGTGGCACGCCATCTCGGTGCCCGCTTCGCCGCCGAGGTCCGCCGCCGTCCGGGCGTGGACCTGGTCGTCGGCGTGGACGTGCAGCCGCCCCGGCTGCCCGTGGAGGAACCGGCCGGCCCGGCCGCCCCGTACCGCTTCCACCAGCTCGACCTGCGCCGCCCGGCGCTCTCCCGGGTGCTCGCCGAGCACCGGGTGGACACCGTGGTGCACCTCAGCGTCAGCGCCACCGGCCTGGGCTCCACCAACCGCTCGGCGGTGAAGGAGTCCAACGTCATCGGCACCATGCAGCTGCTCGGCGCCTGCCAGAAGGCGCCCGGGGTCCGCCGGCTGGTGGTGAAGTCCACCACCGGCGTGTACGGCTCCGCGCCCCGCGACCCGGCGGTGTTCAGCGAGCGGATCCAGCCGAAGGACCCGCCCGGCGGCGGCTTCGCCAAGGACGCGGCGGAGGTCGAGGGCTACGTCCGCGGCTTCGCCCGGCGCCGCCCGGACGTCGCGGTGACGGTGCTGCGCTTCGCCAACATCGTCGGCCCGGACGCGGACACCCCGCTCAGCGAGTACTTCGCGCTGCCGGTGCTGCCGACCGTCCTCGGCTACGACCCGCGGCTGCAGTTCGTCCACGAGGACGACGCCGTCGCCGTGCTCTGCCGGGCCTCCGACGAGCCCGAGCCGGGCACCGTCAACACCGGCACCTTCAACGTGGCGGGCGAGGGCGTCCTGCTGCTGTCCCAGTGCGCCCGCCGGCTCGGCCGGCCCACCCTGCCGCTGCTGCTGCCCGCGGTCAGCTGGATGGCCGTGCTGGCCCGGCAGACCCGGCTGGTCGACGTCTCGCCGGAGCAGCTGCGGCTGCTCACCCACGGCCGGGTGGTGGACACCGCGCGGCTGCGCGAGACCTTCGGCTACCGCCCGGCCTTCACCACCCCCGAGGCCTTCGCCGACTTCGCCGCCGCGCTCGGTCCCGGGCTGCTGCCGCCCGAGCGGCTGGCCGCCGTCGCCGACCGGCTGACCGCCCTGCTCGGCCCCGAAGGGTCCGCCGCCGGCCCCGCCGTACCGAACCGCCCCCGCCGACCGAGGAGCTGAACCCGCGATGAGTGCCGCAGCCGAGAACGCGCCGGGCGAGGCCAAGGTCATCCCGATCGAGTCCGCCCCCAGCTGGAGCTCGCCGGAGGGCCCCGGCCTGGCCGACCGGCTCGCCGGGGCCGTCGGCGGAGCGCTGTCCGGACCGCTCGGCCCGGCCGCCACCCGGCTGTTCGGCAAGGGCTGGGAGGGCCGCGCCGCCGAGGGCCTGGCCTTCCTGCGCCGCCGGGTCACCGGCGACTACGAGGTGGACGAGTTCGGCTTCGACCGGGAGCTCACCGAGGAGGTGCTGCTCTCGCTGCTGCGCCCGCTGGCCGAGAAGTACTTCCGGATCGACGTCCAGGGCGTGGAGAACATCCCGGCCGAGGGCGGCGTGCTGATCGTCGCCAACCACTCGGGGACGATCCCGCTGGACGCGCTGATGACCCAGGTGGTCATCCACGACCACCACCCGAACCGGCGGCACCTGCGGATGCTCGCCGCCGACCTGGTCTTCGTGCTCCCCGGGATCAACGAGCTGGCCCGCAAGGCCGGCCACACGCTGGCCTGCAACGAGGACGCCCAGGCGCTGCTGGAGCGCGGCGAGGTGGTCGGGGTCTGGCCGGAGGGCTTCAAGGGCATCGGCAAGCCCTTCTCCGAGCGCTACAAGCTCCAGCGCTTCGGCCGCGGCGGCTTCGTCGCCTCGGCGCTGCGGGCGCGGGTGCCGATCGTGCCGTGCTCGATCGTCGGGGCGGAGGAGACCTACCCGATGATCGGCAACGTGAAGACGCTGGCCCGGCTGCTGGGCCTGCCGTACGTCCCGATCACGCCGACCTTCCCCTGGCTCGGCCCGCTCGGGATGCTGCCGCTGCCGACCAAGTGGACGATCCGCTTCGGCGAGCCGATCGCCACCGACGGCTACCCGGCGGAGGCCGCGGAGGACCCGATGCTGGTCTTCGACCTGGCCGACGAGGTGCGCGAGACCATCCAGCACTCGCTGTACCAACTGCTGGTGCAGCGCCGCTCGGTGTTCTTCTGACCCCCGCGCGCTGCTGACCCCCCGCGCGCTTCCGGCCCCCCGTGCCCGTGGGAAGGGCCCGGCGGATATCGCACTCCGCCGGGCCCTGCGCACACCCCGGTCAGCCGCCGAGGATCCTCAGCCCGGGCAGCAGGCCCGGGACCAGCGGGGGCACCTCGACGCCCTGCTGACGGGCGCCGTCCGGGGCGTCGGGCGTGCCGGACGGCTGCGGCGCCTGCTGCGGGGGCGCGTCGGCGCTCGGCGAGGGCTTGGCGCCGGTGAGCCCGTTGGTGAGGTTGCCGACCAGGCCGTTGACGGCGTCCGGGGCACCGGTGGGCAGGGCGCCGGGCAGGCCGCCCTTGCCGCCGCTGCCGCCCGTCGCGCCCGCGCCGGGGTTGGCCGGGGCGTGGTCGGTGGCGCCGGGGCGGGTGCCGCCGGTGGAGCCGCCGCCGGGGGCCCGGTCGGTGCCCTGCGCGGATCCGGAGCCGTCGGCGGGGGAGCCGGCCGGTGCGCCGCCGGTCGATTGGGACGAGCCGCCGCTCGCTCCGGGGCCGGCGGTGCCACCGCTCTTGGCGGGGGGCTGGGCCAGCCGCAGGGGCGCGACGTCCTCGCTTATGTCGTCGAACAGGCGGTTCACCAGATCGGCCTGCTGGGTGAGCTGGACGGGCAGCTTGCCCTGCAGTTCGCTCCAGCTGCCGTCCTCGTCGTGGGCGAACCCGGCCAGGGCGCGCATCGGGTCGAGCGAGCCGTTGCTGCGGTAGACCGAGCGCAGCAGCTCGCGGCCCCTGAGCGCGTCCGCGTGCATGTCGTCGAGCGCGTGGCGGACCTGCTCGACGGTGGCCGGGCTGAGTCCGCCGCTCGGGCCGGTGCGGCCGACCAGGGCCTTGGCCTCGCCGAGCCGGGTGGCGGCGTTGTCCAGCAGCAGTTCGCCGCGCTCCGAGTCGGAGCCCGCGAAGTCGAGCCGCAGGCCTTCGAGGCCGCGCTTCAGCCCGTACAGCGTGTCCCCGGGGAGCGCTCCGGTGCTCGCGGCGGCCGCGCCGGCCAGGCTGCCCACGGCGAGCCCGGCGACCAGCCCGCCGATCGCGAACCGCCTGCTCCAACGGCCGCGCGGCGCCGTCCGGATCGCCCGGTGGCGACGCTGGCGGGGCACCGAAGCGCCCGGTCCGCCGGCGAAGGCCTGCTCGAACGCGGCCATCAGCTGGGCGCGTTGGACCGTTCGGACCTCTTGGTCCAGCACCGGTCCGGGTAGCCCTCCCAGCGCGTCGGTCAAGCCGACCAGTCCGGCCATCGCGGCCGAACCGGCGCCGGTGCCAGCGGTGTTGGCCGATTCCGCGTCGGCCGCAGCGCGTTGCTCCGTCCGGTGGGCCTCCAGCGCCTCGGCGAAGGCCTTCGCCCGCCGGTGCTCCAGCACGTTTGCCGTCACGGGCCACACCTCCCTTCGTCGTTGTCGACACCCCGGCCTGCCGGACGGTTGCCCCGGCGGGCCAAAGCCACTCCATCGGGTGACTGGTCGCAATTCGGCTTGACCGTACGCCTGGTGGAGGCTTGCACGCTGGCCAACGATCGGTGCGGGCGGTCGGTTACGCACGGCTGATCATCGGACCGACCGTTCACTCTGACGTGTCGGTCGGGCGCGGACGGTGACGGCCGGCCGGGCGACCCCCCGGCTATGCCCCCCTCGGTCACCCCCGGCTCACCGCGCGTCGGGCGGGAGCAGCCGGGCGAGGGTGCGTACGGCGCGGTACTGGAGGGTCTTGATGGCGCCCTCGTTCTTGCCCATGATCCGGGCCGTCTCGGCGACCGAAAGCCCTTGCAGGAAGCGCAGGGTGACGCACTCCTGCTGCTGCGGGTTGAGCCGGCGCACGGCGTCCAGCAGGGCGGCGTTGGAGAGCGACTCCAGCACCGACTCCTCGGGGCTGCGCTCGCACTCGTTGGAGTCGAGCATCTCGCCGGTGGTGACCTCCAGCCGGAACCGGCTGGACTTGAAGTGGTCGGCCACCAGGTTGCGGGCGATGGTCACCAGCCAGGCGCCGAAGTCCCGGCCCTGCCAGGTGAAGGTGCCGATCCGGCGCAGCGCGCGCAGGAACGTCTCGCTGGTGAGGTCCTCGGCCGTGGCGCGGCTGCCGACCCGGTAGTAGATGTACCGGTAGACGGTGTCCGCGTAGTGGTCGTAGAGCCGGCCGAAGGCGTCGCTCTCGCCGGCCTGGGCCCGCTCGACCAGCTCCATGATCGGGTTGTGCTCGGTCTCGTACCCGGTGCCGGCCGCCGTCCGGGTGCGGCCGCGCCCGGTGCCGGTGGTGCCGGTGCGGCCGCGCGAGCCGGTGCCGGTGGAGCCGGCGGCGGTGGTGCGCAGCGCCAGGCCGGGGCCGTGCGGGTGACCGAACGATCCGCCGGCGGGCACGAGTTGGGGCGAGGTGGCGAGCTGGCTGCGGAGCAGGCTGCGCAGCAGGTCCAGGCCGGTCGAGATCTGCCGCTCGGCGGTGGGGCGGCCGCGGTGGCCGGTGCGGGGGCGCAGGGGCGCGGACGACGGGCGGGAGGGTGCAGGCGCGTCGTTCCGGACGGGTGGGTACACGGGACTCCCAGAGGCAGAACTGTGGACGGATCACCTCCGCCTGCGCGGAGAGCACTCCCCGAAGCGTCCGTTCGAGCGGGACGCGTGGTGACGTGCATCCAGGAGAGAATAACGCTTTGTGCAATGACAGCTACACCGTGTGGTCGAAGTGGTCGTTTGGGATCCATTTGTTGCGCATATTCGGCTGACACTGACCGGAGCTGTCATCGTTCATCCGGCTCAACGTGATCGAACAGGCGCTCAGGGTGACCAATTCGGCGGCCTGGCGGGCGGTTTCCCTGCCTCGGGGCTCGGTAACCCCTGACTTTCCCGGCCTGGCGAACGATCAGAACCGGTCACGGGCTGTCGGGTTCGCACATCCGGTCCGGACTGCCCGGCGCTGCAAGGGAGTTCGCCCGTAAGAGCGGCCAGGTCAGGGCCCTGGTTGACGCCCGCTCACCCACACGGGCGAGGCTGCCGTACGGGCCCGCGCGAGCACCGGCGACGGCTCCGGAAGGCCGTCGGGCGGGGCGTCAGGCCCGGCGGCGACGGCGGTGCAGCGCCACCCCGGCCGCCGTCGCGCCGGCCAGCACGCCGACCGCGGCCGCCGCCGGCAGCCCCACCCGGGCCGCCTTCCGCCCGGTCCGGAAGTCCCGCACCCGCCACCCCTGGGCCCGGGCGTGGCGGCGCAGCGCGCCGTCCGGGTTCACCACGTACGGGTGGCCGACCAGCGAGAGCATCGGGATGTCGTTGGCCGAGTCGCTGTACGCGGCGCAGCGGTCGAGGTCCAGGCGCTCGCGGCGGGCCAGTGCGCCGACGGCGGCGGCTTTGGCCGGGCCGTGCAGCAGGTCGCCGACCAGCCGGCCGGTGTACTGGCCGTCCCGGGCCTCGGCGACGGTGCCGAGCGCGCCGGTCATGCCGAGCCGGCGGGCGATGATCCGGGCCACCTCCAGCGGGGCGGCGGTGACCAGCCAGACCCGCTGGCCGGCGTCCAGGTGCATCTGGACCAGGGCGCGGGTGCCGGGCCAGATCTTGTCGGCGACGACCTCCTCGAAGATCTCCTCGCAGATCTCCTCCAGGTCGGCGGTGCGCTTGCCGGCCACGATGCCGAGGGCGGTGTTCCGGGCGTCCGAGATGTGGTCCGGGTCCTCGGCGCCGTGCAGCCGGAACCAGGCCTGCTGCCAGGCGAAGCGGGCGATGTCGCGGCGGGTGAGGAAGCCGCGGCGGTAGAGGCCGACACCGAGGTAGAAGATCGCCGCGCCGCGCAGGATCGTGTTGTCGCAGTCGAAGAAGGCGGCGGCGCGGGGGTCGTCCGGTTCCGGGGTGTGGTTCTCGGCCGGGGCCTTGGGGGCCCGGCCCGGCTTGGCCGCGGCGGTCGCGTCCGCGGCCTGCGGCGCGGGGGCCGACGCGGGCTCGGGCTCGGCGCGCAGCGCGGCCTCGGCCGCCTCCGCCGCGGCCTCGCCCGCCAGGGCGCTCCGCTCGCCGGTGGAACGTCTTGCCTGGGTGAGCCTTCGGAGCACGGCCATGGCATCGAGCATAGCCAGCCGGGCGCGGAGCGGCCGTGACGGAGCCGTGCCCGTGAGGTGAACAGCCTCCCCGCGCGCGGGCGCGCGGGGGGCGCCCGCCCCGGGGCCCTTCGGACCGGCGGGCGGGCGAGTGGGCAGAATGGGCCGGGTGAGCCCACTGCTGCGACGCAAGAGCCCGAAGCCCGCGGACCGTACCGTGACCCTGGTCGGCAAGCCCGGCTGCCACCTGTGCGACGAGGCCCGTGAGGTGATCGTCCGGGTGGCGGGCGAGCTGGGGGCGTCCTTCGAGGAGAAGGACATCACCCAGGACGAGGAGCTGTACCGCCGGTACTGGGAGCAGATCCCGGTCACCCTGATCGACGGCCGTCAGCACGACTTCTGGCGGGTCGACGAGCGCCGGCTGCGCGCGGCCCTCGGGGGCTGATCCGCGCCTGATCCGCGGCTGATCCGCCGTCCGGACGGGCCCGGCCGTCCCCCCCGCCGATCGGCGGGGGCGGTTCGCCGAATCGTTGCCAAAAGCACTCCGTTTCGGCTTGGGGCGGGGCGGGTTGGTCGGCTTACGATCGAACGCGTTTGCGCCCGAGGGGGGCTGAGCACACGAGGAGTGCCGTCCATGCTTCCCGGCCCGACCCCTGCGACGCCCGAAGCCCCGTCCGGGGCCCGGGGCTTCGCCGTGGTGGACGTGGAGGCGACCGGCCGCAGTCCGTGGCGGCACCGGGTGGTCGAGGTCGCGGTGGTGCTGCTCGACGAGCGACTGTGTCCCGAGGATGAGTTCGCCACCCTGCTGGATCCGCTGGGCCCGGTCGGCCCGACCCATGTGCACCGGATACGCCAGTGCGACGTGGAGGGCGCGCCGCGCTTCCGCGAGATCGCCCCGCGGCTGCTGGAGCTGCTGGCGGGCCGGGTGCTGGTGGGCCACCACGTCAGCTGCGACCACGCCTTCCTGGACCGCGAGTTCGCCCGGATCGGGGTGCCGCTGCCGCCCGTCCCGCTGCTGTGCACGATGCACCTGGCCCGGGCCCACCTGCCGGAGGCCCGCAGCCACGGTCTGGCGGCCTGCGTGGAGGCGGCGGGGCTCGGCTGGTACCCGGCGCACACCGCGCTGGGCGACGCCCGGGTGACGGCGGACCTGCTGCGGCACTGCCTGGACGCCCCGTCCTGCCCGCCGGACGATTGGGCCGGCCCGCTGCGGGAAGCCGCCCGAGTGCCCTGGCCGCGGCTGGGCCGGGCCCGTTCCCGCCCGTCCGGCGGGCCGGTCCCGCTGCTGCGCCGGGAGGCGCCGTACGGCCCCTGGCTGCCCGGTTCCCAGGCCCCGGAGGTCGTGCTGACGCATGCCGGTGCTATGGGTTCCACGGCGTGATGCGCATCACTGTGCGGGGACAAATCGGACACCATCTTTGTGCACACGTTCACAAACGCATAGCCTGGCTGCCAAAGCCCAGCTTCACCCACAGGAGCACCGTGGCAATCGGCCGATCACCACAGAGCAGTTCGCAGACGCCCGACCAGGGCGCCGCGCGCCGACCCTCGCGTGCCCGGGGCATCCCGGAGGCGACCGTCGCCCGCCTCCCCCTCTACCTGCGGGCCCTCACCGCGCTCTCCGAGCGCTCGGTGCCGACGGTCTCCTCCGAGGAGCTGGCCGCCGCGGCCGGCGTGAACTCGGCCAAGCTCCGCAAGGACTTCTCCTACCTCGGTTCCTACGGCACCCGCGGCGTCGGCTACGACGTCGAGTACCTCGTCTACCAGATCTCCCGCGAGCTCGGACTGACCCAGGACTGGCCGGTCGTGATCGTCGGCATCGGGAACCTCGGCCACGCCCTCGCCAACTACGGCGGCTTCGCCTCCCGCGGCTTCCGGGTGGCCGCCCTGCTCGACGCCGACCCCAACGTGGTCGGCACCAGCGCGGCCGGCCTGCCGGTGCGCCACATGGACGAGCTGGAGTCGATCGTCGAGAGCCAGCACGTCTCGATCGGTGTGATCACCACCCCGCCCGGTGCGGCCCAGCAGGTCTGCGACCGGCTGGTCGAGGCCGGCGTCACCAGCATCCTGAACTTCGCCCCGACCGTGCTGACCGTCCCGGACGGCGTGGACGTGCGCAAGGTGGACCTCTCCATCGAGCTGCAGATCCTGGCCTTCCACGAGCAGCGCAAGGCCGGCGAGGAGCCCGACGACCGCGCCGAGTCGGTGCTGGACCGCGCCCCCGGTCCGGTCCGGGCGGCCGCGGCCAAGCTGCGCCGCGCGGCCGGCGGGAACGGCAAGGGCCGCGGCACCGCCGAGTCGGCGGTCAAGGACCCTGCCGAGCAGGCCAAGGGAAAGGCCGCCAAGGGCGGCGACGGGGATCTCTCCGCGGTGATGCCCGCATGAACACCGAGAGCTGTGGGGGGCGGGCATGAGCCTTCTCGTCGTAGGGCTGAGCCATCGCACGGCCCCGGTCGGGGTGCTGGAGCGCGCCGCGCTGACCGGTGAGGTGCCGACCCGGCTGCTGCACGACGCGGCCGCCACCGCGACCGTCGCCGAGGCGGCGCTGCTGAACACCTGCAACCGGATCGAGCTGTACGCGGACGTGGACAAGTTCCACGCCGGCGTCGCCGAGCTGTCGCTGCTGCTGGCCCACCACAGCGGGGTGGACCTGGAGGAGCTGACCTCCCACCTGTACGTCCACTACGAGGACCGCGCCGTCCACCACCTGTTCTCGGTGGCCTGCGGACTGGACTCGATGGTGGTCGGCGAGGGCCAGATCCTCGGCCAGCTGCGCGACGCCCTGGCCAAGGCCCAGGAGGAGCACACCGCCGGGCGCGGCCTGAACGAGCTGTTCCAGCAGGCGCTGCGGGTCGGCAAGCGGGCGCACAGCGAGACCGGCATCGACAAGGCCGGCCAGTCGCTGGTCACCTTCGGCCTGGAGCAGGTCGCGGCGGGCGCGGGCGAGATCGCCGGCAAGCGCGCGCTGGTGGTCGGCGCCGGCTCGATGAGCTCGCTGGCCGCCGCCACCCTGGTCCGCTCCGGCGTGACCGACCTGCTGATCGCCAACCGGACCGCGGCCCGCGCCGAGCGGCTGGTCGAGATCCTCGGCCCGGACGCGGCCCGCACCCTGGACCTCGCCAAGGTGCCGGAGGCGCTGGCCGACGTGGACCTGGTGATCTCCTGCACCGGCGCGGCCGGTGTGGTGATCAAGGCCGAGGACGTGGCGGCCGCGGTCGCCCTGCGCCCGGCCGACCGGGGCCCGCTCGCCCTGCTCGACCTGGCCATGCCGCGCGACGTCGACCACGCCGTGCACGAGCTGGACGGCGCCCTGCTGGTCGACCTGGAGAGCCTCTCCCACGCGCACGCCGCCACCCCCGGCGCCGGCGACGTCGACCAGGTCACCCGGATCGTCGCCGACGAGGTGACCGCCTTCGGCGCCGCCCAGCGGGCCGCCAGGATCGCGCCGACCGTGGTCGCGCTGCGCTCGATGGCCTCCGACGTCGTCGCCGCCGAGCTGGGCCGGCTGGAGGCCCGGCTGCCCGACCTGGACGAGCGCTCCCGCGCCGAGATCGGCCAGACCGTCCGCCGGGTCGTCGACAAGCTGCTGCACGCCCCGACCGTCCGGGTGAAGCAGCTGGCCGCCGAGCCCGGCGGTGCCTCCTACGCGGAGGCCCTGCGCGAGCTGTTCGACCTCGACCCGGCGGCCGTGCACGCCGTGTCCGGCACACCCGTCGGCGGCGCGCCCCAGCCCTCCGCCGGGGGCACCAGATGAACCGTCAGCCATCCCACGAGTACCACCGGGACGATCACCCCATGAATGGTCAACCGATCACGGAGCAGCCCTCGGCCACCGCGCCCCTGCGGCTCGGCACCCGGCGCAGCGCCCTCGCCATGGCCCAGTCGGGCATGGTGGCCCGCGAGGTGACGAGGGTCACCGGGCGCGCCGTCGAGCTGGTCGAGATCACCACCTACGGCGACACCTCCCGCGAGGCGCTGGCGCAGATCGGCGGCACCGGCGTGTTCGTCTCCGCGTTGCGGGACGCACTGCTGGAGGGCCGGATCGACTTCGCCGTGCACTCGCTCAAGGACCTGCCCACCGCCGCCCCCGCGGGCCTGGCGCTGGCCGCCGTCCCCGAGCGCGAGGACGTGCGGGACGCCCTGGTCGCGGCCGAGGGCCTGAACCTGGACGAGCTGGTGGAGAAGCTGGCCGGCGCCGGCCGCCCGGCCCGGATCGGCACCGGCTCGCCCCGCCGGATGGCCCAGCTGAACGCCTGGGCCACCGCCCGCGGCGCCCAGCTGGAGACCGTCGCGATCCGCGGCAACGTGGACACCCGGATCGGCTACGTGACCGGCGGCGAGCTGGACGCGGTGGTGCTGGCGACGGCCGGCCTGAACCGGCTCGGCCGCAGCGCCGAGATCTCCCAGCACCTCGACCCCGAGCTGATGATCCCGGCCCCCGGCCAGGGCGCGCTCGCGATCGAGTGCACCACCGCGAACAGCGAACTGACCGCGGCGCTCGCGGCCCTGGACCACGCCCCCACCCGGGTCGCCGTGGCCGCCGAGCGCGCCCTGCTGGCCACCCTGGAGGCCGGCTGCTCGGCCCCGGTGGCCGCCCTGGCCACCTGGGGCCGGGAGTACGAACTGCGGCTGGACGGCGTGGTCGGCGACCCCGACGGCTCCGCCCTGCTGAAGATGTCCGCCAACGGTCCGATCGTCCTCGACGAGACCGCCGAGCAGCAGGCGGTGGCCCTCGGCCGCGCGCTGGCTGACCGGCTGCTCGGCGCGGGCGCGGCCACCCTGATGGGGGAGCGAGCCCGATGAGCCCCACCGCCGCCACCGATGCCCTGTTCCCCGCCGGGCAGCCCGCCACCGGACGGTGCACCTTCCTGGGCGCGGGCCCCGGGGACCCGGGCCTGCTGACCCTGCGCGCGGTCGAGGTGCTGTCCACCGCCGACGTCCTGGTCGCCGACCCGCTGACCGCCGCCGCCGTGCGCAGCCACTGCCCGGCCGCCGTGCAGGTGCACACCCCGGCCGCCGAGGGCGCCGGGTTCGACCTGGCCAAGGTGGTCGCCGAGGCCGTCCGCGCGGGCAAGCACGTGGTCCGCACCGTCGACGGCGACCCGGGCCTGGACGGCTGCGCCGCCGAGGAGATGCTCAGCTGCGCGGGCGACGGGATCCCCTTCGAGGTGATCCCGGGCGTCGCCCAGTCGGTCGGCGTCCCGGCGTACGCGGGCGTCCCGCTGCGGGGCGGCGCCGGCACCGACGTGCGCTTCGTGGACGGTGCCCAGCTGCTCGCCGGCGGTCCGGTCGACCTGGGCGCGCCGGAGACCACCCTGGTGGTCCGCACCACCCTGGGCCAGCTGCCGGCCACCGCGGGCGCGCTGGTCTCCAACGGCCGCAAGCCGGACTCCGCGCTCAGCGCGACGCTCTCCGGCACCACCACCCGGCAGCGGACCTTCACCTCCACCCTGTCGGGCATCGCGGCCGACCTGAAGGCCGCCCGGGTGCTGCCCTCGCCGGTCTCCGCCCCGGTCGACCCGGCCACCTCGGTGATAGCCGTGGTGGGCGAGCAGGTCGCCCACCGGGCCTCGCACTCGTGGTTCGAGACCAAGCCGCTGTTCGGCTGGAACGTCCTCGTGCCGCGCACCAAGGAGCAGGCCACCGGCCTGTCCGAGCAGCTGCGCTCGTACGGCGCGGTGCCGCAGGAGGTGCCGACCATCGCGGTCGAGCCGCCGCGCACCCCGCAGCAGATGGAGCGGGCCATCAAGGGCCTGGTCACCGGCCGCTACGAGTGGATCGCCTTCACCTCGGTGAACGCGGTGCGCGCCGTCCGGGAGAAGTTCGAGGAGTACGGCCTGGACGCCCGGGCGTTCGCCGGGATCAAGGTCGCCGCGGTCGGCGAGACCACCGCGCAGGCCCTGGTGGACTTCGGCGTGAAGCCGGACCTGGTGCCCTCCGGGGAGCAGTCCGCCGCCGGTCTGCTGGAGGACTGGCCGCCGTACGACCCGGTCTTCGACCCGATCGACCGGGTGCTGCTGCCGCGCGCCGACATCGCCACCGAGACCCTGGTGGCCGGGCTGGTCGAGCTCGGCTGGGAGGTCGACGACGTGACGGCGTACCGGACGGTGCGCGCCTCGCCGCCGCCGGCCGAGACCCGCGAGGCGATCAAGGGCGGCGGCTTCGACGCGGTGCTGTTCACCTCGTCCTCGACCGTCCGGAACCTGGTCGGCATCGCGGGCAAGCCGCACAACGTCACGGTCATCGCCTGCATCGGCCCGGCCACCGCCAAGACCGCCGAGGAGCACGGCCTGCGGGTCGACGTGATGGCCCCGGCGCCGTCGGCGGCCGCGCTGGCCCAGGCGCTGGCAGACTTCGGGGCCAAGCGCCGCGACACCGCGACGGCCGCCGGTGAGCCGGTCTACCGGCCCAGCGAGCGTCGTCCGGGGTCGCGCCGCAAGGCCCGCTGACACCCCTCACGGCCGGGGGCGGCCGACCGTCGCCCCCGGTGCTGCACAACCGTTCGGAGAGAGAAGCCGTGTCCGCTGAATTCCCGTACGTACGCCCGCGCCGACTGCGGCAGAGCCCGGCGATGCGCCGCCTGGTGGCCGAGAACCGGCTGCACCCGGCGGAGCTGATCCTGCCGCTGTTCGTCCGCGAGGGCGTCAGCGCGCCCGTCCCGATCACGTCGATGCCGGGCGTGGTCCAGCACACCCGGGACACCCTGCGCAAGGCCGTGGTGGAGGCCGCCGAGGCGGGTCTGGGCGGCGTCATGCTGTTCGGCGTCCCCGAGGTGCAGGACGCGACCGGCAGCGAGGGCACCAACCCGGACGGCATCCTGCAGCAGGCGATCCGGGACGTGGTCTCCGAGGTCGGCGACTCGCTGGTGGTCATGTCGGACCTCTGCCTGGACGAGTACACCGACCACGGCCACTGCGGCGTGCTGGCCGCCGACGGCAGCGTGGACAACGACGCCACCCTGGAGCGCTACGCCGAGATGGCCCGGGTGCAGGCCGACGCCGGTGTCCACCTGGTCGGCCCCTCCGGCATGATGGACGGCCAGATCGGTGTCATCCGGCGGGCGCTGGACGAGGCCGGGCACCAGGACGTGGGCATCCTCGCCTACACCGCCAAGTACGCCTCGGCCTTCTTCGGCCCGTTCCGCGAGGCCGTCGGCTCCTCGCTCAAGGGCGACCGCAAGGCCTACCAGCAGGACCCGGCGAACGCCCGCGAGGCGCTGCGCGAGCTGGAGCAGGACCTCGCCGAGGGCGCCGACATGGTGATGGTCAAGCCGGCCATGGCCTACCTGGACATCGTGCGCCAGGTCGCCGACGCCTCCCCGGTGCCGGTCTCCGCGTACCAGGTGTCCGGCGAGTACGCGATGGTCGAGGCGGCCGCCGCGAACGGCTGGATCGACCGGGAGCGGATGATCATGGAGACGCTCACCTCGATCCGCCGGGCCGGCGCCGAGCAGATCCTCACCTACTGGGCGCTCGAAGCCGCCGGACTGCTGAAGTAGCGGACGCGGAGCCCCGGAACGCGCCACGCAGAAGGCCGGGCCGCTCCCCGTGGGGTGCGGCCCGGCCTTCCGTTTCCGCTAGTTCCAGCCCTTGATGTGGGCGAAGCCCCCGCCGCCGCCGACGATGTCGGTCGAGGTGGCGGCGACGGCGCCGAAGCCGCCCGCGGCGGTGTCGGTGGTGTGGGCGATGCCGAAGCCCTCGGCCGCCAGGAACGGGTCGTTCGCGGTGGCGACGAAATCGCCGCCGCCGACCAGGCCGACGTGGGCGAAGGCCGGGGTGGCGGCACCCGCGAGCGCCAGCGCGGCGGTGACGGTCAGCGCGGCCTTGGCCAGCGTGCTCTTCATGGATCTGCCCTCTCTCTGGGAGCGCCCCCGCGGGCGCTCTGACACGTGTTCACATCCGGTCGTCCGACCCGGCGCCCCACGCGCCGCGCCGGACGACCGGTCACCCGACCGGTCCCACCCGTGCGGGCGGTCGGCCGGACAGCTGGTCCGTCAAGCCCGGAGGGCCCGGGGAGACCTTCCTCCCCGGGCCCTCCGTCCGTGCCATGCCCCTTGATCAGCCGATCAGGTGCGAGACGCCCGCGTCGCCCGAGGACTGGGTGTTCTGGCCGACGTTGCAGATCTGCTTCGGGGTGCTGTTCAGGACCGGAACCTCGACCGGAACCGCGACACCGATGACGGCGACGGCGATGTTGTGGACCTCCGGCAGGCAGATGTTGGCGTTGTCCAGGGTGTGGAAGTTCGGGCTGCCGTTGCCGTGGGTGCCGGTCTGGTTGGTGCCGCCGTTGCCCTGGACGGAGGTGGCGGCGCCGTCCGAGTCGACGATGGCGGAGGCCGAGCCGGCGGACATCGCGATGGCGGCGGCGGCCAGGCCGGCGGCGGCGAGGGACTTCTTGATCATTTCCGGTATTCCTCTCGGGGGTGAATCGGGGAGCGATTCGAAGGTGGATCAGAGGGGGGTGGTGCAGGGGGAGCTGAACGGAACGTCAGCCGATCAGGTGGGACACGCCCGCGTCGCCGTGGCTCTGGGTGCCCTGGCCCTGGGTGCAGTACTGCTTGCCACCGCTGTTGGCGATCGGGACCTCGACCGGGACGGCCACGCCGAGCACGCCGACGGCGATGTTGTGGATCTCCGGGAGGCAGACGTTCGCGTTGTCCAGGAAGTGGAAGTTCGGGCTGTTGTTCCCGACCGTCCCGGTGAAGTTGGTGCCGCCGTTGCCCTCGATGGAGGCGGCGGCGCCGTCCGCGTCACCGATGGCCGAGGCGGGCGCGGCGGCGGCGGCCAGCGCGGCGACGGCCAGGCCGGCAGCGGCGAAGGACTTCTGGATCATGGGGAGATCCCTCTCTGAAAATGCTCTTGGATTCCTTGCGTGCAACGCGTAGAACGCTCAGACCCGGTCTGCAGTCACTGACGTCCAGATCAAAGAATGACGGCACGGAAGGTTACGGGGATTTTTGAAAAGAGTCCGGGAGGCGCGGCGAAGGATGGTTTCCGGTCGGATTATTAGGCCGAACCGGTTAACCGCCGCAATCCGTACTCCCGCTCACTCGTTGAGGCAGATTGCTTTCCGGCTGCGCCCGCGCAGCCCTTCCTCAGTGATCCCCAGTACGGACAGCAGAACGGTGAAAAGCATGAAGTTCTCCAAGCGGGCCGGCGCGATGCTGCTGGCGGTCGGTGCGGGCATGCTCGCCTCCCAGGGATCGGCCTCGGCCGCCCCGGTCGGCCCCGACCAGGTCGGAGCCCTGGAGGACGCGCTGGCCACCCAGCAGGTCCCGGCGGACATCCCGCTCACCCCGCTGGGCAGCCACCTCTCGGCCGGCATCCCGACCTCGCTGGTGATGCCGCCGCTGCCCGGCCGGACCACCAGCACCAGCACCGAACTGATCCCGGAGCGGATCGTCCCCCAGCTGAGCACCGGCAAGGTCGGCCCGAGCGCCAAGGCCGAGCTGCCGCTGCCGCTGGTCGACCAGGGCGCCGACCTCGGCCAGGTGCTGCTGGACGCCCCGGCCGCGCCGCTGCACGCCGACACCCCCGGCCTCACCCTCGGCAAGCCGCTCTCGCTCGCCAAGGACGGCGCCGGCCAGCTCGCCGACGGCCGGCTCAAGGTGGACGAGCTCGACCCGCGGCTGCTCACCGGCGCCGTGCAGGCCGTCCCCGGCGCCAATGCCAGCCTCGGCGGCGAGGACCACCGGCTCTCCGTCACCGACGAGGTGAACGACCTGACCACCACCACCGCGGCGACCGCCACCGAGGTGGTGGGCCAGACCGGTCTGGCCGACCCGGCGGCCACCACCGCCACCGCCACCGGCGTGGTCCGGCAGACCGGGCTGACCGACCTGACCCGGCTCTGACCCCGCTCCGACCCCGGCGTTCCGACGCGCCGGAGCCCGGCACCCCGCTCGCGCGAAGGGGTGCCGGGCTCCGGCGCGTGCGCGGGCTCAGCCCGGCAGGACGCCGGTCAGCCCGCCGACCAGCGGCAGGTCCTTGACGCCGCCGCCCGCGCTCAGCGGGCCGGTCAGCGTGTCGGTGCCGATCGGGGCCAGCCCCTGGTCCGGCTTCACGGTGGCGCCGTTGTTGAGCACGTCGGCGGAGGAGTTCGCCCACGGGTCCAGGCGCAGGCTCTTGATCGGCGCGACGCCGTAGCCGAGGCCGGAGGTCGTCCCGTTCAGGGCCTGGCCGACGTCGGTCTTCGCCAGCGTGGCCGGGCCCGCGGGCGGCTGGCCGGCCGGGGCGGTGGCGGCCTGCGCCGTACCGGCGCCGAGCAGCACCGCGGCGCCGACCGCGGCGGCCAGTCCGGCTCCGCTCTTCTTCGAAACCATGCGGATCACCCTTCGGTGGATCGGGGGTCCCGGACGGCCGTCCGGGGACGCCGAACTGCCCCCCGGCCGACTGGTCGGGGGGCAGGACGGCCGGAACACGTGCCGATCGGGGATCAGCAGTCGTCCGCGGGCTTCGGGTGCGCCTCTGCGTTGGCGCAGCTGTTGCCGAAGGCCGGGTTCAGCGCGCCGATCACGTCGACGGAGTTGCCGCACAGGTTGATCGGGATGTGGATCGGCACCTGGATCTGGTTGCCGGAGGCGACACCGGGGGAGCCGGCGGCGACGCCCTCGGCGCCCGAGCTGGCGGCGGCGGAGCCGGCCGCGCCGAGCACCAGGCCGGCGGCGGCGGCGGAGAGGACGGCGGCCTTCTTCACGTTCTGCATGGGGGTTGATCTCCTCGATCACACACGGGGGGAGCGTGCCGCGCCCCGTCGACTCGGGGCGCGGCAGGGCTCGGTGAACCAGCTGTCGTCACTGGGACGACCGCGGGTTCAGCCGATGTTGGCGCACTTGTTGCCGAACGCCGGGTTCAGGATGGTGACGAGGCCGATGCTGTTGCCGCAGACGTTCAGCGGGATGTGGATCGGCACCTGGATCTGGTTGCCGGAGAGCACGCCCGGGGAGCCGGCGGCGACGCCCTCGGCACCGGCGCTGGCGAACGCGCCGCCCGCGGCACCGAGCACCAGGCCGGTGGCGGCCAGCGACAGCGCGGCGGCCTTCTTGAAGTTACGCATGTCTTTCCTCCGAGTTTCTGCCCGACGGAAGGGAATGTCGGGTGTCCGGGCGAGCACGAATACTCACCCGATCGCTTCAGGGATTGCCGTGATTGTCACTCGGGCGGCGCACACCGGCGTGTTCCGCCCGTGGCTCGGGCGTGGACGCAGCCGCCGTTCTGCAGCGCCTCCGGAAACGATTCCCGCACGGCCGGGAAAGGCTTCGGACAAAGGCGCGACCAGGTGGAATTCCCGGTCAGGCGTTCCGGCGGGGGTTGCCGGACGCCGCGTTCGGGAGGCCCGCCACGTCGATCGAGCCGCCGGTGGCCGCGGTGCCGACGACGCCGTGGGCGAGCTTGCACATGGGCGGTACTCGATTCGTGTGTAGGGGCCGGTGGACCGGGTTCCGTGAGGGAGAACGAGGGATCGCGTGCGGGGAAACGGTCCGGCCGAAGCCGATCACCCGAATGCCGACCGGGGGCCCCGTTACTCCGGACGGGTGACACTGCGCGCACCGTCGCAACCGGTCCGGACGGGTCTCGTTCTTGATGTCGCACTCCCCGTGCATCTCTGTTGAACAGTCAGGAGGCTCGCATGAGCATCAAGAAGACCGCCGCCGTCGGCGCGGCCGTGGTGGGCATCGTGGCCGCCGGCGCCGGCACCGCGATGGCCAGCTCCGGCGCCGAGGGCGTCGCCGCCGGTTCCCCCGGTGTCATCTCGGGCAACCAGGTTCAGATCCCGGTGCACGTTCCGGTCAACCTGTGCGGCAACACCATCAACGTGATCGGTCTGCTGAACCCGGCGTTCGGCAACCACTGCGCCAACCTGGGCTGAGCCCGTACCCGGTTCGGCCGGTAGGAGCCGCCGCTCCGCGCTTCCCTCCTGGGGCGCGGGGCGGCGGCTCCTGTTTTCCGGGGAATCCTCCGGCCGCCGGTTCCGGCATTGTCACGAGTCTTGTTGTATTACTTGTCAGTACCTAGAATCCGAGTCCTGCTCACCTTTTCAGCTCCTCTCTCTTGCTCCGCGCCGCTCGGCGCCCCGCCCGGGCGGCCCCCCACCCCCGCAAGGAGTCGCGTGTGATCAGGTCCCGGTTGTCGGCGGCACTCGCCACCGGCGCCCTCGTCGCCACCCTCGGCCTGGCCGGCGCCCCCGCCGCCCTCGCCGACTCCGCCCCCGCCCCCGCGCCCGCCGCCGTCAAACCGGCCGCGATCGTCGCCCTCGGCGACAGCGCCATCTCCGGGGAGGGCGCCGGCACCGACACCAACGACGGCTACTTCCCCGAGACCGACAGCCCCACCAACTACTGCCACCGGCACCCCAAGTCGGAGATCTTCGTCACCGACATCCCCGGGGTGACCCCGATCGACCTCGCCTGTTCCGGCGCCCAGACCGGCGACCTGGTCAGCGACCCCGAGCTGGCGAAGATCACCGGCCCGGGCAGCGGCGACTTCGGCGAGCCCAAACAGGACGTCAAGCTCGCCGACGCGGCGTCCAAGTACGACGTGAAGCTGGTCGTGGTGACGATCGGCGCCAACGACGACTTCGACTTCAGCGGCGTCATGATGCACTGCCTCGCGCAGTACTTCCCGATCCCCAAGGACCAGGGCTGCCGCGACACCATCGGCAGCGACGAGATCCGCCGGCGCGCCCGGGGCGTCCAGCCGAAGGTGGTCGCGGCGCTCCAGAACATCCGGCAGACCATGCGCAAGGCGGGCTACGCCGACTCCGCCTACCAGCTGGTCTACCAGTCGTACTTCAACCCGATCACCCCGGACATCCGCCGCAACGACTACCTCGGCAAGATCGCCGACGGCTGCCCGGCCTTCCCCGAGGACCTCGCCTGGGGCCACAACTGGGTGGTCCCCACCTTCAGCGACGCGCTGCGCGGCGCGGCCGAGCAGGTGCCCGGCGTCCGCTACCTGGACCAGCGGCGGGTCGCCTTCGGGCACGAGGTCTGCGCGGAGTGGACCAGCTCCCCGTACGAGTACAGCAACGGGGACGTCATCAACCTCTCCGAGTGGGTGCGCAACGGCTGCGACTCGCAGATCGGCATCCCCGGGCTGTGCATGAACATGGTCCGCCAGTCGTACCACCTGCGGGTGGCCGGCTACCGCGGCGAGGGCGTCTGCCTCGGCCAGTTCTACTCCCGGCCCGAGCTGACCCAGGCCTTCTGCACGCTCAACCAGCAGAACACCACGTCGATCCAGCCGCTCACCCCCGGGAAGCCGTTCGGTGACGTCCCGGAGGACGGTGCCTGGTACCAGCTGACCAACGCGGGCACCGGCAACGTGCTCGACCTCACCGGCGGCGGCAGCTACGGCGACTCCACCAACGGCCGGGCCGCCATCAGCTACCCGGCCGGCGGCGGGCTCAACCAGTCCTTCGTGCTGGAGGCCAAGGCCGGCGGCGGCTTCGAGCTCGACTTCAGCGGCAACCGCGACATGTGCCTGGACGCCAACGCCGCCGCGACCGCCCCCGGCACCCGGATCCAGCAGTGGCGCTGCAACGGCGGCGGCAACCAGCACTGGGTGTTCAAGCCGGCCGGCGAGGGCCGCTACAAGATCGCCGACTCCCAGGACCAGAGCAGGGTCCTGGCCGCCGGCAGCACCCTCGACGCCAAGGGCAACCCGCTCGTCGAGCTCGCCGCCGACACCGGCGCCGCCAACCAGCTCTGGCAGCTGACCAAGCTCGGCATCGTCTACGTCCAGGGCTGATCCGGCCGCACCACCGGCCGCACTGCCCTCCGCACCAGAGCCGCACCACCAGCCGCTCAGTCCGTCGCCGCCCCCAACCGGGCGGCGACGGCCGCGTTCAGCGGGTACGCCGTCTCGACCGGCAGCAGCGCCGGATCCCGCTCCAGCCGCACCCGCCCGGCCAGCCCGGTGACGTCCCGGATCCGTAGGATCCACTCGTCCGCGTACCGCCGCACCGCCTCGCCGCGCAGCCCGACCTGGATCGCCCGGTGGTCCAGCGGCCGTAGGGCCAGGTCGCGCTCCGGGTCCCACTGGACCCGCACCGGGCTCTGACGCAGCTCCCGCTTCCACGCCGCCCGGGACTCGTGCACCCGGCCCGTGTAGGCGCTCAGCACGGCCCGTTCCAGCGCCCAGTCGAAGCCCTCCCGGCTGATCTCCAGCGCCAGCACCCGCTCCTGGCCCGGGCTGCGGCCCCAGTCGCTGCGGTGCATCGTCCAGAGGAACGACGGCTTGATCCAGGTCATCCGGTCGCGCTCGAACGCGTCCGGGAACCGCCCCTCGGCCGCCGCGGGCCCGGCGATCTCCGGCGGAAAGGCCTGGTACACGGTGACGGTGTCGGCGGTGTGGGCGGCCCGGATCCGGCGGGGCGAGGGGGTGTGCGGCATGCCGGGAATCCTCGTGGGCGGCGCGGCCCGGGCACCAGGGGTTTTCCCGGCGGGCGGGGGACGGCGGGTGCGGCGGGGAGCGTGCCGTAGGCTCACGGGAAAATCGTTGCGCCGGAGCCGCGCGGACCACGAGCGGGGCGGGGAGTACCCAGAGCAGATGAGCACGGCATCGAGCACCGAGTCGTCCAGCACCGAGCCCGGGGCGCCCACCGGGGCGACGGCCGCATCGGCACCGGCCGGGGAACGGACCGGCCGGGCACCCGGGCGGTTCGGCGCGCTGGTGGACCGCTTCGCCCCAGCGCTGGGCGCGTACGCGGTGGTCAAGGCCACCGGTCTGACCGTCTTCCTGCTGCTGCTGTCGCACACCGGCGACTACCTGAAGAAGCAGCCGGGCCGCGGCGGCGGCGCCAACCCCTGGGACGTGCTCGGCACCTGGGACGGCGTCTGGTACCAGCGGATCGCGGAGAACGGGTACAACCCGCAGCTGATCCCGCTGCACGGCTTCCCGCTGGCGACCTACTACGAGAACTCGGCGGCCTTCTTCCCGCTCTACCCCTGGCTGATGCGGCTGGTCGGCGCGGTCACCGGGCTCGGTCCGTACGGCTCCGGGATCGTCGTCTCGGTGCTCGCCTCGCTGTTCGCGGCGGCCGGGATCTTCGCGATCGCCGAGCGGCTCGGCGGCTTCCGGGCGGGTGTGACCGCCGCGGTGATCTGGGGCCTGTTCCCGGGCTCCGGGGTGGAGTGGGCGGTCTACTCGGACTCGCTGTTCGTCGCGCTGTCCGCCTGGGCCTGCTACTGCGTGATGACCCGCCGTTGGCTGACCGCCGGTCTGCTGGCGCTGGTGGCGGGCCTCAACCGGCCGACCGCCGCCGCGCTGATCGCCGCGGTGTCGATCGCCGCGCTGGTCGCGCTGGTCCGCCGCACCGACGGGGTGGCCCGCCCGCTGACCGCGATGCTGATCACCCCGTGGGGCCTGATCGGCTACGTCGCCTGGGTCGGCTGGAAGATGGGCGACTGGGGCGGCTACTTCAAGCTCCAGCGCGGCGCCTGGAACCGCTACTTCGACGGCGGCGCCTCCACGCTCCGCACGATCATGGACGTGATCACCGGCCACTGGGACTTCTGGCAGTCCAACCCCGTACCGGACCTGATCGCCATCGCCCTGCTGATCGCCCTGCCCGGCCTGCTGGTGCTGCTCTGGCGGGCCCGCCCGCCGCTGGTGCTGTGGGTCTACACCGCGCTCACCATCGCCACCGCGCTGAGCAGCAACCAGATCTTCGGCAACATCTCGCGCTACCTGCTGCCGGCCTTCCCGCTCTGCATCGGCCTGGCGTTCGCGCTGCGCCGGGTGCGGACCTCCTCGCTGGTCGGGATGTTCGCGATGCCCGCCGTCGCGGCGGGCTGGTACGCCGGCTATGCGCTGTTCGAGTTGGGCATCCCGTAGACCCGGTGTTGGTTGTCAACGGGATCATCCGGCAGCAGACGGGCCGTTGCTAACCTCGGACGTATGACGACGACCCCGCCCGTGCGCGAGATCCGCGACATCTCCGGCCTGCTGGACCACGCGAGCCACGTGCTGGCGACCCGGATGGCGGCCGCCTTCACCGAGCTCGGGATCACCCCCCGCGCGTACTGCGTGCTGTTCCACGCGCAGGAGGCCGAGCGCACCCAGATCCAGCTGGCCGAGCTGGCGGACCTGGACAAGACCACGATGGTGGTCACCGTCGACGAGCTGGAGAAGGCGGGCCTGGCCGAGCGCCGCCCGTCCGCGACCGACCGCCGGGCCCGGATCATCTCGGTCACCGAGGCGGGCGAGCGCGCCGTCGTGCAGGGCACCGCGATCGCCGACCGGGTGCACCGCGAGCTGCTGGAGTCCTTGCCGCAGCCCCAGCGCGAGGTGTTCGTCGAGGCCCTGACGCACCTCGTCGACGGCCACCTCGCGGAGCCGGTGGAGAGCGAACGCACCGTGCGCCGGGCCCGTCGGGCGCGCGGGTAGCCCGATCGCGGATCTGCTCCCGACATAGATAGTCCCGAACAAAACAATCTGATAGCGTCCTTCCCGGTACTCGACGAACCGGGAGAACCACCATGACCACGCACGCTCCGGCCGCGACCGACGCGCCCCCCGCGACCCCCGCCCGCTCCCGCGCGCTCGCCCTGGCGGTGCTCTGCGCGGGCATGCTGATGATCATCCTGGACGGCTCGATCGTCACCGTCGCCCTGCCGGCCATCCAGGAGGACCTCGGCTTCTCGCCGTCCGGCCTGACCTGGACCGTCAACGCCTACCTGATCGCCTTCGGCGGCCTGCTCCTCCTCGCCGGCCGGCTCGGCGACCTGATCGGCCGCAAGCGGGTGTTCGTCGCCGGGCTCGCGCTCTTCACCGCCGCCTCGCTGCTCTGCGCCCTCGCCACCAGCCCCGGACTGCTGATCGGCGCCCGCTTCCTGCAGGGCATCGGCGGCGCGCTCGCCTCCTCGGTCAGCCTCGGCATGATCGTCACGCTCTTCCCCGAGCCGGCCGAACGCGGCCGCGCGATCGGCGCGTTCAGCTTCGTCGGCGCGGCCGGCGCCTCGATCGGCCAGGTGCTCGGGGGAGTCCTCACCCAGGCCCTCGACTGGCACTGGATCTTCCTGATCAACCTGCCGCTCGGCCTCGCCGCCGCCCTGCTCGCCGTCCGGGTGCTGGAGTCCGAGCGCGGCCCCGGTCTGCGGGCCGGCGCCGACGTCCTCGGCGCCGTGCTGATCACCGCCGCGCTGATGCTCGGCGTCCACACCGTCGTCGGGACCGGCGAGCACGGCTGGGCCTCGGCCCGCACCCTCGGCCCGGGCACCCTCGCCGTCGCCCTGCTGGCCGCCTTCCTGTGGCACGAGGGCCGGGCTGCCCACCCGCTGCTGCCGCTGCGGATGTTCCGCTCCCGCGACGTCTCCGGCGCCAACCTCGTCCAGGTGCTGACCATCGCCGGGATGTTCGGCTTCCAGATCCTGGTCGCCCTCTACCTGCAGAACGTCCTCGGCTACGGGGCCGCCGCCACCGGCCTCGCGATGCTGCCGGCCGCCGTCGCCATCGGCGCGGTCTCCCTGCTGTTCTCCGCCCGGCTGAGCGCGCGCTTCGGCGAGCGCCGCGTCCTGCTCGCCGGCCTCGCCCTGCTGGTCGCCGCGCTCGGCCTGCTCGCCCGGCTGCCCGCCGACGCGCACTACGCCGTCCACCTGCTGCCGACCATGCTGCTCGCCGGCGGGGGCGGCCTGGTGCTCTCCACCCTCGCCGTCCTCGGCATGTCGGGCGCCGGTCCGGCGGACGCCGGCACCGCCTCCGGCCTCTTCAACACCACCCAGCAGATCGGCGGCGCGTTCGGGGTCGCCGTCCTCACCGCCCTCGCCGACGGCCGCACCGGGGCCCTCGCGGCCGCCGGCCACCCCGGCGCCGAGGCGCTCGCGGCCGGCTTCCGGCTCGCCTTCGCGGTGGCCGCGGGCCTGCTGGCGGCGGCCCTGGTGCTCGCGGCCACGGTCCTGCGGCCGACCGCGCGGCCGCACTGACGCCCGGCCGGCACGCGGCCCCGGTCGACGCTCCGCGGCCGGGCCCGCGGGTGCTGCGGCGGTCCCGGCGGTCGCGGGGGACCGGTCAGTGTGCGGCCTTGAGCGGGAGGACGGCGCGGATCCGGAAACCGCCGCCCGGGCGGGGGCCCACGTCCAGGCTGCCGCTGACCATGCCGACCC
>NZ_JBIWJF010000051.1:0-35417 GCF_044764985.1 Kitasatospora sp. NPDC093550
AAGGAACGGACGCTTCCTTCGGACCGCCTTCCAGCGGGCCCTCCGGGCTTCGTTCTTTCGTGTTTCCAGCTTATCAGATGTTTTCCGCTCCGTTTTCCCGGAGTTTCATTCATCCGATTTTCCGAACTGGCCGGGCCGCTTTCCGCGACGACCACCACGTTAGCGCATTCCGAGAGTTACTCGAAATTCACGCTCACACCCGGTTGACGCAACGCCAACCAACCCAACTGAATGGGTTGAGGAGAGTGAGGGTGGGTCTTGCTGAGTGGGGTGGCCGCTCCAGCGACTCGTTCAACACTAGGCCACCCGGAGGACATCGTCAAACACCGAGGGCCGGATCTGTCCAGATCCGGCCCTCGGTGCTCGAAGCCGCAGCTCAGAGCGGGTGCGCTTTCAGCCAGGGGTCAGTCGGCGGAGACCAGCTCCGCAGCTGCCAGGTTCCGCTTGCCGCGCCGCAGCACCAGCCAGCGGCCGTGCAGCAGGTCGGCCTCGGTCGGCACCGCCTCCTCGTCCGTCACCTTGACGTTGTTGAGGTAGGCACCGCCCTCCTTGATCGTCCGGCGGGCGGCCGAGCGGCTCGGCGCCAGACCGACGGCGACCAACAGGTCGACCACCGGCTGGAGTTCGGCCACCTCGGCCTTCGGGACCTCGGCCAGGGCGGCGGCCATGGTCGGGGCCTCCAGGTCGGCGAGGTCACCCTGGCCGAACAGTGCCTTGGACGCGGCGACCGCGCGCTCGTACTGCTCGGCGCCGTGGACGAGGGTGGTGAGCTCCTCGGCTAGGGCGCGCTGGGCGAGGCGGGCGGCGGGGCGCTCGGCGGTCTCGCGCTCCAGCTCCTCGATCTCCTCCTTCGGGCGGAAGCTGAAGATCCGCAGGAAGTTGGAGACGTCCCGGTCGTCCGCGTTCAGCCAGAACTGGTAGAAGGCGTACGGGGTGGTGAGCTCGGGGTCGAGCCAGACCGTGCCGGACTCGGTCTTGCCGAACTTGGTGCCGTCGGCCTTGACGATCAGCGGCGTGGCCAGCGCGTGGACGGACTTGCCGTCGGCCTTGCGGACCAGGTCCGTGCCGGCGGTCAGGTTGCCCCACTGGTCGCTGCCACCGGTCTGCAGGCTGCAGCCGTAGCGGCGGTTCAGCTCCAGGTAGTCCATGCCCTGGAGGATCTGGTAGCTGAACTCGGTGTAGCTGATACCCGCGTCGGAGTTGAGCCGTCGGGCGACGGCCTCCTTGGCGATCATGTTGTTGACCCGGAAGTACTTGCCCACGTCACGCAGCAGGCTGATCGCCGACATCCCGGACGTCCAGTCCAGGTTGTTGACCATGCGCGCCGCGTACGGGCCCTCGAAGTCCAGGAAGCGCGCGATCTGGCCGCGCAGGCGCTCCACCCAGCCGGCCACGGTCTCGGGGTCGTTGAGCACGCGCTCGGCGGTGGGCTTCGGGTCGCCGATCAGGCCCGTGGCGCCGCCGACCAGGCCGAGCGGGAGGTTCCCCGCCTGCTGGATGCGGCGCATGGTGAGGATCTGCACCAGGTTGCCCAGGTGCAGACTGGGGGCCGTCGGGTCGAAGCCGCAATAGAACGTGACCGGGCCGTCCGCGAACGCCTTGCGCAGTGCGTCCTCGTCGGTGGACAGGGCGATCAGCCCACGCCACCGCAGCTCGTCGACGATGTCCGTCACGGTCACGCTTCTCCTTCTATCGGGCGCCCTCCCGGTGGCGGCCCGATTCGGTCGGGCCCCGGGTCGGTGCGACTCCAGCCTGTTAGAGCCTACGCGGTTCCGGCCAGCGAGTTTTCCCCGAGGCGCACCACCGGGCCCCGACGCACTCCCCCGGGGGCCCCTCGGCGATACCGGAAATTCCGTTGTTCGTCGGCTGTGTGCCCATTCAGAGTGGTGTCACCGCCGTGCGGCGGCAGTGACGTGTGTGGAGACGGTCGTGCCGCCGTGGCACGCCCGTGGGAAGGGTGTGCCGAGTGCGCAACACGCTGGTTCTGAACGCGAGCTACGAGCCCCTGGCGACGGTGTCGCTCCAGCGCGCCGTCGTCCTGGTGCTCCAGGACAAGGCGGTGGTGGAGCAGGCGCATCCGCTGCGCTCGATCAGGGGGACGGGCGTCGCCGTCCCGGTCCCGAGAGTGATCAGGCTGCAACGCTACGTCCGGGTGCCGTTCCGACAACAGGCTCCGTGGTCGCGGCGGGGAGTGCTGGCCCGGGACCAGCACCTGTGCGCGTACTGCGGGCGGCGGGCCACGACGGTGGACCACCTGCACCCCAAGTCGCGCGGTGGTGCGGACAGCTGGCTGAACACCGTGGCCGCGTGCGCGGAGGACAACCAGCGCAAGGCGGACCGGACACCGGAGCAGGCCGGGATGAAGCTGCTGCGTCGCCCGTTCGTGCCGACCCCGCAGGCCAGCCTCATGCTGGCGCTCGGCCTGCGCGGCTCGGAGGCGAGGGAGCTCGCCGACTGGCTGCCGCCCGTGACGGGCCTGCCCGTGACAGCCGCGTAGCCGCCGGGACGGGTCCCGGCCGTCCTCCGTCGCCGCCCGGTCGGGCAGCCACCCCGGTCGGGCACCCACCCCGGCCGGACAGCCGCCTCGGACCGGTCAGCCGACACACCGACGCGGGGAGCGGGCGCTCAGCCCTTCGCCTGGTACCCGGCCGCCGTGCCGTAGTTCGTCGAGTGCTCGGGCACCACGACCACCTGCCCACCGCCGATCAGCACCCGCCCGGAGAGCAGCAGCGAGCCGGTCCCCGGCGGGAAGTTGCCACCGGTCGCCTCCTGGCCGCCCGCCAGCGGGAACCGGTTGAGGTGGGCGGGCTGGTCGCGGCGTTCGTCGGTGGCGAGCACCATCGAGCCTCCGTCGATGCCGACAGCCCGGACGGTGCCCTTGGCGGCGGTCGGGACCTTCCAGCGCTGCTTGCCGGTGTCCAGGTCGTAACCGACCGCGGCCGCGGGGCCGGCGCCGTTCACCGGGGTCAGGGTGGTGACCATGGTGCGGCCGTCGAAGAACACCTCGGGCGTGGCCGCGAAGGTGCCGTGGGCGACGTCCAGCCGGCCGCCGTCCGTGACCACCGGGATCTCGGCGGCCGGGTCACCGGCCGGGCCCCAGGCGAACACCCGGTCGTTCGCCACCTTGTCGCCGGTGGTGAGGACCACGGCCGGCTCGGCGGACAGCACGGTCACCGTCTTCGGCTGGTTGTTCAGGCCGCGCCACCAGCTGACCTTGCCGTCCGCGGTGTTCAGCGCGACGGCCTGGTCGGCGGGCGTCGAGTCCGCGCAGGTGGAGGCCACCAGCACGGTCTTGCCGCTGACACCGCCGGAGAGGGTGCAGAACTTTCCCTGCCCCGTGTACTGCCAGACGTCCTTGCCATCGGCCGACTCCCACGCCACCGCGCGGTCGTCGCCGATCGCGACCACCTTGTCCTCGGTCACGCCGATCCGCGCGGAGTAGGTGCCCTTGGCGTCCGACAGGGTCTTGGTCCACGCCGTCTTGCCGGTCTTGGTGTCCACGACGGCCACCAGCGCGCAGGGGCTCTTCGGATCGGCCTGCGGACGGAACAGCGCCGCGCCCAGACCCGCCCCGTTCACGCCCGCCGACAGCCCGCACGGGACGGCCCCGGCGGCCGGCGGCTCCACGGACCACGTCGGCTTGCCGCCGGCGCGGTCGTACGCGTGCACCCCGGAACCGTCGGCCCGGACCACGGCGTCCGCCAGCAGCCAACTGCCCACCAGCGTGTCGTCACCCGCGGGCTGCCCGGCCGCGACGGGCTGGGCGGACCACGCCCGGGTGTGCGCCACCGTGAACCCCGGCTCGCCGCCACTGCTCGCGGCCGCGCTGCCGCCACCGCCCTCGGCACCGACCATCAACCCGGCCGCCACCAGCACCCCCAACGCGGCCACCCCGGCGCCGGCCCGCACCAGCAGGGCCCTCCGGCTGGGCACGTGCTCACCGGTCAGCACCGCACCGGCGGCCTTGCGGGCCTTGGCCGAAAACGACGAGCCGGAGGCGGCGCCGGAGCCGGTGTCCGCGCCAGAGCCACCGTCACCGCCCCGGCGGGTGGCGGCCCGGGAGCGCCCGGCGGGCCCGGCCGAGGTCTCCGGAGCTACCTCCGGTGCCTTCTCCGCTCCGGCCACCGACGCCTCCGGCTCCTGCTCGGCCTCGTCGAGGTGCACGTAGCCGTCGGCCGAGTACTCCGCGCCCGCCGGGACGTACAGCCCCTCCCCGGCCGGCTCCTGCGGGACGGCGTACGGCGGCGCGTAGTGCTGCTGCGCGTGGTCGGAGTACGGCTGGGACTGCGGGTACTGCGGGTACTGCGCGTACTCCGGGAGCGGCTGGTACCGCTGTCCGGCGTCGTACGGCCCCTGTGCGTAACCACCCTCGACGTAGCCGGTCTGCCCGTGGCCGCCTTGGTCGTACTGCGGGTGCTGCCCGTAACCCGCCGGGTCGTAGCCGGCTTGGCCGTACCCAGCTTGGTCGTAGCCCGACTGCTGCCCGTACCCGGCCTGGCCGTAGCCCGTCTGCGACTGCCAGTGCGGCTGCTCGTCGTAGTACCCGCCGCCCTGCCAGTCCGCCTCCCCCTGGCCCTGAACCGGCTGGCCCTGAACCGGTTGACCTTGCGGGTACCACGGCTGCTGCCCGGCGTGGGCGTCTCCGAAGGGCTCCTGCGCCATCGTTCCGTCCCTCCCGGGCCTTGCCAGCCTGCCGATTGCGGCAGTCAGCATCTCACGCCCGTCCAGAGGGACGACCCGGGCCCTCAGCCCCTGAGGTTCAGCCCGCGGACTCGGCGCGCAGGGCCTCGTCGATGCGGGCGGCCATGGTGAAGTCCAGCCCGGTGAGGCCGCCGGCACTGTGAGTGGAGAGGACGAAGCGCAGGGTGCGCCAGCGGATGTCCATGTCGGGGTGGTGGTCGAGCGCCTCCGCCTGCTCGGCGACGGCGACGACCACCCGGATCCCGGCCGGGAAGTCCGGGGCGTCGGCGGTGCGGACGATGCTCCCGCCGTCCCGGGTCCAGTGCGGCAGCTCCGCCAGGGCCGCCGTGATCTCGTCCTCGCTCAGCCGTGCCCTGCTGCTCATCGCTGCGCTCCTGGTGCGTCGTCGGTCCGGGGGCTCCCGGTCGTGGGTACCGGGATCAGGCGACCTTCCGGCGCGGACGGGTGACCAGCTCGCCGCCGCAGTTGGGGCAGGTGGCGGCCATGGTGTCAGTACAGTCCGGGCAGAAGGTGCACTCGTAGGAACATATCGAGGCGGGGCCGTCAGCGGTCAGCGACACCGCGCAGCGCTCGCAGGTCTCGCGCATCTCCAGGGCCATCTCGCACTCCTCCGGTCTCATACCACTGTCATACGAACTTTCCCACGAATCCCGCACGGCCCCACAGCCTTACGACCTCATGGTCCTACGGCCCCAGGTCAGGGTCCGGTGAGCTGACGCCCCCTCGCCCTGACGGCCGCTCACCCCGCCAGCAGCTTGGCGACGGCCGCGAGGCCGACCACCACGATCACCCCACGCAGCACGACCGGGGACAGGCGGCGTCCGACCTTGGCGCCGACCAGACCGCCGACCAGCGAGCCCACCGCGATCAGCCCGGCCGCAGCCCAGTTCACGGTCGAGGTGAACAGGAAGAACAGCGCGGCGACACCGTTGACGATCATCGCAAGAGCGTTCTTCACCGCGTTGATCCGCTGCAGGTCCTCCTGCAGCAGCATGCCCATCAGCGCCATCAGCAGGACGCCCTGCGCGGCGCCGAAGTACCCGCCGTAGATACCGGTGAGGAACACCCCGGCCAGCAGCACCGGGCTGCCGTCCGGGTCGCCGCCGGGCCGGCGGCGGGCGGCGACGGCCTTGGCCACCCGGGGCTGGACGACCACCAGGACGAGCGCGAGCAGGATCAGCACCGGGACGATCGCGTCGAAGGCCCCGCTGGGCAGCTTGATCAGCAGCAGTGCGCCGACCAGTCCGCCGAGCAGCGAGGCGGAGCCCAGGCGCAGCACCCGGCGGCCCTGGTCGGCCAGCTCGCGGCGGTAGCCGATCACTCCGCTGAGCGAACCGGGTACCAAGCCGAAGGAGTTGGAGACGTTGGCGGTGACCGGCGGGATGCCGACGGCGAGCAGGACGGGGAAGGTGATCAGGGTCCCGGATCCGACGATCACATTGATCATCCCGGCCCCGACCCCGGCCACCAAGACGGCGAGCGCCTCCCAGAGCGTCACGGGTCACTTCTCCTCTCGGTCCTGTCCGAGGGGATCATGCCGGACCGCCCTCCCGCCGGACCAGGCCCGCCCACCATTCGGGACGTACGCCACACCGCCCCCTCGCACGACCGGAAAGCCCGAGGGCCCGCCGCCGTACGGGAGGCGTACGGCGGCGGGCCCTCGGCGAAGCACGGCTCAGCCACTCACTCCGGGTCGATCCACTGCGGGTCGATTCACTCCGGGTCGATCTTGGGGTACTCCCGCGTCGGGTCCACCCGGGGGCGGGCGGCGCCCTTGTCGGTGTCCACCGGCCGCGGCCCGGAGGCCGGGTCGATCGGCACCTGGGTGGCCGCCGGAGCCGCCTGCGCGACGCTGGGCGCCGCGACCGCGCCACCGTTGACGCCACCGCCGTTGCCGGTCAGGCCGGTGAAGGCGCCGCCGAGGCCCTTGAGCGCGTCGCCGACCTCGCTGGGAATGATCCAGAGCTTGTTGGAGTCGCCCTTGGCCAGCTCGGGCAGGGTCTGCAGGTACTGGTAGGCCAGCAGCTTCTGGTCGGCGTCGCCGTCGTGGATGGCCTCGAAGACCGTCCGGATCGCGGCGGCCTCACCGTCGGCGCGCAGCACCGCGGCCTGCGCCTCACCCTCGGCCCGGAGCACATCGGCCTGCTTCTCACCCTCGGCCTTGAGGATCTGCGCCTGGCGCTGACCCTCGGCCGTGAGGATCGCGGCGCGCTTGTCCCGGTCGGCGCGCATCTGCTTCTCCATCGAGTCCTGAATGGAGGTCGGCGGCTCGATCGCCTTCAGCTCGACGCGGTTGACCCGGATGCCCCACTTGCCGGTGGCCTCGTCCAGGACGCCGCGCAGGCCGGCGTTGATGACCTCGCGCGAGGTCAGGGTGGACTCCAGGTCCATCGAGCCGATGATGTTGCGCAGCGTGGTGACGGTCAGCTGCTCGATCGCCTGGATGTAGCTGGCGACCTCGTAGGTGGCCGCGCGGGGGTCGGTGACCTGGTAGTAGATGACAGTGTCGATGTTGACCACCAGGTTGTCCTGGGTGATCACCGGCTGCGGCGGGAACGGCACGACCTGCTCGCGCAGGTCGATCCGGTTGCGGACCCGGTCGATGAACGGGACGACGATGTTCAGCCCTGCGTTGAGCGTCCGGGTGTAGCGGCCGAAGCGCTCCACGATCGCCGCACTGGCCTGCGGGATGACCTGAATCGTCTTGATCAGCGCGATGAAGGCCACCACGACCAGGACGACCAGGACGATAAGGACGGGTTCCACGGACTCTCCCCTAGACGACCAGGGCGGTCGCGCCCTGGATTTCGACGACGTCGACCTGCTGCCCGGGCTGGTACACCTGCTCCGGGTGGAGCGCGCGGGCCGACCAGATCTCGCCGTTCAGCTTGATCCGTCCGCCCTCCCCGTCGACGGTTTCCGCGACGACCGCGGTGGCGCCGTGCAGCGCCTCGATGCCCATCTTGACCTGCGGGCCCTTCTGCAGCTGCCGGTAGGCGATGGGACGCACGAAGACCACCAGTGCGACCGACACCACGATGAAGGTCAGGGTCTCCAGGACCACTCCCCCGCCCAGTCCGGCCACACCCGCCGCGGCCAGCGCTCCGACCGCGAACATGGCGAACTCCGGCATCGCGGTGAGTACCAGCGGTATGCCGAGCCCTGCGGCGGCCAGGAGCCACCAGATCCAGCTGTCCACACGTCCATCCTAGGGAGCGAAGGCCTTCGAGGCGGACAGTTCCCGCAGGTCGAGGGGCGGAAACCGGTCGCACGTGCGACCGGTTCCCGGGGCCTTCCGAAGGACGGGCCGAGGCGTGGTGGAGATGCGGTGGACGGGGAGTGCCTGGACGGGCCGGGGAGCAGCCGACGGGGCCTCAGCCCAGCGGCAGGCCCTGGGCCGACCAGCGGTCGCCGTGCCGCTCCAGGGTGAGCGGCAGGCCGAAGCACTTGGAGAGGTTGCGGGCGGTCAGCTCGGTGTCGATCGGGCCGGCCGTGAGCACCTTGCCCTGGCGGATCATCAGGACGTGGGTGAAGCCCGGAGCGATCTCCTCGACGTGGTGGGTGACCATCGCCATGGCCGGCGCGAACTCGTCCTGCGCGAGCGCGCCGAGCCGGCGGACCAGGTCCTCGCGGCCGCCGAGGTCCAGGCCGGCCGCGGGCTCGTCGAGCAGCAGCAGCTCGGGGTCGGTCATCAGGGCGCGGGCGATCAGGGTGCGCTTGCGCTCGCCCTCGGAGAGGGTGCCGAACTTGCGGTCGGTGAGGCCTGCCATGCCGAGACGGTCGAGCAGCGCGAGCGCGCGGCTCTCGTCCGACTGCTCGTAGGACTCCTGCCAGCTGACCGTCATGCCGTACGCGGCGGTGAGCACGGTCTGCAGCACGGTCTGCTCGGCCGGCAGCTTGTCGAACATGGCGGCGCCGGCCAGGCCGATCCGGGAGCGCAGTTCGAAGACGTCGATCTCGCCCAGCTTCTCGCCCAGCACGGTGACCTTGCCCGAGGTCGGGAACAGGTACGAGGACGCGATCTGCAGCAGGGTGGTCTTGCCGGCGCCGTTCGGCCCCAGGATGACCCAGCGCTCACCCTCGGAGATGGACCACGAGACCTGGTCGACCAGCGCGCGCCCCTCCCGGACCACGGATACGTCCACCAGCTCCAGCACGTCGCTCATGCCTACGCCTTCCCCAAAACAAGATTCTCGGCCGTCGGTGCGGGCGGCACGCCTACTCCGGCAGCCGGTGGGCACGGGTGGGTGCGCCGCACGCGCATGGGCAAACCTACGCCACGCGGATGACCGCCGATTCCGTAGGCTGGCCGGATGCTCGCGACTCCTGCCGACAATCCGTACGAAGAGCCCCGTTCGGGGCGCCTGGCCGCCTGGGGCAACGCCCTGCTGACGGGCCTGGTGCCGCCCGACAACGCCGCCGAGGCCGTGCTGGGCTCCGACGAGAGCCACCGGGTGACCGGCCTGCCCGGAGACGAGCCGGGCGAGCAGCACGGGCTCACCTGGGCCCTGGGCCGACTCCGGGTGCTGGGCGTAAGGGGTCTACGGCTGGCGTTGCCCTCGGCCGGGCATCCCCTGGGCCTGACCGGCCCGGCAGCCTTCAACGAACGCGCCATGAGCGCGGGCGAGGCCGTCCTGGCAGTGGGTGTCCCGCTGGGGCTCGTGCCCGAGGTTGAGGTGCACGGCCCGGCCGGTGACCGTGTGGCAACCGTGCTTTGGCGCTGCTCCGAGGTCAACGACACACCGCCTGCGGACGTACCGTCGCTGCACGAGGCCGAGCGTGAGCTGGCCGACGGGCTGCGCGAGGCGACCGCCCTGCTCAGTCGGCTTGATGTCGCCGGTGCCGGGCCGGAGGCTCTGCGTGCCCTGGAGGCCTACCGTCGGCGTGGGCACGCCGAGCTGCTCGCCCCCGGCTACCCGCCCCGCGCCGTCCGCGTGCTCGAGTCGGCCCGCCAGGTGTCCGCCCTGCTGTCGATCGCTTCCGGTGGCCACGGTTCGGCCGTCAGCGCCTCCGAGATGGCCGCTCGGCGGTCCGTCCTGGCTCCGCTGCACCGCACCGCACGGCGCGCTCAGGTGGCCGCCTACAACGCTCTCGTCGACGAGCGCGACGAACGCTGACGTGCTCCGGCACCACGGGTCGGCGGAGGCGAGCGCCACCACTTCGGCTCGCTCGTAACGGCCGTCCGGTCCTACTGCCAGAGCCCCGTCGGCCGTGACCGCCGCCAGGCGGCGGAGGGACCACCCCAGCGCCTCCGCCGCCTCTTCGGCCGAAAAGCTCTCGGCGAGGCGACGTCGCAATGCCTCGGCCGCGGCCCGTGCGCGAACCTCTGCCCGGCGCAGGCGGTCGATGACTGTCTGTTCGATCGCGTCGTGCCGAACTGCGGCCAAGGCCTCCCGGCTGTACGTCGGCCACCCTCGAAAGCCCGCGCAGGGCTGCAGGACCCCTGCCTCGGCCAGTCGCCGGACGTCCTCCGCGATCACCGGAAGGCCGGTGGCGTGCTCCAGGACCGTTGCCGCCTTGACCGCTCCCACGGACGGCGCGGCGCCCACCGCCAGGATGATCTCGGCGGCGCGGGATCGCAGCTCTCCCTCGGCGGCCGCCGACCAGCTGCCGCCGGCGAGGTCAGGCTCAGGGATCAGTCCGCGCTCGCGGGCCAGGTCGAACTGCCAGCGCCGCAGGAGAAGCCTTCGCCTCAAGAGCTCAGGACCGTAGCTGTCCCGATCCAGAACCGCCTCGCGGGCCGACCGCGCCGCGCGGTCGACGGCCGCCGGCCGGGAGATGTCGGCTCCCCTGCCCGAGGACCCGCTCGGCTCCCGGGCCGCGCGCCGCGACACAGGGTCAGGACCTGCGGGCCCGTCCGACAAGCGGTACGTCAGCTCCAGCTCGCTGGCGACTACAACGGGCCCGTACTCACGGCACGACGCGTTCATCCGGCCCTCCCTGGGATCGGTGTGGTCGCCCACCGTGGCACATCCGACTGACAGCGCATCACCACAATTCAGGGCGACCCTGCCGAATTGCACAGGCGGAAGCCCTGTCTACCGCCTGTTCGCCCTGAATACCTGCCGAACGGCACAGCGCGCGCACCACCAACCGGCGCCCCCAGCGCACTACTCCGTGCGAGCCTCCCCGTTCCGGACGGCCCAGAGCGCGGCCTGGGTGCGATCCGCGAGGTCCAGCTTCATCAGGATGTTGGAGACGTGGGTCTTCACCGTCTTCTCCGAAAGGTGCAGGCTGCGCGCGATCTCCCGGTTGGAGCGGCCGTCGGCGATGTGGCCGAGCACCTCGCGCTCGCGCTCGGTGAGGGTGCCGCCGCGGCCCTGCGGCGCGCGCGGGCCCTCGTCGGAGAGCAGGGCCTCGGCCAGTTCCGGCTGGAGCAGCACATGGCCGGCGTGCACCGAGCGGATCGCCCCGGCCAGCGCTTCCGGGTCCACGTCCTTGTAGACGTACCCGGCGGCGCCGGCCCGCAGGGCGGGGACCATCGTGCGGTGCTCGGTGAAGCTGGTGACGATCAGGATCCGGGCCCGGCTGCCCTCGCCCTTGAGCGTGCGCAGCGCCTCGATCCCGTCGACGCCGGGCATCTTGAGGTCCATCAGGACGACGTCGGGGTCGAGTGCGCGGGCCCGCTCGACGCCCTCGGCCCCGTCGGCGGCCTCCCCCACCACCTCGATGTCGTCCTGGACCTCCAGGAAGGTGCGCAGCCCGCGCCGGACCACCTGGTGGTCGTCGACCAGCAGGACGCGGATCGACGGTGTGTTCTCAGGCACCGGGGACCTCCATCTCGACGAGCGTCCCCCGGCCGGGGGCCGACTCCAGGGTGAGCGTGCCGCCGACGGCGGCTGCGCGGTCGCGCATCGAGGCCAGGCCGAGGTGGCGGCCGGCCCGGCGGACGGATTCTGGGTCGAAGCCGCGCCCGTCGTCACGCACTCGCAGTACGGCGCCCCGCCCGGGCGTTCCGGCGAGGGTGACGGTGACCCGGTCGGCGCCGGAGTGGCGGAGCGCGTTGTGCAGCGCCTCCTGGGCGACCCGCAGCAGCGCGGCCTCCTGGGCGGGCGGCAGGGCGCGCACCCCGTCTGCCGCGAAGGCGACGTCGGCGGTGTGCGCGCGGTCCAGCACCTGCACCTGGGAGGCGAGCGTGGCGCTCAGCCCGTCCTCCTCCAGCGCGGCGGGCCGCAGTTCCACCACGACGGCACGCAGTTCGTCGGCGGCCTCGGCGGCCAGCCGGGCCACCTCGGCAAGCTCGGCCCGGGCCCGGGCCGGATCGCGGTCGACGAGCTTCGCGGCGGCCTTGGCGGTGAGTCGGAGCGAGAAGAGCTTCTGCGAGACGGCGTCGTGCAGGTCATGGGCGATCCGGGCGCGCTCGCCGGCCAGGGTGAGCTCGCGGCTGCGCTCGTACAGCCGGGCGTTGGAGAGGGCGAGGGCAGCGTGCGCGGCGAGGATCCGCAGCAGCTCCTCGTCGTGGTCGGTGAACAAGCCGCCGCCGCGCTTGTTGGCGAGGAAGATGACGCCCATCACCTGCGACTCGTCCTCGGCGGCGTCACTGTCCAGGATCGGCATGCCGAGGAAGGCGTCCATCTCTGGGTGGGCGGAGGGCCAGCCGCCGAAGGCGGGAGCCCGGCGGACGTCGGCAAGGCGGGTCGGGCCGGTCTCGTGCAGCATCGCGGCGAGCACGCCGTGCTGACGGGGCAGTGGGCCGATCGCCCGCCACTGCTCGTCAGTGACGCCGTCGACCACGAACTGGGCGAAGCCTCCGTGGTCGTCGGGCACGCCGAGGGCCGCGTACTCGGCGCCGAGCAGCTCCCGGGCGGAGGCGGTGATGCGGCGCAGCACCTCGCGGACCTCCAGGTGCCGGCTCATGGCGAGGAGTGCCTGGCTGACGGCCTCGATCCCGGACAGGCAGGGGTCGCAGGCGGGCAGCGGGCCCGGGTGGGTCCGGTGGTCTCCGGTGGTGCTGGGCATACCGCCAAACTACCGCCGCGCCCGTGGCGGTCGCGTCCGCCTCCGGCCGCGCGGGACGCAGGCCTGCGGACCTAGGCCGCTGGGCCCATGCTCCTTGGCTCCGGACCCAGGGGCGCGAGCGGGGGACCCCGAGCTGGGCCGCGCCCCCCCGGCCGGAGGTCCCGGGGGGAGCAGCCTCGGAGCGCCGACCTCGGCACCGGACCGGAGCGCGCGGAGGCGAGCGGGCGCATGACGAAAGGGCGGCCTTCCCGTTCGGGAAGGCCGCCCCCAGGCGGTCGGGAAGGGCTCAGCCCTTCTGCATGACCTCGGGCTCGTGCCGGCGCTGGAGCCGGGTGACGAGGATGCCGATCAGGACCGAGATCACGATCAGCACGCCCGCGTCGATCGCCCACTGGGCCACCGAGTGGTCCCAGAGCGGGTCGTACTTGGGGTTCTGGAAGTCCTTGTTCCAGGGGCCCATGAGCTTGGAGAGGTCGAGCGTGGTGGAGACGATGCCGGTGCCCCAGCGGGCCGGCATCAGCCAGGCGACCTGCTCGAGACCGGGCTTGCTGAAGATCTGGAAGAGACAGCCGGTGAACACGACCTGGACGATGGCGAACATGACCAGCAGCGGCATGGTCTTCTCGGCGGTCTTCACCAGCGCGGAGATCATCAGGCCGAACATCATCGCCGCGAAGCTCAGCAGGATCATGCCGATGGTCATCTCGATGATCGGCAGGTTCTTGACGATCAGACCGTGCTCGGGCAGCTTGCGCGGCAGGAAGCCGACGGCGGAGATGATGGCGCCCTGGATCACGCTGAAGAAGCCCAGCACGATGATCTTGGACATCATGTACGCCGAGCGGGAGAGCCCGGTGGCTCGTTCTCGCTCGTAGATCGCCCGTTCCTTGATCAACTCGCGCACCGAGTTGGCCGCCCCGGAGAAGCAGGCGCCGATCGCCAGGATCAGCATGATCGTCGCGGCGCCGCTGTTGAGATGGAGCTGCGTCTTCGGGTTGGGTGCGAGCCCCGGTTCGTTCGGGATCAGCACGCTGACCGCGCCGATGACCGCGGGCAGCAGCACCGACAGTGCCAGGAAGCCGCGGTCCGAGGCGAGCACGGCCATGTAGCGCCGCATCAGCGTCCACAGCTGGGAGCCCCAGCTCTGCGGCTTCGGCGGCCTGATGGCCTCCTGGGCCACCTGCACGTGCTGCACCTCGCCCGCCTCCACGGTGGGGGCGGAGTACTGCTGGTAGTGCACCGAGCCGCGGTAGCGGCCGGCCCAGTCGTGGTCCGGGTAGTTCTCGAAGGCCTGGAAGACGTCCGCCCAGGTCTCGTACCCGAAGAAGTGCAGCGCCTCGTCCGGCGGGCCGAAGTAGGCCACCGAGCCGCCCGGCGCCATCACCAGCAGCCGGTCGCAGAGTGCGAGTTCGGCCACCGAGTGGGTGACGACCAGGATGGTGCGGCCGTCGTCGGCGAGGCCGCGCAGCATCTGCATGACCTCGCGGTCCATACCCGGGTCGAGGCCGGAGGTGGGCTCGTCCAGGAAGATCAGCGACGGCTTGGTGAGCAGCTCAAGCGCGACCGAGACGCGCTTCTGCTGACCGCCGGAGAGCGCGGTGATCTTGTTGTCGGCGCGCTTGTCCAGGCGCAGCTCGTAGAGCACCTCGTCGATCCGGGCCGCACGCTCGCTGGCCTCGGTGTCGCCGGGGAAGCGCAGCCGGGCCGCGTACTTGAGGCCGGAGCGGACGGTGAGCTCGCGGTGCAGGATCTCGGACTGCGGCACCAGGCCGATGCGCGAGCGGAGTTCCGCGAACTGCTTGTAGAGGTTGCGCCCGTCGTACAGCACCTCGCCGCGGTCGGCCGGGCGGTAGCCGGTGAGGGCGCGCAGCAGCGTGGACTTGCCGGAGCCGGACGGGCCGATGACCGCGACCAGGGACTTCTCCGGGACGCCGAAGCTGACGTCGTTGAGCAGGATCTTCTTGGCGCCCTTGTGCTCGACCTCGACGGTCAGGTGGCGGGCGGAGAAGGAGACCGCGCCGGTGTCGACGAACTCCTGCAGCTGGTCGCCCACCAGCACGAAGCTGGAGTGGCCGACGGTCAGCCGGTCCTGCGGGCCCATCAGCTGACGCTGGACCCGCTGGCCGTTGAGGAAGATGCCGTTGTGGCTGCCGAGGTCGACGATCTCGTAGCGGCCGTCCGGCAGCTGGCGCAGCTCGGCGTGGTGGCGGGAGACCTGGAGGTCGGACACCACGATGTCGTTGTCCAGCGCACGACCGATCCGGACGGTGCGCATGGCCGACGTCAGGTTGCGGATCATGGTGGGCTGCGGGCCGCCGCCACCGTGCTGCGGCTGCGGGAAGCCCTGGTCCTGCGGGAAGCCCTGCTGCTGCGGGAAGCCGCCCTGCTGCGGGCCAGGCTGCTGGGGCGACGGCGCGTACTGCTGCTGCGGGAACGGCTGCTGGGCCTGCGGCTGGCCCGCCCAGGCCTGCTGCTGCGGCTGCTGGTACGGGTCCTGCTGCTGCCAGCCCGGCTGCTGGGGCTGCGGCACCGGGCCGCGGCTGGTGGCGGCCTCGTGGATCGGGGTGGCCTGCGGGGCGGCGGCGTGCGCCGGTGCGGAGAAGCCGAGCCGGGGGCCGTTCTCCGGGTTGCCCAGGTTGACGACCGCTCCGGGGAACAGCTGCGCCTGCATGGTGCGGGCGCCTGCCACGTACGTGCCGTTGGTGCTGCCGTGGTCGTCCAGCTGCCAACCGCTGCCGTTGAAGCTGATGGTCCCGTGGTGCCAGGAGACCCTGGCGTCGTCGAACGGGAAGTCCGACTGCGGGTTGCGCCCGATGGTGTAGGACCGCCCGGGCTCCAGAGTCCGCTGCTGTCCGTTGATCTCAATGACGAGTTGCGGCACTGCTCGCCTGCCCCGCTCTCTCGGTTCCCCCGAATTGTGGCCCCCGGCCGGGGGTGCGATGTTCCTCTGACTGACGGGGGGAATCATTCCAGCCCGCGGACCGTCGATGAAAGTCGCCCCGGGTGACTGTGACCAGCCTGCTACCGGACGGCGGACCGACGGCGTCCCGCGAGGTGGGACGGATGCCCTCGGGCCACCGGGCGACGGGTAGCGTTGGAGGCACCATGAACGCATCGCCCCTGGCCGCTGAGCCCCTCCCCGCCGCCCAGCCCCGGACCGCGGACGAGCGCACCCTGCTCGTCAAGGTGTTCGGCAAGGACCGTCCCGGCATCACCGCCGGCCTCTTCGCGACGCTGGCCGGATTCGGCGTCGACGTCATCGACATCGAGCAGGTCGTGACCCGTGGCCGCATCACGCTGTGCGCCCTGGTCACCCCGCCCACCGCCCCCGGCGCCGAGGGCGGGCTGCGGGCCACCGTCCACCGCTGGGCGGACGAGCAGAAGCTCCAGGCCGAGATCATCTCCGGCATCGGCGACAACCGGCCGCGCCGCGAGGGCCGTTCGCACGTGACGGTGCTCGGCCACCCGCTGACCGCCGCCGCCGTCTCCGCGCTGACCTCCCGGATCACCGCGGCGGGCGGCAACATCGACCGTGTCTTCCGGCTCGCCAAGTACCCGGTGACGGCGGTCGAGCTGGCCGTCTCCGGTGTGGCCACCGAGGAGCTGCGGGCCGAACTCGCCCAGGAGGCGGCCACCCAGCGGGTGGACGTCGCGGTGGTCGCGGCGGGGCTGGAGCGCCGGGCCAAGCGCCTGGTGGTCATGGACGTCGACTCCACGCTCATCCAGGACGAGGTGATCGAGCTGTTCGCCGCCCACGCGGGCTGCGAGGAGCAGGTCGCCGAGGTGACGGCGGCGGCGATGCGCGGTGAGCTGGACTTCGCCGAGTCGCTGCGGGCCCGGGTGGCGCTGCTGGCCGGGCTGGACGCCTCGGTGACCGAGAAGGTCCGCGCGGAGGTCCGCTTCACGCCGGGGGCGCGCACCCTGGTCCGCACCCTGCGACGCCTGGGCTTCCAGGTCGCGGTGGTGTCCGGCGGGTTCACCCAGGTCACCGACCACCTGGTGGAGCAGCTGGGGCTGGACTTCGCGGCGGCCAACACCCTGGAGGTGGTGGACGGCAGGTTCACCGGCCGGGTGGTCGGCGAGATCGTGGACCGGGCCGGCAAGGCCCGCTGGCTGGCCCGCTTCGCCGAGCAGGCGAAGGTGCCGCTGGAGCAGACGGTGGCGATCGGCGACGGCGCCAACGACCTGGACATGCTGAACGCGGCCGGGCTCGGGGTGGCGTTCAACGCCAAGCCGGTGGTGCGCGAGGCGGCCGACACCGCGGTGAACGTGCCGTTCCTGGACACCGTGCTGTACCTGCTGGGCATCACCCGCGAGGAGGTCGAGGCAGCCGACGTCCTGCACGGCACCCCGACCGAGGACGACTAGCCGACGACGGCCGGCCGCGGACGAGCGGCGGCCGACCCGGCAACGGCCGACCGAGCGGCGAACGACCGAACAGGGCCCGCTGAGGACGGCCCGCGGACGTACTTGAGGGGCGCGCGGATCGGTCCGCGCGCCCCTCACCCACGTTCCGGGGTCAGTCCTGCGGCGTGTGGTACGAGACCAGCTCGGCCACGCCCGGCTCGACGCCCTTCCACGAGCCGCTGAAGCTGAGCACCGCGATCGCCGCCGTCGGGAAGCCGCCGAGCCGCAGCCGTTCCAGCGCGTCCCGGTCGCCCGCGTCCCCCGCCAGCACCTGGGTCAGGCCCAGCACGCCCGGGTTGTGGCCGACCAGCACCAGGTCCGCGTACTCATCCGGGGTCTCCTGGAGGACGGTGATGATCTCGCCTGGGCTGGCCTCGTAGATCCGGTCCTCGTACACGGTCTTGAGGGGCCGGCGCGGCAGTTCGTGCACCGCCAGCTTCCAGGTCTCACGGGTGCGCAGGGCCGTGGAGCAGAGCACGTAGTCGGGGCTGATGCCGGAGTCGACCAGCCAGCGGCCGGCGTCCGGGGCCTGGTGGCGGCCCCGGTCGGCCAGCGGCCGCTCGTGGTCGTCCACACCGTTCGGCCAGTCGGCCTTGGCATGGCGGAGAACGATGATCCTGCGGGGCGTGTCGGCGCTCATACCCAGCAAGCTTGGCAGAAAAGCCGCCGGGTGGCGCGATGCTCCCGGTTGCCGCCACCCCCAGGGGTGTCGGGTGCCATCATGCCCCGTTCACCGGCTCGCCACCGGGAGTCCCACGGCGGTACGGACGGCGGTACGGGCGGCGCTCAGCCGATCTGGGAGGCGATGGAGGCGATGACCGCCACCAGCACCACGATGGCGCCGAAGGCCAGGGCGATACGGCCGAGCTGCTTGCGGCCGTCGGTCGGGTTCGGGTCGAGAACGGGCATGTCGGGAATTCTCCCACCCCGAACACACCCGCCCTCGGGCGGCCCCGCCGCCTTGGCCAGCCCTTGACCCTGCCGGGCTGCCCTTGACCCTGCCGGCCAATCCTTGACCTGCCGGTCAGCCCTTGACCCTCGCGGCCCGCTCCGCCGGGCGGACCGCCTCGTCCTCGATGTGCCGGGCCATCGCGGCCCGCAGCCCGAACAGCATCTGCGGCACCAGCAGCAGCGCCAGGAAGCCCAGCGGCCCGTACCACTCGCCGGTGACCTGGTAGATCCGGCCGATCAGGATCGGCCCGGGGATGGAGATCAGGTAGCCGACGCCCTGGGCGAAGGCGGACAGCTGCGCCACCCCGCCCGCCGTCCGGGCGCGCAGCCCGATCATCGTCAGCACCAGCGGGAACGCGCAGTTGGACAGCCCGACCAGGACCGCCCAGACCCACGGGGCGCCGGCCGGGGCGAGCGCCAGCCCGGCGTACCCGGCGATGCCGCAGGCGGCCAGCACGACCACGAACAGCCGCTGGTCGCCGCGGCGGGCGGCCAGGTTGGGCAGCACGAAGGAGACCGGCACGCCGATCACCATGGTCACCGCGAGCAGCACCCCGGAGGTGCCCTTGTCGACACCGGCGTCCTGGAAGATCTTCGGCAGCCAGCCCATCACCACGTACGCACCGGTCGCCTGGAGGCCGAAGAAGCAGGCCATCGCCCAGGCCGTACGGCTGCGCGTGATCGGCAGCTTGGCCGGGACCCCGGCGCCGCCCGCCGCCCGCTCGCCGCGCTCGCGCTTGGCGATCAGCACCGGCAGCCAGAGCGCCAGGGCGAGCGCGCCGAGCGCGGCCCAGACGCCCAGGCCGTAGCGCCAGTCGCCGCCGAGGGAACTGGTCAGCGGCACGGTGACGGCGGCGGCCAGCGCGGTGCCCGCGGACAGCGCCATCGAGTACAGGCCGATCATCGGACCGACCTTCTCCGGGAAGTACCGCTTGATCACCACCGGCAGCAGCACGTTGGAGACCGCCACACCGGCCAGGGCGAGCGCGGTGAGCAGCAGGAACACCGCGGTGCCGCCGGCGAAGGAGCGGGCCAGCACGCCCGCGGTGATGGCGCCCAGGCCGGCCGTGATCACCGCGATCGGGCCGATCCGGCGGGCCGCCGCCGGGGCGGCGAAGCCGAACAGCCCGAAGCACAGCGACGGGACGGCGGTGAGCAGCCCGGCGAGGGTCGGGTTCATCCCGAGGCCGGCGCGGACCTGGTCGAGCAGCGGCCCGAGGCTGGTGACGACGGGGCGCAGGTTGAAGGCGGCGGCGGCGATCGCGACGGCGAACAGCCAGCCGAGGTACGTGGCGGAGCCGGAAGAGGAGGGGGCGGATGGGGCGGGCCGCTCGGTCTGCGGCCCGGCCCCGTTCCGCGGGGACGCGGTGGAGGCGGCGGAAGCGGTGGTCTCTGCTGCGGGCATGCGGCCCATCATAGAATGATGGGATGAATTGACGCACCTCGGAATTGGCATGATGTGCCGACCGTTCATCCACCGGCCACATTCCGCCCAGGCCGCACCCGAGCCGTTGTCCCAAGGAGTACCCGTGGCGCTGTCCTCGCCGAGGCGCACCCCGCTGTCCGACCAGGTGATCGCACAGCTGCGCGCCCAGATCACGTCCGGGGAGTGGCCGGTCGGCTCGCGCATCCCCACCGAGGCCGCCTTGGTGGAGCAGCTGGGCGTCGCCCGCAACACCGTGCGCGAGGCCGTCCGCGCCCTCGCGCACAACGGCCTGCTCGACATCCGCCAGGGCTCCGGCACGTACGTGCTGGCCACCAGCGAGCTCGCCGGGGTGATGCACCGCCGCTTCGCCGACGCCGACCAGGCGCAGGTCGCCGAGCTGCGGGCGGCACTGGAGACCTCGGCGGCGGGCCTGGCCGCCCGGCGCCGCACCGAACGGGACCTGGAGCTGCTGGACGGCGCGCTGGCCCGCCGGGAGAGCGCCTGGCACTCCGGGGACGCCGAGGACTTCGTCCAGGCCGACGCCGCCTTCCACCAGGCCGTGGTGGCCGCCGCCCACAACGACGTGCTGCTCGCCGTCTACTCCGACCTCGGCGAGGTCACCCGCGCGCACCTGCGCAACGACGTCGGCCCGGAGCTGATCGCCGAGCGCTACATCGGCCACGACACGATCCTGGAGGCCATCCGGACCGGCGACGCCCAGCGCGCCTCGGTCGAGGCCGGCCGCGCCATCGGCGCCTGCGGGACGGCCGAAGCCTGAGCGCCTGGAACTCGGACGTCCCCGGAACACACGAACCGCGCCCCGGGAGCCGCCGCTACCCGGGAGTCACGAGCCGCCCCCGGCAACACGAACGCCGCTGCCCGGCACCCCCTTCGCGGGGGTGCCGGGCAGCGGCGTACGGGCGGAGCGTCAGGCGCCGATGGCGTGCAGACCGCCGTCGACGTGGATGATCTCGCCGGTGGTCTTCGGGAACCAGTCCGACAGCAGCGCGACGACGCCGCGGCCGGCCGGCTCCGGGTCGCTCAGGTCCCACTTCAGCGGGGAGCGGTGGTTCCAGGTGTCCGCCAGGTCGCCGAAGCCCGGGATGGACTTGGCGGCCATCGAGCCGATCGGGCCGGCCGAGATCAGGTTGCAGCGGATGTCCCGCGAGCCCAGGTAGCGGGCCAGGTAGCGGTTGGTCGACTCCAGGGCGGCCTTGGCCGGGCCCATCCAGTCGTACTGCGGCCAGGCGTACTGGGCGTCGAAGGTCAGGCCCACGACCGAGCCGCCGTCCTGCATCAGCGGCAGCAGCGCCATGGTCAGCGACTTCAGCGAGTACGCCGAGACGTGCATCGCGGTGGCCACGGACTCCCACGGGGTGTCCAGGAAGTTGCCGCCCAGCGCGTCCTGCGGGGCGAACCCGATCGAGTGGACGACGCCGTCCAGGGTCGGCAGGGTCTCCCGGACCTGGTCGGCGATGCCCGCCAGGTCGTCCGGGTTGGAGACGTCCAGCGACAGCACCTTGACCGGGTTCGGCAGCTTCTTGGCGATCCGCTCGGTCAGGCTCGGGCGCGGGAACGCGGTGAGGATGATCTCCGCACCCTGCTCCTGCGCGAGCCTGGCGGTGTGGAAGGCGATGGAGGACTCCATCAGCACACCGGTGATCAGGATCCGCTTGCCCTCGAGGATTCCACTCATGATCAGTGACCCATGCCCAATCCGCCGTCCACGGGAATGACGGCTCCGGTGATGTACGCGGCCTCGTCCGAGCCGAGGAACCGCACGGTGGAGGCGACCTCGGCGGGCGCCGCGTAGCGGCCCAGCGGCACGCCCGCGACGATCTCCGCGCGGCGCTCGTCGCTGAGCACGGCGGTCATGTCGGTGTCGACGAAGCCGGGGGCGACCACGTTGACGGTGATGTTGCGCGGGCCGAGCTCGCGCGCCAGCGACCGGGCGAAGCCCACCAGGCCGGCCTTGGAGGCGGCGTAGTTGGCCTGGCCCGGGGAGCCGGACAGGCCCACCACGGACGAGATCAGCACGACGCGGCCCTTGCGGGCCCGCATCATCAGCTTGGAGGCGCGCTTGACCACCCGGAACGTGCCGGTCAGGTTGGTGTCCAGGACGGAGGTGAAGTCCTCCTCCGACATGCGCAGCAGCAGGGTGTCGTTGGTGACGCCCGCGTTGGCGACCAGCACCTCGACCGCGCCGTGCTCCCGCTCGATCTCGGTGAAGGCGGCGTCGACCTGCGCGGCGTCCGTGATGTCGCAGCGGACGGCGAGGACGTCGTACTTCTGCAGGGCCTCGGGCACCTCGCCCGAGCGGCTGGTGATGGCCACCTTGTCGCCCGCTTCGGCGAAGGCCTGGGCGATCGCGAGGCCGATGCCCCGGTTTCCTCCGGTGACGAGAACCGAGCGGCTCAACGATCCACCTCTCTCCAGTGTGAGCGCGTACGTCGGAATGCGTACGCAGTGTGACGCTATCGGGCGGTCGGCGGCGGCGGCGCATCGGGCTCCCACAGCGCCGCACCGAAGGAACTGTCGCAATCCGACAATCCGTACCCGCCACCGTGCTCAGGCCCGGCGACACCGCCCAGGCCCGGGCCCTGCCCGGATCCGGGGCACTGTACGGGAACAACACGGGCGGGTGCACCCGTTGCCCCCCGTGGTACGGGTCGGTCCGGGACCGGCAGTACCGTTTCCCCCGACCGATCCCGGCGAGCGACGAAGGCAGAGCGGATGACCAAGGCACGGCCCGGGAGCACTCCCCGACGCGGACGACTGCTGGCCCTCACCGCCCTGGCGGCCGGCCTGGGCACGGCCGCCTGGTCGCTGCGCGACCTGCCGGCGGCGTTCGGGCGGCGGCCGGACGGCGAGCGCGAGGAGCGGGTGCGCAACTCCCCGCAGTACCGCGACGGCGTCTTCCACAACGCGCCCTCCACCCTCGCCCGCGCCTCCGCCGCCCCCGGCTTCGACGGCGCCACCGCCCGCCGGATGCTCTTCGAGCGGGAGGGCCGCGTCCCCGCCCACCCGGTGCCGACCGTCCGCCCCGCCACCCCGCCCGGCCCGGCGGCCGAGGGCGTGGAGATCACCTGGTACGGGCACGCCTCCGCGCTGGTGGAGATCGAGGGCTTCCGGGTGCTGCTCGACCCGATCTGGAGCGACCGCTGCTCCCCCTCCGCGCACATCGGCCCCAAGCGGCTGCACCCGGTGCCGGTCGAGCTGGAGGAGCTCCCGCCGGTCGACGCGGTGCTGATCTCGCACGACCACTACGACCACCTGGACATGGCGACGGTCAAGCGCCTGGTGCGCAGCCAGTCCGCCCCCTTCGCGGTGCCGCTCGGCATCGGCGCCCACCTGCGCCGCTGGGGCGTCCCGGAGCACCGGATCATCGAGCTGGACTGGGACGAGACCTGCAACCTGGGCGAGCTGGTGCTCACCCTGACCGCCGCGCACCACTTCTCCGGCCGCGGCCTGACCCGCAACACCACCCTCTGGGGCTCCTGGGTGATCGCCGGGCCCGAGCGCAAGGTCTTCTACACCGGCGACTCCGGCTACTTCGAGGGCTACGCCCGGATCGGCGAGCAGCACGGCCCGTTCGACGCGGCGCTGGTCCAGATCGGCGCCTACGACGCGGCCTGGGCGGACATCCACATGACCCCGGAGGACGCCGTCCTCGCCCACCGGGACCTGACGGCCGGCCTGCTGGTGCCCGTCCACTGGTGCACCTTCAACCTCGGTCTGCACCGGTGGTCCGAGCCGATCGAGCGGCTGGTGAAGGAGGCCAAGGAGCACGCCGTCCCGCTGGCCGTGCCGCGCCCCGGCGAGCGGGTGGACGTCGACAACCCGCCGGAGCTCGACGGCTGGTGGGAGTCCGTCGGCTGACGGCCCGGGAGGCGGCACGCCGGACGGGGGCCCGACAGGTCCCCCGACGGCCCTCCCAAGGCTCCCCGGAGGGCCCTCCCCACGCCCCCGATCCGACAGTCGTACTGGCCGAAACCCCAGCGCAGCGGACGAAATGCGCTGGCCGGGAACCCGGTGGACGGGAAATGATGCGGTGCGGGCGCCCCTGTGGCGCCACACCGCCACCCTCCGCGACCTGGGAGCCCGATTGCCTCCGATCCCTCCGGCCGACCGCGCCGGCGCCCCGCACGGGCGCGCCGTCGACCCGGTGTTCCTCGCCCTGCCGCTGCGCGCCCTCGCCGACGCCGCCCTCACCCGGGCCCGCGAACTCGGCGCGAGCCACGCCGACTTCCGCCTGGAGCGGATCCGCAGCGCCTCCTGGCGGCTGCGCGACGCCCGCCCGGCCGGCACCTCGGACAGCGTGCAACTGGGCTTCGCCGTCCGGGTCCTGCTGGACGGCGCCTGGGGCTTCGCCGCCGGCGTCGACCTCACCACCGCCGCCGCGGCGAAGGTCGCCGAGCAGGCCGTCGCGGTGGCCCGCCTGTCCGGCGGGATCAGCCGCGCGGCCGGCTCCACCGAGCGGGTCGAGCTGGCCGACGAACCGGTCCACCGGGACGTCAGCTGGGTCTCCTCCTACGAGGTCAACCCCTTCGAGGTGCCGGACGCGGAGAAGACCGCGCTGCTCGCCGACTGGAGCTCCCGGCTGCTGGCCGCCGAGGGCGTCTCGCACGTCCAGGCGTCCCTGCTGACCGTCCAGGAGAACAAGTTCTACGCGGACACCGCGGGCACCATGACCACCCAGCAGCGGATCCGGCTGCACCCCGAACTGGAGGCCACCTCGGTCGACGAGCGCACCGGCGCCTTCGACTCGATGCGCACCCTGGCCCCGCCGGCCGGCCGCGGCTTCGAGTACCTGCGCGGGACGGGCTGGGACTGGGACGCCGAACTCGCCGAACTGCCCTCCCTGCTGGCCGGGAAGATGAAGGCCCCGAGCGTCGAGGCCGGCCGCTACGACCTGGTCATCGACCCGTCCAACCTGTGGCTGACCATCCACGAGTCGATCGGCCACGCCACCGAGCTGGACCGCGCGCTCGGCTACGAGGCCGCCTACGCCGGCACCTCCTTCGCCACCTTCGACCGGCTCGGCTCGCTCAGGTACGGCTCGGAGCTGATGCACGTCACCGGCGACCGCACCGCCGAGCACGGCCTGTCCACCATCGGCTACGACGACGAGGGCGTCGCCACCCAGTCCTGGGACCTGGTCAAGGACGGCGTCCTGGTCGGCTACCAGCTGGACCGCGGCATGGCCAGGCTGAAGGGCTTCGAGCGCTCCAACGGCTGCGCCTTCGCGGACTCCCCCGCGCACGTGCCGGTGCAGCGGATGGCCAACGTCTCGCTCCAGCCCGCCGCCGACGGCCCGGACACCGAGGACCTGTTCGCCGGGGTGGAGAACGGCCTGTACATCGTCGGCGACCGCTCCTGGTCGATCGACATGCAGCGCTACAACTTCCAGTTCACCGGCCAGCGCGCCTACGCCATCAAGAACGGCGAACTCGCCGGCCAGGTCAAGGACTTCGCGTACCAGGCCACCACCACCGACTTCTGGGGCTCGATGGCGGCGGTCGGCGGCCCGCAGACCTACGTCCTCGGTGGCGCCTTCAACTGCGGCAAGGCACAGCCCGGCCAGACCGCGGCGGTCAGCCACGGCTGCCCGTCGGCGCTGTTCCGGAACGTCAACGTGCTCAACACCCAGCAGGAGGCGGGTCACTGATGACCGCGATGCAGCCCCACGAACTCGTCGAGCTGGCGCTCGGCCTCTCCCGCACCGACGGCTGCGTGGTGATCGCCGACGAGGAGTCCACCGCCAACCTGCGCTGGGCCGGCAACGCCCTGACCACCAACGGCGTCACCCGCGGCCGGCGCCTCACCGTGATCGCCACCGTGACCGGCGCCGAGGGCACCGCCTCCGGCGTGGTCTCCCGCGAGGCCGTCACCGCCGAGGACGTCGAGGGCCTGGTGCGGGCCGCCGAGGAGGCCGCCCGCGCGGCCGGCCCGGCCGAGGACGCCCAGCCCCTGGTCGCCGACCGGCCGTCCTCCCCGGACTTCACCGAGCCGCCCGCGGAGACCTCGATCGAGGTGTTCGAGGCCTTCGGGCCGGCCCTCGGCGAGGCCTTCGCCCGCGCCGCCGCCCAGGGCGAGCTGCTGTACGGCTTCGCCCGGCACGAGCTGACCACCAGCTACCTGGGCAGCTCCACCGGCCTACGGCTGCGCCACGACCAGCCCACCGGCATGGTCGAGATCAACGCCAAGACCGCCGACCTGTCCGGCTCGGCCTGGGTCGGCGCCGCCACCCGGGACTTCACCGACATCGACGTCCCGGCCCTGCACGCCGAGCTGACCAAGCGCCTCGGCTGGGGCGCCCGCAAGGTCGACCTGCCGGCCGGCCGCTACGAGACGCTGCTGCCGCCCTCGGCCGTCGCCGACCTGATGGTCTACCTCAGCTGGTCCGCCGGCGGCCGGGACGCCGACGAGGGCCGGACGGTCTTCTCCAAGCCCGGCGGAGGCACCCGGATCGGCGACAAGCTCAGCGGCCTGCCGCTGACGCTGCGCTCCGACCCGAGCGAGCCCGGCCTGGAGACGGGCGCGTTCGTGCTCGCGCACTCCACCGGCGGGGACGTCTCCGTCTTCGACAACGGCGAGCCGGTCACCGCCACCGAGTGGATCCGCGAGGGCGTGCTGAACGACCTGGTCACCAGCCGCCACTCGGCCGGCCTCACCGGCCTCCCGGTGCGTCCGGCCATCGACAACCTCGTGCTGGAGACGGCCGACCAGGCGTCGGCGCCGACCCTGGACGAGATGATCGCCCGCACCGAGCGCGGCCTGCTGCTCACCTGCCTCTGGTACATCCGCGAGGTGGACCCGGCGACTCTGCTGCTCACCGGTCTCACCCGGGACGGCGTCTACCTGGTGGAGAACGGCGAGGTCGTCGGCGCCGTCAACAACTTCCGGTTCAACGAGTCCCCGGTGGACCTCCTCGGCCGGATCACCGAGGCGGGCCGCACCGAACGCTGCCTGCCCCGCGAGTGGAGCGACTGGTTCACCCGCACCGCGATGCCACCCGTGCGTGTCGCGGACTTCAACATGAGTTCGGTCAGCCAGGCCTCTTAGCCGCTGACCGACGGGGGGATACGAGAGACATGATGGACGAGAAGCGGCTGGTCCGGACGAGCAAGATGCTGTCGCGCATCCTGCGGCACGAGCCGGAGCTGGTGGGGATCACGCTGGACGGGTCCGGCTGGGTCCGGATCGACGCCCTGCTCACCGCCCTCGCGGCGAAGGGCAGGCCGGTCACCCGGGCCGAGCTGGACCACGTCGTGGCCACCAACAACAAGCGCCGCTTCGGCTACTCCCCGGACGGTCTCTCGATCCGCGCCAACCAGGGCCACACGGTGGCGGTCGACCTCGGCCTGACCGCCACCGAGCCGCCCCACGTGCTGTACCACGGCACCGCCGACCGGCACCTGGCGGCGATCTTCCGCGAGGGCCTGCGCCCGATGGCCCGCCAGGACGTCCACCTCTCCGCGGACACCGAGACGGCCACCCGGGTCGGCGCCCGGCACGGCCGCCCGGTGGTGCTGACGGTGAACGCGGCCGCGATGACGGCGGCCGGCCACGAGTTCCGGCTCAGCGAGAACGGCGTCTGGCTCACCGACGCCGTCCCCCCGCAGTACCTCTCCCGGCGTTCCTAGGGCCGCACGCCGCACCCCGAGGGCCTGTCCGCTCCGCCGGACAGGCCCTTCGCGTACCCGACCGGGTGGGTCCGCCCCACCCGGTCTCGTCGCCGCGTCCGCCCGGGCGTACCGTGAGGAGGCCGCGCGGCCAGGCGCGGGGGAGCGTGACGAGGGCGGTAGGACACATGGGCAAGAGCGCCGGCGACGGGCAGGTCTTCCGGATCACGGGAGCGCGCAGCAGCCTCACCGAGGACGTCCGGGGGCGCCAGCGGCGCTACGTCATCTCGATGCTGCTCCGTACGGTCTGCGTGCTGCTCGCCGTGGTGCTGTGGGACGTCCAGCGCGTGCTGGCGTTCGCCGCGCTCGCGGGCGCCGTGCTGCTGCCGTACTTCGCGGTGCTGATCGCGAACGCGGGCCGGGAACGGGCCCCGGGACTGCCGAGCACCTTCGACATCCCGCTGGACACCCCGCTGATGCTGGGCCCCGGTGGGACGGGTGGGGCGGGTGCGACCGGCGGTACTGGAGAGGCAAAGGCCGCTGCCACCGATCCTTCACAGCACGTGGACTGACCGTCCGCTTCTCCCCGGTTCGCCCCGATCCCCCTGGGCGAAAGCTCAAAAGAACCTCAGATTAATCATGCAAGACCTCCCCATCCGGGGGTCTTGGCGTGACATACTGCGTACGCGCTCCGCATCCCCCGTCGGAGCGACGGACCGACGCCGGGCAGCTCCCCCCGTGGCTGCCCGGCGTCGCCATGCCCGGACCCGGCCGCCCCGACCGGGCGTGACAGACTGGCGGGGCAGATTCACCCGCTATCGCTGAGGACGGCCCGATGGACACCCCGCAGACGCCGATCTGCTCCGCCAAGGGCTGCCGGGCGGACGCCGGCTGGGTGCTGGTGTGGAACAACCCCAAGCTGCACACCCCGGACCGCCGCAAGACCTGGCTCGCCTGCGACGAGCACCGCGAGCCCCTGTCCCAGTTCCTCGGCGTGCGCGGCTTCCTCAAGGAGGTCGTCGCCTTCGCCGACTGGACCCCCGAGGAACCCGGCGCCTCGACCCCGGGCGTCTAACCGCCGACCCCGGGCGTCTAACCGCCGATCGCGGACATCGGCCGCTCCGGCTGCAGGAACTCCGGGGCGTCGATCCCGGCCCCGGCCTTCTTGCCCCACATCGCCGCCCGCCACAGCGCGGCCAGCTCGGCGTCGTCCGCGCCGGAGCGCAGCGCGGTGCGCAGGTCGGTCTCCCCGGTCGCGAACAGGCAGTTGCGCACCTGGCCGTCGGCGGTCAGCCGGGTCCGGTCGCAGGCCCGGCAGAACGGCCGGGTCACGGAGGCGATCACACCCACCCGGCCCGGACCGCCGTCCACCAGCCAGCGCTCGGCGGGCGCCGCGCCCCGACGGGCGGACGGCTCCGGGGTGAGCGCGAAGCGGGCGCGGAGCAGTCCGAGGATCTCCTCCGCGGTGACCATGGAGCTGCGGTCCCAGCCGTGCTGGGCGTCCAGCGGCATCTGCTCGATGAAGCGCAGCTCGTAGCCGCGCTCCAGGCACCAGGCCAGCAGGTCGGCCGCCTCGTGGTCGTTGACCTCGCGCATCAGCACCGCGTTCAGCTTCACCGGCGCCAGCCCGGCGGCCTCGGCGGCGGCCAGGCCGTCCAGCACGTCCTGGTGCCGGCGGCGGCGGGTGAGGGTGTGGAAGACCTCGGGGTCGAGGGTGTCCAGCGAGACGTTGACCCGGTCGAGCCCGGCCTCGCGCAGCGCCGTCGCGGTGCGGGCCAGTCCGATGCCGTTGGTGGTCAGCGAGAGTTCGGGGCGGGGCTCCAGCTCGGAGCAGGCGGCGACCACCGCGACCAGCCCGGGGCGCAGCAGCGGCTCGCCGCCGGTGAAGCGGACCTCGCGGACGCCCAGGTCGCGCACCGCGACCGTGACCAGCCGGACGATCTCCTCGTCGGTCAGCAGGTCGGGCTTGGCCAGCCACTGCAGGCCCTCCTCCGGCATGCAGTAGGTGCAGCGCAGGTTGCACCGGTCCGTGAGGGAGACCCGTAGGTCGACGGCCTGGCGTCCGAAGGTGTCGAGCAGCACGTGCGTCCTTCCCGAAATGCGGCCGGCCCGGCCACCGTCAGGCGGGCCGGGCCAGCATAGTCATCGCGGGACGATCAATGGGCGCCCAGTCCGGTCAGCGAGCGGACCTCCAGTTCAGCGTACTTCGCCGGGTCGGGCCGTTCGGTGGACAGCAGGGTGCCGATCCAGCCCGCGAGGAAGCCGATCGGGATGGAGACCAGGCCGGGGTTCTCCAGCGGGAACCAGTGGAAGTCGACGCCCTGGAACAGGGAGTTCTTGCCGCCGGACAGCACCGGGGAGAAGACCACCAGCACCACGGAGGAGGTCAGACCGGCGTAGACCGAGCTGACCGCGCCCGCGGTGGTGAAGCGCTTCCAGAACAGCGAGTAGAGCAGGGTGGGCAGGTTCGCCGAGGCGGCCACCGCGAAGGCGAGCGCCACCAGGGCGGCGGTGCTGAGCTTGCCCGCGTAGAGGCTGAGCACGATGGCGACCGCGCCGATCGCCACGGCCGCCCACTTCGCCGAGCGCACCTCCTCCTTCTCGCTCGCCTTTCCGCGCCGGATCACGTTGGCGTAGAGGTCATGGGCGAAGGAGGCGGAGGAGGCCAGGGTGAGCCCGGCGACCACGGCGAGGATGGTGGCGAAGGCGACGGCCGAGATCACCGCGAGCATGATCGCCCCGCCGGTGGTGCCGGCCCCGCCGCCGAGCTGTTCGGCGAGCAGCGGCGCCGCGGTGTTCCCGGAGGGCGTCTTGCCCTCGACGGCGACCATGCCGCTGCGGCCGACCAGCGCCGCCGCCCCGAAGCCGAGGGCCAGGGTCATCAGGTAGAAGACGCCGATGATGCCGATCGCCCAGAGCACCGACTTCCGCGCGGCCTTGGCGGTGGGGACGGTGTAGAAGCGGACCAGGATGTGCGGCAGCCCGGCGGTGCCGAGCACCAGCGCGATGCCGAGGCTGATGAAGTCCAGTTTGGAGGTGTTGCTGGCGCCGTATTTCAGCCCGGGTTCGAGGAAGGCCGTGCCCTTGCCGCTCGCGGAGGCGGCCGCGCCCAGCAGTTCCGAGGGGTTGAAGTGGTACTTGGCGAGCACCAGGACGGTCATCAGCGCGGCGCCGGCGATCAGCAGCACCGCCTTGACGATCTGCACCCAGGTGGTGCCCTTCATGCCCCCTATCACCACGTAGATGATCATCAGGGCGCCGACCGCGAGGATGGTCCAGCGCTTGGCGGCGTCCCCGGTGACGCCCAGCAGCAGGGCCACCAGCGCCCCGGCGCCGACCATCTGGGCCAGCAGGTAGAAGATCGACACCACGATGGTGGAGACGCCCGCCGCGGTGCGCACCGGGCGCTGGCGCATCCGGAAGGCGAGGACGTCCGCCATGGTGAAGCGGCCGGAGTTGCGCAGCGGCTCGGCGATCAGCAGCAGCGCGACCAGCCAGGCGACCAGGAAGCCGATCGAGTAGAGGAACCCGTCGTAGCCGTTGAGCGCGATGAGGCCGGCGATGCCGAGGAAGGACGCCGCGGACATGTAGTCGCCGGAGATGGCCAGGCCGTTCTGGAAGCCGGTGAAGCCCCGGCCGCCGGCGTAGAAGTCGGCGGCGCTCCGGTTCTGCCGCCCGGCCCAGACGGTGATGACCAGGGTGGCCACCACGAAGACCCCGAACAGGGTCATCGTCAGGCCGCGGTGCTCGGTCGCGGAACTGGCGAGCGGGATCATTCGGCGGACTCCCGGGGGGCGTGGACGACGGCTCCGTGCGCTTCGCGGATCGCGGTGGCGGCCGGGTCGATCCGCCGGTCGGCGTAGCGGGCGTACCAGGCGGCGATCGCGAAGGTGGTGACGAACTGCAGCAGTCCGAGCACCAGGGCGACGTTGACGTGCCCGAGGACCTTGGTGCCCATCAGACCGGGGGCGTAGCACGAGAGCAGGACGTAGAGCAGGTACCAGAGCACGAAGCCGATGGTGACCGGGAAGGCGAAGCTCCGGAACGAGCGCCGCAGGGTGCGGAACTCCTCGCTGTCATCGATCAGTTGGACTTCCGTAGCGGTAGTGGTGATCGGCGGCGAATCCACTCTCTCTCCTCACTCCTTCGGCGTAGCTGGCACACGGGGGGAACGATCGAACGTGAGGGGCGTCACATCGCGAGCGCGCCGCGCAATGCTAGGAGCGTCGTGCCCACCCCGAAAGGGGTTGACCGCGATCAGCCAGCCGTTCACCCCCTCGCAGCATCCAAATGGCCGAAAACCACCACCTGTGCCATCTCCCGCCTCCCCCTCCCCATACGAAGAGGGGCGGCACCGACCAGCGGTGCCGCCCCTCTCGACGAGACGTCAGAAAGCGATCCGGACCTTCAGCGCCGAGCGGTCGTCCATCGCCCGGTAGCCGTCCGGCACGCCGTCCAGGCCGACCGTGCGGTCGAAGACCAGGCCCGGCTCGATGGCCCCGGAGAGGACGTCGGGCAGCAGCTCGGGGATGTAGGCGCGGGCCGGAGCCACGCCGCCGTTCAGCGAAACGTTTCGGCCGAACATCTGGCCGATGTCCACGCCCGCGCTGCCGCCGTGCGGCACGCCGACGTACCCGACCGCGCCGCCGTCCCGGGTGATCGAGATGGCCGTCCGCATCGACTCCTCGGTGCCGACCGCCTCCAGCACCGCGTGCGCGCCCTGGCCGCCGGTCAGCTCCTTGACCGCCTCGACGGCCGCGTCCCCGCGCTCGGCGACCACGTCCGTCGCACCGAAGCGCCGGGCCAGCTCGGTCCGGGCGGTGTGCCGGCCCAGCGCGATGATCCGGCCCGCGCCCAGCCGGTGCGCCGCCAGGACGCCGCACAGGCCCACCGCGCCGTCGCCGACCACCGCGACGGTCGCCCCGGGGCGCACCCCGGCCGAGACCGCCGCGTGGTGCCCGGTCGACATCACGTCCGACAGCGCCAGCAGCCCGGGCAGCAGCTTCTCGTCGCCCGCCGCCTCCTTCGGCAGCTTCACCAGCGTCCCGTCCGCGAACGGCACCCGGACCGCCTCGCCCTGACCGCCGTCCGAGCCGACCTCGCCCCAGAACCCGCCGTGCGGGCAGGAGGTCTGCAGTCCTTCGCGACAGAAATCACACGTCCCGTCCGACCAGACGAACGGGGCCACCGCCAGGTCGCCCTTGGCGAAGCCGCGCACCTCGGTGCCGACCTCCTCCACCACACCCAGGAACTCGTGCCCGATCCGCTGCCCGGCCACCCGCTGGGCCACCCCGCGGTAGGCCCACAGGTCGCTGCCGCAGATGCAGGCGTTCACCACACGGAGCACGACGTCCGTCGGGTGCTTGATCACCGGGTCCGGTACGTCCTCGATCCGGATGTCGTTGGGGCCGTGAATCACGGTGGCACGCATGCGCTGTTCCTCACAAGAAGACGATCTCGACCAGGTGTACGACACCCCCGACGACCACTCTATTCCGGCCGGTCGGTCGGAACATTCCGGCCGGACCCCTCCGGCCCGCCCCTTATCCTGTTGGACCATGCAACCGATCCAGCCCGCGCCGAGGACCGCCCCGGTCCCCGCACAGCGCTCCGCCGCCCCGACCGAGGGCTTCGCGGTCGTCGACGTCGAGACCACCGGTCTCGGCCGCTCCGACCGCGTCATCTCGGCGGGCGTCTACCAGCTGGACCCGGACGGCGAGGTCACCGACCACTGGTACACCCTGGTCAACCCCGAGCGGGACCCGGGCCCGGTCTGGATCCACGGCCTGACCGCCGAGCTGCTCGCCACCGCCCCGACCTTCCCGCAGATCGCCGACGAGTTCGCCGACCGGCTGCGCGGCCGGGTCCTGGTCGCGCACAACGCGCTCTTCGACTGGAACATGATCTCCCGCGAGTTCTCCCGGGCCGGCCTGAACGCCCCCGTCGAGCAGCGGATCTGCACCATGGTCCTCTCCCGCGACCTGCGCCTGCCGCTGCCCAACGGCAAGCTGGCCTCGCTCGCCGCCCACTTCGGCGTCCGGCAGCTCCAGGCCCACAACGCCCTGGACGACGCCCGGGTGCTCGCCGAGGCCTTCCGCCCCAGCCTGCGGCTCGCCCGCCTCGGCGGCGTCCCGCTGCCCCTGCAGAACTGCGTCGCGGTCACCGACCTCGGCGAGGACGAACCGGCCTCCCCGAGCCGGGCCTCCTGGACCGGCGCGAACTACCGCCAGTCCAAGAAGCGCCCGCCCTGCCCGTACCCCAACCCGGGCCGCTGGCAGGACGGCGAGCCGCTGGTCCAGGGCATGCGGGTGGCCTTCACCGGCGACACGGCCACCGACCGCGAGGTCCTGGAGGACCGCGCGGTCGAGGCCGGCCTGCACATCGCGAGCTCCGTGAGCCGCCTCACCAGCCTGCTGGTCACCAACGAGCCGGACAGCTGGAGCGGCAAGGCGCGCAAGGCCCGCGAGGTCGGCACCCCGGTGGTCACCGAGGACGCGTTCCTCCAGCTCCTGCGCGAGGTCGCCCCGCACCCCGGTGCGTGAGCCGGTTGTGAGGTCGGCGTACCGTTCCCATGTGTACCGTTTTCTGCTGACCCGCCAGTGGCTGATCACCATGCTGATCGCGCTGCTGCTGATCCCCGCGACGATCAAGCTGGGCTTCTGGCAGCTGCACCGCCACGAGGCACGGGTGGCCCGGAACGAGCTGATCGGCAAGGCCCTCACGGCAGCTCCGGTCCCCTTCGACTCCCTGTCGCCCACCCCGGGCTCCACGGTCCCCAAGGACCTCACCTGGCGCGCGGTCACCGCCACCGGCCAGTACGACCCGGCACACGAGTTCGTGGTCCGCAAGCGCACCGACTCCAGCGGGGACACGATCGGCTACTTCGTCGTGACCCCGCTGAAGCTCTCCGACGGCAGGGGCACCGTCCTCGTCAACCGCGGCTGGGTCGCCTCCGGCGCCACCGCCACCGAGTACCCGCCCGTCCCGGCCGCCCCCACCGGCGAGGTCACCCTCACCGGCCGCCTGCGCGCCGACGAGACCTACGGCGCCAGCGGCATCAAGGACCGCGCCGGCCTGCCCGCCCGCCAGTTCAACCTGATCAACACCGACGAGCAGGCCAAGGAGAGCGGCGCCACCCTCCTCGGCGGCTACCTCGAACTCTCCGCCACCACCCCGGCCCCGGCCGACCAGCCCCAGCTGATCCCCGAGCCCAACCACTCCGACATCGGCCCGCACATGGCCTACGCCATCCAGTGGTGGCTGTTCACCGCGATGATCCCGGTCGGCGTCTGGATCCTCGCCCGCCGCGAGGCCAAGGACCGCGCCAAGCAGGCCGCCGAACCCGAACTCGTCCCGGCCTAGAGCACGTCGTCCAGCTCCCGCAGCAGCCGCGCCTTCGCCCGCGCCCCCACCACCGACCGCACCGGCTCCCCACCCCGGAACACCGTCAACGTCGGCATCGACAACACCCCGTACGCCGCCGGCGTCCGCGGATTGCGATCCACGTCGACGCTCACCACCCTCAGCCGGTGCGCCTCCTCCCGCGCGATGTCCGCCAGCACCGGCGCCATCATCCGGCACGGCGGGCACCAGTCCGCCGTGAACTCCACCAGCACCGGCCCGTCCGCCGCCAACACCTCCGCCGCGAACGTCTCGTCCGTCACCGCCGGCACACCCACGATCCGCACCATCGCCTACTCCTCCGTCAGTTCACACAGTGGTGGTCGCTCGGAAGCCGCGAGGTCGTCCCGCGCCCGCACCGCCCGCTCGAACTGCCCGGCCACCCGCGCCCGCACGTCACGCAACTTCGCGATGCAGTCGTCCAACTCGGCGAGCTTGCGCTCGTACACCTCCAACGACGCCGGACACGCGTCGCCCTCCGGGTGCCCCGCCCGCAGACACTCCACGAACGGCCGGGTCTCCTCCAACCCGAACCCGAAGTCCTGCAACATCCGGATCTCCCGCAACAGCCGCAGATCCCCCTCGTCGTACGCCCGGTACCCATTGCCCGCCCGACGAGCCGGCAACAACCCCAACTGCTCGTAGTACCGCAACGCCCGCGTGGTCGTCCCCGCCCGCTCCGCCAACTCCCCGATCCGCACGCCGCCCCACTCCTCCCGCGCTTCCACGACGACCGTAAACCTTCCCCCAGACGTCAACGCCAGCCCCATTCCCGCACCAGGCAAAAGCCCACCCACACCCCCTCACCCCAACCCCACCCACACCCCCTCACCCCACCTCACCCCACCCCCTCCTCACCCGACCAAGCGAGAGGGACGCGCTGCGGAAGGGGCGGCGCAGGGGGTGGCCCGGAGAGGGGCGTTGCGGGTGATTTTCAGACTGCCAAC
>NZ_JBIWJF010000052.1:0-30855 GCF_044764985.1 Kitasatospora sp. NPDC093550
TTACCGCCTTTACCACCCACCCCCCCCCCCCCCCCCCCCCGCCCCCCCCCCCCACCCCCCCCCCCCCCCCCCCCCCCCCCCCCCCCCCCCCCCCCCCCCCCCCCCCCCCCCCCCGCCCCCACCCTCCCGAGAGCCACCACCCCACCCACACAACCCCCACAATGGACCCATGTCGGGAGCCCACCCCACCCTCACCATCCCCACCTGGCTGACGGAGACCGTCACCGCCACCCACGGCGAAGCCGCCCACGAGTGGCTCGCCACCCTCCCCACCATCGCGGCCGCCCACCTCGACGCCTGGGACCTCACCCTGGAACGCGTCCTCGACCCCGGCGGCAGCCTCAGCCTGATCGCGTACGTCCACCGCGACGACCTCTCGCCGGCCGTCCTCAAGGCGGGCCTGGTCACCCCCGAGACCGCCCACGAGCACGCCGCCCTCACCCACTGGGCCGGCCGGGGAGCCGTCCTCCTCCTCGCCGCCGATCCCGCCCAGGGCGTCCTGCTCCTGGAACGCCTCCACGGCGAGATCCCGCTACGGTCCCTCGCCGAGTCCAAGGCCATGCTGGAGGCCACCAGCCTGCTGCACCGGCTCTGGGTGGAACTCCCGGGTGAGCACCCCTTCCCCACCGTCGCCCAGCAGGTGCCCGCCACCGCCGCCCGTGTCGAGGAACACCGCTCCCACCCCGCCGCCACCGCGGCCCAGCCGCTGATCACCGAGGCCCTGGACACCGCCCGCGGCCTCGGCGAGTCCACCGGCGAGTCCTTCCTCCTCCACGGCGACTTCCACCACGGCAACGTGCTCGCCGCCGACCGCGCCCCCTGGCTGGCCATCGACCCGCGTCCGCTCGTCGGCGAGCGCGCCTACGACCTCGCCCGCCTCGTCCTGGACCGCGCCGACACCCTGCTCGGTTCCCCCGGCGTACCGGCAGCCGTCCGCCGCCGCCTCCACCAGCTCTCCGACGCCCTCGGCGTGGACCAGGACCGCCTCCGCGGCTGGGCCCTGTTCCGCGCCGTCGACCTGGCCCTGCGCGCCCTCACCGCGAACCGCACCGAAGACGCCGAGCTCCACCTCGAACTCGCCAACAGCCTCTGACCCGCCCCCGAATCCCCGCCCCCGCGAAACCCCGAAGCTCCGCCACAGGCCGACTTCAGCCCCGCGCCCCCCGCAGCGGCAGCCGAGCCCCCATCACCGCGTACAGCCGGTCCGTCGCCGGGAACCGCACCGCCCGCGCCAGATCCCGGTACCCCAACGCCCGGTAGAGCCGCCGGGCCGGCGTCTCCGCGTCGATCGCCGAGAGGATGCTCCGGTCCAGCCCCGACCGTTCGCACAGCGTCCGGATGATCCGCGAGCCGACCCCCTGCCCCTGGAACTCCGGCAGCACGTGCAACTCGGTGACGGCGAAGACCCCGTCCAGCCAGTCCCCGTACCCCCTGGCACTGAGGTACGGCTCGATCACCGTGCTCCACCAGTGCTCGCGCTGGTTGGGCATCCCATACCCGAACCCGACCAGCCGCCCGCCGCTCATCGCCCCGAACGCGATCACCCCCGGCTGCTGGGCGTGCCGCCCGACGATGTGCAGCCGTACCGCGACCTCCTCGGGCGTGAGCCCGAACGCCACCGCCTGGACCTCCAGCGCCTGCGGCGCCCAGGCCGCAAGGTCGATGGCCTCGATCGTCACCCCGGTCAGCTGATCCATGCTCCGGACGTTACTACCAGCGGCCCTCCGCTGCGGCCGAAGATCCCAACCCGGCAACGGCCCCACCGAACCAGGCCCTCCGAACCAGCAGAACCGGCCCCGCCGAACCCGGAGAACCAGCCCCTCCGAACCAGCAGAACCAGCCCTCAGAACAGCACGCTCATGAACGCCCCGACCTCCCGGAACCCCACCCTCCGGTACGCCGCCCGCGCCCGCAGGTTGAAGTCGTTGACGTAGAGCGACACCACCGGCGCCACCTCCCGCAGCGCGATGTCCAGGACCGCCGCCATCCCCGTCTCGGACAACCCCTGTCCCCGGTGCTCCGGCGCGACCCAGACCCCCTGGATCTGGCAGGCCCCCTCCGTCACGGCCCCGATCTCGGCCTTGAAGACGACCTCCCCGTCCTCCCCGAACCGCGCGAACGACCGCCCGGTGGAGACGAGTTCGGCCACCCGGGCCTGGTAGAGGAGCCCGCCGTCCCCGGCCAGCGGCGACACCCCGACCTCCTCGGTGAACATCGCCACGCACGCCGGCATCAGCGTCTCGACCTCGTTGCGTCGCACCCTCCGCACCAGCGGATCCGGCGCGATCTCCACCGACGGCATCGAGGTGGCCATCAGCGGCTGGTGGCCCCGCACTTCCCGGGCCGGCCCCCAACTCCGCTCCAGCAGGGCCCAGAACGCCGCGGTGGACTCGGCCGGTCCGACGATCGAAGAGCAGCGCCGCCCCTGTCGGCGGGCCCGCTCGGCGAACGCCGCGACCGCCTCCGGCCCGGCGTCGACCAGGACGAGGTTCGCGCCGGCGTAGCAGAGGGCGTCGAGGACGCCGTCCCCGTCGTACCAGCCCCACATCTCCCCGCCGAGCCGCCACGGGTCCAGCCCGACGGCCTCGACCCGGGTCGCGACGAAGGCGTTGGAGACCGGGTCGCGGTGGAGGATCTCCAGGGCGTCCGCGAGGTCGGGCGGCTCCAGCACGCGGGTGGTGGCCAGGGCCCGGGCGGCCTGGAAGGAGCTCGGGAGCATCACACCTCGATCGAGCATCGAGACAGCACCTCACTGAGACGACTCTGGCCGCACCCTACTCCGTGGCCCCACCCGGCTACGGCTGCGGGGCCGTCCGCGAACGGACGGCCCCGCTTCCGGAAAACTTCACGCGGGCTTGTCCCCGCGCCATCGCGGGCTTCCCACGCCATCGTCGCGGGCCCGCGTCATCAGGACCCGCTACGCGGGGTTCACTCCCCCGCGACGACCGTCGGCGCCCCCGCCTCGACACCGGCCTCCTGCATCTGCTCGGCGAGCTTCAGCGCCTCCTCGATCAGGGTCTCGACGATCTTCGACTCGGGCACGGTCTTGATGACCTCGCCCTTGACGAAGATCTGTCCCTTGCCGTTGCCGGAGGCGACGCCCAGGTCGGCCTCGCGGGCCTCGCCCGGCCCGTTCACGACGCAGCCCATGACGGCCACCCGCAGCGGCACCTCCATGCCCTCCAGGCCGGCGGTGACCTCCTCGGCGAGCTTGTAGACGTCCACCTGGGCGCGGCCGCAGGAGGGGCAGGAGACGATCTCCAGGCCGCGCTCGCGCAGGCCGAGCGACTCCAGGATCTGGTTGCCGACCTTGATCTCCTCGGCCGGCGGGGCGGACAGCGAGACCCGGATGGTGTCGCCGATGCCCTCGGACAGCAGCGCGCCGAAGGCGACCGCCGACTTGATGGTGCCCTGGAAGGCCGGCCCGGCCTCGGTCACGCCGAGGTGCAGCGGGTAGTCGCAGGCGGCGGCGAGCTGCCGGTAGGCGTTGATCATCACGACCGGGTCGTTGTGCTTGACCGAGATCTTGATGTCGCGGAAGTCGTGCTCCTCGAACAGCGAGCACTCCCACAGCGCGGACTCGACCAGCGCCTCCGGGGTGGCCCGGCCGTACTTCTCCAGCAGGCGCTTGTCGAGCGAGCCGGCGTTGACGCCGATCCGGATCGGCACGCCCGCGTCCTTGGCGGCCTTGGCGATCTCGCCGACCTTGTCGTCGAAGGCCTTGATGTTGCCCGGGTTCACGCGCACCGCCGCGCAGCCGGCGTCGATCGCGGCGAAGACGTACTTCGGCTGGAAGTGGATGTCCGCGATGACCGGGATCTTCGACTTCTTGGCGATGATCGGCAGCGCGTCGGCGTCGTCCTGCGACGGGCAGGCGACCCGGACGATCTGGCAGCCGGACGCGGTGAGCTCCGCGATCTGCTGCAGCGTGGCGTTGATGTCCGCAGTCACCGTGGTGGTCATCGACTGCACCGAGACGGGCGCGTCGCCGCCGACCGGCACGTTGCCGACCATGATCTGCCGGGAGTACCGACGCTTGGCGAGCGGCTTGAGCGGCAGGGACGGAATACCGAGCGAGATCGCGGTCATGTGCGCAGGGTTCCCCGGGGTAGAGGTGTGGTCGACCGCCCGGCCGTTGCGACGGCCGAGGCCGGGCGCGCTGACGATCGCGCACCCGGCCTCCACGGTACGGCACGGCAACGGGCCCCAGCACACCCGCCGTACCCGAACGCCCTAGCTGATCTTCACCGGGTTCACCAGGTCGGCGACCATCACCAGCACCGTGAAGCCGATGAAGATGCTGGCCACGACGTACGCCACCGGCATCAGCTTGGCGACGTCGAACGGTCCCGGGTCGGGCCGCTTGAACAGGCGTGCGAGCCGGCGCCGGACCGACTCCCAGACGGCCCCGGCGACGTGGCCGCCGTCCAGCGGGAGCAGCGGCAGCATGTTGAAGAGGAAGAGCGAGAGGTTGATGCCGGCCAGCAGGTTCACGAAGAACGCGATCCGCTGGGTGCCGGGGATGTCGAGCGAGAACACCTCGCCGCTGACCCGGGCGGCGCCGACCATGCCGATCGGCGAGTCCGGGTCGCGCGGGGCGTCGCCGACGACGGCGTTCCACAGCCCGGGGATCTTGCCGGGCAGCGCGACCAGCGACTTCACCCCGTTCTCGGCCATGTCGTACATCCGGTCGACGGACTGCCCGAAGTCCAGCCGGACGACGCCACTCGCAGGAGTGAATCCCAGGAACCCGGCTTGGACGGTCTGGCCCTTGATCGGGACCTTGTTGCCGTCGTACTTCTGCACGTCGTTGACCGCGATGGTCGGCTTGAGGGTGAGCTGCTGCCCGTCCCGCTCGACCAGGACGTCGACGGTCCTCCCGGCCGACCTGCGGATGTCCGCCTGGAGCTGGTCGTAGGTCCGGATCCGGTCGCCGTCGAAGGAGACGATCCGGTCCCCGGCCTTCAGTCCGGCCTGGGCGGCCGGGGTCTGCGGGGCGCCCTCCGGGCAGTTGTCGGTGGGCTGGCCGGCCTTGACGACGCACTGCGCGACGGTGCTGACCGTCGGCACGTTCATGGAGACGCCGAAGCCCATCATGACGGTCAGGAACAGCCCGAACGCCAGGACCAGGTTCATGAACGGCCCGGCGAACATGACGATGATCCGCTTCCAGGGCTTGCGGGTGTAGAAGAGCCGGTGCTCGTCACCCTCCTGGAGCTCCTCGTAGGAGGCCTCGCGGGCGTCCTCGATCATGGTGCGCCAGGGCGAGCTGCTGCGCTTGGTGATCCGGCCGTCCTCGCCCGGCGGGAACATGCCGATCATCCGGATGTACCCGCCGAACGGGATCGCCTTGATGCCGTACTCGGTCTCGCCCCTGCGCCGCGACCAGAGGGTCGGGCCGAAGCCGACCATGTACTGGGGCACCCGGATGCCGAACAGCTTGGCCGTGGACAGGTGGCCGAGTTCGTGCCAGGCGATCGAGATCAGCAGCCCGATGACGAAGACCAGGATGCCGACCACCGTCAAAACCGTTGCCACCGCTGGTCCTCCGTCATGCCGCTCCGCTCATCGTCTCGTCCTACCGCGTTCGAGGCCGTCAGCCTGCCGCCAGCTCGCGGGCCCGGGCACGCGCCCAGTCCTCCGCGTGCAGGACGTCCTCCACCGTCAGGGAAGTTCCCGACGCGGCCGGCCCGCCGTCGCGCTGTCCGTGCTCGGCGACCACCTTGGCAACAGTGTCCACGATTCCGGTGAAGGCGAGGCGGCCCTTCAGGAAGGCCTCCACGCACTCCTCGTTCGCGGCGTTGAACACCGCTGGCGCCGTACCGCCCAGGGTGCCCACCTCCCGGGCCAGCTCGACCGCCGGGAAGGCCTCGTTGTCCAGCGGGAAGAACTCCCAGGTGGCGGCCTTCGTCCAGTCGCAGGCGGGGGCGGAGTCCGGCACCCGGTCCGGCCAGCCGATCCCCAGCGCGATCGGCATCCGCATGTCCGGCGGGCTGGCCTGCGCCAGCGTCGAACCGTCGGTGAACTCCACCATCGAGTGCACCACCGACTGCGGGTGGACCACGACCTCGATCCGGTCGAACGGCACGTCGTACAGCAGGTGCGCCTCGATCACCTCCAGGCCCTTGTTGACCAGGGTGGCCGAGTTGATCGTGACGACCGGGCCCATCGCCCAGGTCGGGTGCGCCAGCGCGTCCTGCGGGGTCACCCCGGCCAGCTGCTCACGGGTGCGGTTGCGGAACGGGCCGCCGCTGGCGGTGACCACCAGCTTGCGCACCTCGGCACGGGTCCCGCCGGCCAGCGCCTGGAACAGCGCGGCGTGCTCGGAGTCCACCGGCACGATCTGGCCCGGCTTCGCCACCGCCTTCACGAGCGGACCACCGACGATCAGCGACTCCTTGTTGGCCAGCACCAGCACCCGGCCGGCCGCCAGCGCGGCCAGCGTCGGCCGCAGCCCGATCGACCCGGTGATGCCGTTCAGCACCGAGTGGCACTCCATCGCGGCCAGCTCGGTCGCCGCGTCCGGCCCGGCCAGCACGGCCGGCAGCGGACGGCCCGCCGCCTTCGCGGCCAGCGCCTCGCGCAGCGCCGGCTCCGCCGCCGGATCGGCCACCGCCACGGTGTGCACGCCCAGCCGCAGAGCCTGCTCGGCCAGCAGCTCCACCCGCCCGCCGGCCGCCGACAGGGCGACCACCCGGAAGCGGTCCGGGTTGCGGAGCACCACGTCGATGGCCTGGGTGCCGATCGAACCGGTGGAACCGAGGATCACCAGCTCCCGGGGGCCGGAGGGGTCCGCCACGGTGGGCGTGAAACGCAGCTGCGGGTGGGCGAGCGAAGTCATGCGCCCATTGTGTCCTGTCCGCGACCGCGCCCCGGACCTCCCCGCGGACGACAGGACGACCCGGCACCCCCCGGGCTACCGTCGGAGCCATGCGTACCGTCATCGCCGGGGGCCACGGACAGATCGCGCTGAAACTGGAACGGCTGCTCGCCGATCGCGGCGAGCGCCCCGCCGGGATCATCCGCCGCCCCGAACAGGCCCCGGACCTGCTGGACGCCGGAGCCGAGCCGCTGCTGCTCGACCTGGAGGCCGCCACCGCCCCGCAGCTCGCCGACCTGCTCGTCGGCGCCGACGCGGTGGTCTTCGCCGCCGGGGCCGGGCCGGGCAGCGGCCCCGAGCGCAAGAACACCGTCGACCGGGACGCGGCCGTCCTGCTCGCCGACGCCGCCGAACTCGCCGGGGTCCGCCGGTACCTGATCGTCTCCTCGATGGGCGCCGACGCCCACGCCCACCACCCCGCCGACGCGGTCTTCGAGACCTACCTGCGGGCCAAGGGCGCCGCCGACGACGCGGTACGGGCCAGGACCACGCTGGACTGGACGGTGCTGCGCCCCGGACGGCTCACCGACGGGCCCGGCACCGGCCTGGTCCGACTGGCCCCCTCGGTCGGGCGCGGCTCGGTGGACCGGGCCGACGTGGCCGCCGTCCTCGCCGCCCTGCTGCGCGAGCCCGGCACGACTGGCCTGACCCTGGAGCTGATCGAGGGCAACGCCACCGTCGACGAGGCGGTCGCCGCCGCGGCCGGGCACGACGGCTGAACGCGCGCAGGGCCCGGTTCGGCGAACCGGGCCCTGCGTCGGCGGGTCGATCAGAGGTCGAGGCCGGTCAGCACCAGCACCTTCTCGACCGTGTAGTCGTCCATCGCGTACTTGACGCCCTCACGGCCGACGCCGGAGTCCTTGACGCCGCCGTACGGCATCTGGTCGGCGCGGTACGACGGCGCGTCGCCGATGATCACACCGCCGACCTCCAGCTCCCGGTGGGCGCGGAAGGCGGTCTGCACGTCGTGCGTGAACACGCCCGCCTGCAGGCCGAACGCCGAGTCGTTGACGGCCGCGAAGGCCTCCTCCACGCCGTCCACCTTGTGCAGCGACAGCACCGGGCCGAACACCTCGGCCGTGGCCAGGATCGCGTCCCCGGGCAGCTCGGCCAGCACGGTCGGGGCGTAGGTCGCGCCCTCCCGGGTGCCGCCGGTCAGCACCTTGGCGCCCTTGGCGACCGCGTCCTCCACCCAGGACTCCACCCGCTTCGCGGCGTTCTCGTCGACCAGCGGGCCGACGTCCGTCGCGTCCTCGTTCGGGTCACCGGTGACCTGGGCCCTGACCTTGGCCACGACCTTCTCCACCAGCGCGTCGTACACCGACGCGTCGGCGATCACCCGCTGCACCGAGATGCAGGACTGGCCGCCCTGGTAGTTGGCGAACATCGCGATCCGGGTGGCCGCCCAGTCCAGGTCGGCCTCGGAGGACCAGTCGGCGAGGACCACGGCCGCGGCGTTGCCGCCGAGCTCCAGGGTGCAGTGCTTGCGCGGCACCGAGTCCATGATCTGGTAGCCGACCTTGTCCGAACCGGTGAACGAGATCACCGGCAGGCGCTCGTCCCGCACCAGCGCCGGCATCCGGTCGTTCGGCACCGGCAGGACGCTCCAGGAACCGGCCGGCAGGTCGGTCTCGGCCAGGATCTCGCCCAGCACCATCGCCGACAGCGGGGTCGCCGGAGCCGGCTTCAGGATGATCGGGGCACCGACCGCGATCGCCGGGGCGACCTTGTGGGCGACCAGGTTCAGCGGGAAGTTGAACGGGGCGATGCCCAGCACCACGCCGCGCGGGAACCGGCGCACCACCGCGAAACGGCCCACGCCGCCCGGGTCGGTGTCCAGCCGCATGGTCTCGCCGTTGGTGCGGCGCGCCTCCTCGGCGGCCCAGCGGAAGACCGACACCGCGCGGCCGACCTCGCCGCGCGCCCACTTGATCGGCTTGCCGTTCTCGGCCGTGATCAGCCGGGCGATCTCCTCGGAGCGCTCCGCCAACCGCTTGGCCACGTGGTCCAGGGCGGCGGCACGCTGGTGCGCCGGGGTGGCGGCGAACACCGGCAGCGCGGCCACGGCGGCGTCCAGCGCCTCCTCGACCTGGGCCTCGGTCGGGATGCTCACCTTGCCGACCAGACGGCCGTCCCAGCTGTTGTGCACCTCGAAGTCGGCGTCACCGCTCGCCCGGCGGCCGGCGAGCCAGAAATCGTACGTGGTGGTCACCGTGGTACCGGCCCTCTCCTCGTCGTCGTACGGCCCGCACGGACGTGGGACCAGAACCCGAGGGTAGGGGGGACGACGCGCCGACCGGGTTGGCCGACTAGGAGCGTTCGAACCCGGGGCCACTCCACCGCGTCCAGGCGGGTGTTCGATTCCCCGCCGACAGGCCGTCCCCGGGCTCCCGCTCCCCGCCGACTACTCCTCGCCGGAGCGCAGCGCCAGCCACAGCTCCATCCGCACGTCCGTGTCGTCCAGCGACCGGCCCAGCAGCTCCTCGACCCGCCGCATCCGGTAGCGCAACGTGTGCCGGTGCACCCCCAGATCGGCCGCCGCCGCGTCCCACTGACCGTGCCGGGACAACCACGCCCGCAACGAGGCCACCAGGTCACCGCGGGCCGTCCGGTCGTGCTCCCGCAGCGGCCGCAGCAGCCCCTCCGCGAACGCCGTCACCGCGTCCTCCCCGAGCAGCGGCAGCAGCGAACCCGCGCCGACCTCCTCGTGGTCCACCGCCCGGCGACCACCGCGCAACGCCACCGCCAACGCCCGCTCGGCCTGCGCGTGCGCCGTCCCGGCCTCCTCCAGCGCGGCCGGCGCCGACACGCCCAGCGACAGGCCCTCGTGCTCCTCCACCGCACCCAGGCACGCCCGGTGCACCGCGCCGTTGTCCAGCGCCAGCACCATCAACCGCGGCCCGTGCGCACCGTCCTCCCGCGCCACCAGCAGCTTCTCGCCCACCCGGGCACCCGCCTGCTCCGCCCGGTCGCCCAGCTCCCCCAACGCCTCCGCGGCATCCGCGTTCGCCGGCCCGGCCCCGGCCACCAGGACCCGTATCGTCCCCTCCGGCAGGCCGCCGAACAGCCCCACCGCCACCTGGCGGGCCGTCACCACCTCACCCGCCAGCACCATCCGCAGCAGCGCCGCGCCCATCCGCTCCTCCGCCTGCCGCAGCTCCCGCGAGCGCTCCAGGGTGAGGGTCAGCAGCGCCACCGCCGCGTTCAGCACGTACCGCTCGGTCGGCGTGATCCGGTCCTCGGTCCCGACCGCCAGGAAACCCCGGGCCCGCCGATCCGCCCCCAGCGACTGGACCACCACGTAGTCCTCGTCCGCCGTGTCTATCCCCGGCGCCCGCCCCTGCAGCGCGGCACTCGACGGCGCCGGCCGCCGACGCAGCCGGTCCACCTCCGCCGCCAGCCGCCCAGCCCGGCGCGCCGCCCAGTCCGGCGCCACCACCGACAGCGCACCCGACCCGTCGTACAGCGCCGCCCAGCCACCCAGCCGCGCCGCCAACCGGCGCACCACGGCCGTCGTCCCGTCCTTGCCCAGCGCCGCCCGGGTCAGCTCCTCCTGCGCCTCGAAGCTGGTCGTCACCGCCTCGTACTGCTCCGCGGCCAGCGCCGCCGACACCACCTTGCTGATCGCGATGAACGGCGTCGGCTCCGGCACCCGCAGCAGCGGCAGCCCCCGCTGCGCCGCCGCGTCCACCAGCGGCTGCGGCACCTCGGTGTGCGACAACCCCACCCCGAGCCCCAGCCCCACCACCCCGGCATCGGCCAGCCGGTGCACGTACGCCTGCAACTGCGCCGCCGTGCGGCCCAGCTTGATCCCGGTGGTGAGCAGCAGCTCGCCACCCTCCAGGAACGGCGTCGGGTCGTCCAGCTCACTGGTGTGCACCCAGCGGACCGGCCGCTCCAGGTGGTCCGCGCCGGCGAGGACCGTCAGGTGGAGCGAGCTGTTGCGGACGACGGAGGCGAGTGTGGGGGGCATGGCACCTTCGGGGGATCGACCTGACCGCGCCATTGCGGCCGGGCGAGGAGAGGGGCGTGGGACTGGTGAGGGTCTCTCCCCTTCATTATGGACGCTCCGGACAACCGGCACTGCCGAATCCACCTCGAAGGCGACTTACCCCCGGCTCCCCACCCCGCCCGCGCCTCACCCCCGCAGATCCACCAGCAACGGCGGCACCTGCTCCCCCGACACCGCCGTCAACGACACCACCGCGTGCCCCGCCGGCAACGCGTGCGCCAGATCCGACGGCGACCACCGCAGCCGCTCCACGTCCCGCGTCGTCACCGACTCCGTCTGCGCCGTCGTCCCCGACAGCGCCTTCCGCCCGACCCGCCCCGCCCGCCGTATCACCCCACCGGAGGTGTCGGGGGTGTGGGTGACGGCGGTCTCCTGCACCAGGTGCGTCCCCCAGGCCTCCGAGAACAGCCGCCCGTCCCAGGGCGCGATCCCCGGGAACGCCATCCGGCAGCCGACCGCGCCGAACAGCGGCGCCCGCAGCGCCTCCGGCAGATCCACCAGGGTCCGCAGCAGCAGCACCGCACCCGCGTTGGCGCCCCGCATCCGCTGTAGCCCGCGCACCGCGGTGCCGTCCAGCGCCGCCGAGGCGTCGTCCACTACCAGACCCGCGAACAGCGAACGGTCCTCGCGCGCGCCGGCCGCCTGCACGAACTGACCCACGACCAGCCGGGACAGCATCCGGGCCGCCTCCGGGTGGCTGCGCTCGGGCAGCTTCACCCGCACCCGCAGCGGGTGGTCCAGCACCCGCATCGCGAACGGGGGCCGGCCGGTGCCGTCGGTCGCGAAGGCGCCCTCGAAGGCCGGCCGGTCCAGCAGCGCCAGCCGGTCCGCCAGCAGCGCCCCGGGATCGTCCGCCCGGTCGCGCTGGCGCTCGCGGTACTCCAGGTCCCGCTCGTGGAGGGCCAGTCGGCCGGCCGTGCCGAGCGCCTTCACCAGGGCCGCCAGCGCGTCCGGCTCACCGGCCAGCAGCGCCCGCAGCTCGCGCACACCCGGGTAGCGGCCGTACGCGGCGTGGAACGGGCCCACCACCTGCTGCAGCGCGGTGCGGGCGTTCTCCGCACGGGCCGTCAGCTCGTCCGGCAGCAGCGCCTCGGCCAGCCGGGCGGCCGCCTCGTCCGGGTCCTGCGCGGCACCGTAGAGGTCCAGCCCGTACACCGAGGACGGGTCACCAGGAGCGATCACCACGTCGTACCAGGCGTCCGGCCCCAGATCGGCGTCGGCCGCCCCCACCACCACCGCGCAGGCGGTGCCGGCCAGCGCCTGCAGGCACAGCGCCTCCGCCACCGGCCTGGCCAGCCGCGCGGTCTTCCCCGTCCCGGCCGGACCCACCGCCAGCACCGACGTGCCCAGCACCGCCGGATCCAGCGCGAAACCGGCCGCCCGGTGGCTCAAGGGGTTCTTCGGGACGTCCTGCGCGGTACCGAGCCGGACCTGGCCGAGCAGCAGATCGTGCTGCTCGACACGACCGGGCAGCTCACGCGTCTCCGAGGGGTGGGCGAAGGCCGCCGCGCCCCGGGCGGCCACCTGCTCGGCGAAGGCCGGCACGAACACCGGGTCCGCCTGCGCGGACTCCCACGCACGCCGGATCCGCACGTAGTCGACGTCCCCCACGGCCTCCGCGTCGAGCCGCGCCGCGGCCTCGACCGCACCGCCCTGCCGCAGCGCGTCCCACGGGTCCTGCCGCCGCGCCGCCTCGGCCGCCGCCGGCGCGCCCTCCTCCGCCCGCTCCTCCTGCGTCACCGTCCGCGACAACAACGGCGCGACGTACCGGCGCCACACCTCGGGCCAACGACCCATCCGGCCGAAGACCTTGATGACGACACTGATCACCAGGATGTTGGCCACGAGGAGCGTGAACATGGCCTCGGCTTCGGATGGCGAAGCGAGCGGACCGATGCCCGCCTGCCCGCCGAACCACACGAGGACGTACATCAGGACCTGGGTGCCGTAGAGATACGCGAACCACGCCACCACCGCGTTGAGCCCCGCCCGCAGCAGCAGTGGCCAGGTCGCGACCTTGGCCGCCTCCGCCCGCTCCGGGTCGATCGGGCGGTATCCGAGCCGGTAGACGCCCGGCTCTGCGTCGGGGCGCGGGGCGCAGGCCCAGCCGGCGAGGTCGAAGGAGAGGGAGGGGGTGCCGGGTCGTTGGTGGGGGAGGGGGGTCGGGGGTCTGGTGGTGGTGCGCTCGCCGTGGTGGTGTGACCCGTCCTGTGCCATGTACGGCCCCGCTCCCTCGCCCGCCCGGCCCGACCGCCGTCGGTGCCGCCATACCCATGCCGCCGTACCGGCGACACGCCCGCGCTCAGGGTAGTGGAGCGGGGCCTGCGGGTAGTCGCGCCACCCGGGCTGGCCGCGTCGGACAAGTCGGACGGCGCACTGCTACCGAGTGGCGCATGCTCGCGCGGGGAGGGCGGCCGTAGCCTGCGACGTACCGAGCCGAGAAGTCTGGAGAAACCCCATGAGCGCCGCAACGCCGCTCCCGCAGGAGCGCCGCCTGGTCACCGCGATCCCCGGTCCGAAGTCGCAGGAGCTGCAGGCCCGGAAGCTGGGTGCGGTGGCGGCCGGCGTCGGCACCACCCTGCCGGTGTACGTGTCCCGTGCCAACGGCGGTGTGCTGGAGGACGTGGACGGCAACTCGCTGATCGACTTCGGCTCCGGCATCGCCGTGACCAACGTCGGCAACAGCGCCGAGGCCGTGGTGGCCAAGGCGAGCGAGCAGCTGGCCGCCTTCACCCACACCTGTTTCATGGTGACCCCGTACGAGGGTTACGTGGCCGTCGCCGAGCAGCTGAACGAGCTGACCCCGGGTGACCACGAGAAGCGCACCGCGCTGTTCAACTCGGGCGCCGAGGCGGTCGAGAACGCGGTGAAGATCGCCCGCGCCTACACCAAGCGCACCGCCGTCGTGGTGTTCGACCACGGCTACCACGGCCGCACCAACCTCACCATGGGCCTGACGGCGAAGAACATGCCGTACAAGCAGGGCTTCGGCCCGTTCGCCCCGGAGATCTACCGGGTGCCGGTGGCCTACCCCTACCGCTGGCTGACCGGTGCGGAGAACTGCGCCGCCGAGGCCGCCGCGCAGGCGATCGACATGATCAACAAGCAGATCGGCGCCGAGAACGTCGCCGCGATCATCATCGAGCCGATCCAGGGCGAGGGCGGCTTCATCGAGCCGGCCAAGGGCTTCCTGCCGGCGATCGTGGAGTACGCGAAGGCCAACGGCATCGTGTTCGTGGCGGACGAGATCCAGACCGGTTTCTGCCGCACCGGCCAGTGGTTCGCCTGCGACGACGAGGGCATCGTCCCGGACCTGATCACCACCGCCAAGGGCATCGCCGGCGGTCTGCCGCTGGCCGCGGTGACCGGCCGCGCCGAGATCATGGACGCCGCGCACGCCGGTGGCCTGGGCGGCACCTACGGTGGCAACCCGGTGGCCTGTGCCGCCGCCCTGGGCTCCATCGAGACCATGAAGGAGCTGGACCTCAACGGCAAGGCGCAGCGGATCGGCGAGGTCATGCTGGGCCGCCTGCGCGCGATGCAGGAGAAGTTCGACGTGATCGGCGAGGTCCGCGGCCGCGGCGCGATGATCGCCGTCGAGCTGGTGAAGCCGGGCTCCAAGGAGCCGAACCCGGAGATCACCGCCGCGATCGCCAAGGCCTGCCACGCCGAGGGCCTGGTGGTCCTGACCGCCGGCACCTACGGCAACGTGCTGCGCTTCCTGCCGCCGCTGGTGATCCCGGAGCACCTGCTCACCGAGGGTCTGGACATCATCGAGGGCGCGTTCGCGCTCCAGGGTGTCACCGCCGCCTGATCGAGGCGCCACCTGCCCGCCGGAGGGATGTCCGGACAGCGCTGAACGGCCCGTGCGGACCTCTGGTCCGCACGGGCCGTTCGGTTCGTCCGGGGTCGTTCGGTTCGTCGGGGCCCGGTACGACGGCCGGGCATGATCGACGGGACGCTCCGGGGGTTGCCCTGCGCAGGGTGAAGATGATGTGCGGAATCGCTGAAGGCGCTCGGCGCGGAAGGGCTGTTGACGTAGTGTCATCGCAGATGGACAGCGAGCCTCAGCCATTGGCGGAGCCGTCCGCGGGGCCCCCCTCGGGGGCGGGTCCGCGGGGGCCCCGCGAGGACAACCAGGCCGCCCCGGGAGGGGCGGTGCATACCGCAGGCCGATCGACCGACCGTCCGACCCACACCCCCCGGGGCGCACGGAACGGCGATCATCAGAGCCGCCCCGGAGCTCTCCCCCCTGCTCCGGGGCGGCTGTCCGCTGTCCGGAGCCGGGTGGCCCGGGCGCGGCGGTCGGCGGCCGTGCCGGTGGTGGCGGCGGTGGTGCTGCTGGCGGTGTCCTGGCAGGTGGCGGTGGACGGGCCGCTGCTCGGCGTGGACCGCTCGGTCCGCCGGGCGGTGCACACGGCGCGCCACGACCTTCCGAGCGCCCTGCTCGACCACCTGGGCCACGCGCTGTCGGACCTGGGCAGCGGCGTCCCGGCGGTCCCGGTGCTGCTGCTGGCCGGGGTGCTGGCCGCCTGGCGGTGGCGGCTGACCCGGGCCGGGCGGTGGTGGTGGCCGTTGCCGGTGGCGGCGCTGACGGCGGGGCTGATCCCGCTGCTGGTGGTCCCGGCGAAGGCGGCCTTCGCGAGGCCCGGTCCGCTCGGGGAGCCGCTGACGCCGGAGCAGTGGGGCTGGTACCCGTCCGGGCACACCACGACCGCGGCGGTCTCGTACGGGGTGGCGGCGCTGCTGCTGGCCCGGGTGTCGGGGCCGCGCGCCGCCCGGGGGTTGACGACGGGCGCGGCGCTGCTGGCGCTCGGGGTGGGTGCGGGGCTGGTGTGGAGCGACTTCCACTGGCTGCTGGACGTGGTGGCCGGCTGGTGTCTGGCCGTCCTGGTGCTGTGGCCGCTCGACCGCCGGCTGCCCCGGCCGGGCGCCGGGCGGGGTCAGGCCTCGGGGTCCTCGTTGCGGTGAACCAGGCCGGCCTCGCCGTTGTCGCGGTGCCATTCGACGACGAGCTCGTCGCGGGCGCCGAAGCGGACGAGGTGGCGGCCGACGACGTCCTCCAGGCCGGGCAGGTTCTCGCGCTCGCCCTCGACGGTGAGCAGCAGGGTGTCGGACCGGGCCTCCAGGGTGGCGGTGCCGGCGCTGAAGACCAGCGTGCCGCGGCCGGTCTCCTCGGAGTAGGCGGCCTCGATCTTGCGGCCCATGTGGGCGGCGAGTTGCTTGGCGTAGCGGCCGGGACGGTCGGTGGCCACGCGTGCGGTGGAAACGGGCATGGGCCCTCCAGAGTCGGGGAGGGAACTTAGGGTGCCCTCACTTGCCCTACGCTAACGCAGATACTGAGCTAAGCTCAACATATTTCCGCGGCCGCCGTCGGCCGACCACCGAGAGCGCCGGACCGGTCGCTACGCTTGGCCGGACACCAGCCGAGGAGACCGCCGATGACCACCACGCCGACCGACGACCCGGCGGACTCCTCCGGCACTCCCCGCACTCCCGGTTCCCCGGACTCGCCCGGTTCCCCGAGCTTCCCGGACTCCCCCGAGGCGCCCGAGGCACCCGAGACGCCCGACCTGGCCGGCGCCCCCGTCACCACCGCCGAGCTGGCGGACGCGATGACCAGGGCGATCAAGCGGATCCGGCGCCAGACCGGCCGACGGCTGGAGCCGTACGGCATCACCCCCGGCCAGGCCCGCGCACTGCGCACGCTCGCCCACGTCCCGGGCTGCGAGACGCCGGACCACGCGATGCGACTGAGCGACCTCGCCGACAAGCTGCACATCGCCCCGCGCTCGGCCACCACCGTGGTGGACGCGCTGGAGGAGGCCGGCCTGGTCGAGCGCAGCCCCGACCCGGCGGACCGGCGGGCCGTGCGGATCCTGCTGACCGAGGCCGGCCGCGCGGCGGTGGAGCGGATCGGGCAGGTCCGGGACGAAGTGGCGCGGGAGTACTTCGGCGAGGTCAGCCCCGCCGACGAGGAGGTGCTGCTGCGAGTGCTGCACTCCGCCGAGGCCCGTTTCCTCGCAGCCGGGCCGCCACGGCGCTCGGCGTCCCCGGACGCAGCGCGGTGAGCCCGATCCCGGCGATCACCAGCACCGCGGCCGCGGCGGCCGTCGGACTGACCGGCTCACCCAGCAGCAGCCAGGCCGAGGACATCCCGAACACCGGCACCAGCAGCGAGTAGGGCGCCACGGCGGTGGCGTCGTAGGTGCGCAGCAGGAAGCTCCAGGCGACGAAGCCCAGCAGGGTGGAGACCAGCCCCACGTAGCCGATCGCCCCGAGCCCGGCGGGGGTGATGTCGCGCAGCGCGCGCAGGTCCGCGGCCGGGCCCTCGACCAGCAGGGACAGACCCAGCAGCGGCAGCGGCGGCACGGCGCTGACCCAGACCATCCAGCGCAGCGCGTCCGGCGGCGCGGCCTTGCGGGTCAGCACGTTGGCCAGCCCCCAGGCGACGGCGGCGAGGACGACCAGTGCGAAGGCGCCCAGCGGGCCGCCGGCGCCCTGGTCGTACGCGCTCAGGGCGATGCCCGCGAAGGCGATCGCCAGGCCCAGCAGCCGCCGCCCGCCCGGGCGTTCGCGCAGCAGTACGGCGGCGAACAGCGCGGTGAAGCCGGCCTGCCCCTGCAGCACCAGGGAGGAGAGCCCGGCCGGCATCCCGGCGTGCATGCCGAGGAAGAGCAACCCGAACTTGACCACCCCGAGCACCACGCCGACCGCGACCACCCAGCGCCAGGCCACCTTGGGCGGGCCGACGAGGAAGACCGCCGGCACCGCGACGACGGCGAACCGCAGGGCGCAGAACAGCAGCGGCGGGAAGTTCTGCAGGCCCACGTGGATGAGGACGAAGTTGAGGCCCCAGACGGCGGCCACCAGGACCGCCAGCGCGAGGTGGGGCGCACTCAGGTTGCTGCCGCCCGGCTTCCCGCCGCCCGGGGGCGTACTGCTCGGGGTCGTGCTGAACGGGTTCGCACGGATCGGGGTCGTGCTGAACGGGCCCGGGCTCGTGCCGCTCGCGGCGGCGGGTGTCGCGGTCATGGGTCGAGCATGGTGGGCCGGAACCGTGTAGCACTAGCGATGAATTCTGAAGGAGACACTTTAGGATCGCTGCATGATGGATCTGGGGCGCCTGCGGGCGCTGCACGCGGTGGCGGTGCACGGCTCGGTCGGCGGCGCGGCGGCCGCGCTCGGGTTCACGCCCTCGGCGGTCTCGCAGCAGATCGCCAAGCTGGAGCGGGAGACCCGGACGGTGCTGCTGGAGCGGCAGGGCCGGGGCGTGGTGCTGACCGACGCGGCGCGCGAGCTGGCCGTGACCGCGCAGACCGTGCTGGGGCTGGTGGAGCGGGCCGAGGTGCGGCTGGAGGAGCAGCGCGGCCAGGCGGTCGGACGGCTGCTGGTGGCCGCGTTCGCGTCCGGCGCGCGCGGGCTGATGCCCGGGGTGCTGGCCGACCTGCGGCAGCGCTGCCCGGAGCTGGACGTACGGCTGCTGGAGCGCGATCCGTACCCGGCGGCCGAGCTGGTGGCCCGGGGCGAGGTGGACCTGGCGCTGGTGCAGGACTGGCCGACCGTACCGCTGCCGGTGCAGGAGGGGCTGTCCCGGATGGAGCTCGGGACGGACCCGGTGGACCTGCTGCTGCCCGCCGACGACGAGCTGGCCGCGCTCGACCCGGTGCCGGTGGGGCGACTGTGCGGGCAGCGCTGGATCAGCGTGCCGCCGGGCAACATCTGTCACGACTGGCTGGTGCGCACCCTGCGGGAGGCGGGTGAGGAGCCGGACGTGCGCTACCAGGTCGGCGAGTTCGAGACGCAGATCGCGCTGGTCGCGGCCGGCCTCGGGATGGGCCTGGTGCCGAAGCTCGGCCGGGGACCGCTACCGCCCGGCGTGGCGGCCCGCCGGGTGACGCCCGAGCCGAGCCGGCGGGTCTACGCGCTCTGGCGTTCCCAGGCCTCCCGGCGACCGGCCATCACCGAGGCGCTGGCGTCGATGCGGGAGTGCTGGGGGCGGCTGTAGGACCGGGGCGGGCCCGGTTCCCGGCCGCTGCCGGGCGGCCGAGGTCGGGCCGCCCCCCTCACTTGGCGAAGCCGATCACCAGCCACATGAACCCGACCCCGGCGACGGTGCACAGCAAGGTGCTGCGCGAGGGGTGCGGGCTGTGCGCCTCGGGGAGGATGTCGGAGGTCGCCAGGTAGAGCAGGAAGCCGGAGAAGAAGCCCAGGTAGAGGCCGAGCAGGTGCTCCGGGATGGTGAACGCCAGGGTGATCGCGGCGCCGGAGACCGGGGCCAGCGCGTCCGCCGCCAACAGGGTCAGCGCCCGTCGGCGGTTGTTCCCGTACAGCCGGGTGATCGTGTACGTGTTGAAGCCGTCGGCGAAGTCGTGGGCGACCACCGCGATGGCCACCACGGTGCCGACCGTGGTGCCGGCCTGGAAGGCGGCGCCGATCGCGAAGCCGTCCATCACGCTGTGCCCGACCAGCGCGAGCGCGGCGGTCAGCCCGACGCCCTGGTGCCCGGCCGTGTGGGTGTGCCCGTGGCGGTGGCCGCCGTGGGTGTGCTCGGCGTACTCGCCCTCGTGGCCGCGGTGGATGGCGACCGCGCGTTCGACCACGTGGATGGTGAGGAAGCCGGCCGCGAACATCAGCAGCGCCTGCGGCACGCCGTGCACCTCGTCCGGTGCCTGGTGGATAGCCTCGGGCAGCAGGTCGAAGGCGACCACGCCGAGCATCAGTCCGGCGGCGAAGCCGAGCACCAGGTGGCGGCGGTCGCCGGTGCGCTGGGCGACGAAGCCGCCGATCAGCGTCATCAGGAAGGCCCCGGCGGCGACCAGGATGGCGGTCATCGGGCCGGCTCCGCCGCCGGGGCGGCCGCATCGCCCGTGCCGCCGTGTGGTGTGCTGCCCATTCCTCTCCCCCTGGGGTCCGCCCGTCTCCGGGCCGACCGCCGACCGTACCGGACGGCCGTTCGACGACTGTCGACGGGGTGCCGGGCGCGACCGGGGGCCCGTTCTCCAGCCTCGGTCCGGGCGTGGCGGGACGCCCGCCGGATGGGCCGTCGGGGTGATTCGCGGGGTGGGGGCCGTCAGCGGCCGGCGGCGAGCGGCAGCCCGAGGTGGGTGCGGGCGAGTTCCCGGACGCCGTCGCCGTCGACCAGGTGGATGTGCCGGTGGGTCTCCTCGGCGGTGAGGTCCAGGGCCTCGTCGGTGAAGCGGCCGGTGGTCAGGCGCAGACCGCGCTCGGCGGCCTCCTCGCCGACCGCCTCGGCCAGCGTGGCGATCTGCTCCGCGGTGACCGGCTCGGCGCCCCGGGAGGCCCAGACCACCCAGCGCCCCGGCAGCGCACTGCCGGGGGCGCCCTCCCCGGTCGCGACCAGGCCGGCCGGACCGCGCAGCCGTACGCTCCACTCGGCGAGCCCGCCCCGGGTGAGCAGGTCCCGCACCAACTGGGCGAACTCGTTGGCGGACAGGTCGGGCGCGGCCGGCACCGCGGCCCCGGTCTGGGCTGCCGGCTGCACCGCCACCCGGCCGTACGGGTCCGGGGTCACGGCGGCGCCCAGCTGGCGCAGCCGGACCAGGGCCTCGTCCTGCTCGGCGTCGGCGTAGACGCCCTCGTCGTCGCGCTCCTCGTACGGGGTCTCCGGCGGCAGCAGCCGGGTACGGGCCAGCGCGTCGCGGTCGGCGTCCACGCTGACCAGGCAGAGCGGCTCGGCCGCGCCGGGCTCGCGCAGCCAGCCGTTGAGGACGACCCCGGCGAGTATCTCCTCGGTGTCGACGGCGTCGGCGGCCTGCAGCGCGCGCAGCGCCAGCCGGGCGACCAGCCGCAGGTAGTCGGTGGCCCGGTCGGCCGGCGGGCGCGGCACCGGGACGATGTCGCCGTCGGGCGCGAGCCGGTAACCGGTGAGCGACGGCACCAGGTCGAGCGGCGGCAGGTCGAGGTCCAGGACGGCGGTGCGGGTGAGCGGGCGGAACACCGCCCGGCAGGGGGCGGGCAGGTCCTGGGTCGCGGTCTCGGCGGCGGCCAGCGCCCGCTCCAGCAGGGACTCCACGGCGGCCGGCTCGGCCAGCCGGTAGGCCCGTCGGCACTCCTCCAGGCTCTCGTTGTACTCGCGCACGGCGCGGGCGCGGGCCTCCTCGGCCGCCGCGTGGGCGCGCCGGGACTCGTCGACGGCCGGGCTGCCGGCCTCGGCCCGGCGGGTGCGCCACTCCCGCAGGGCGCGCTGGTGGGCGAGCCGGGCCCGGGCCAGTTCGCGCTGGTAGCCGGAGTCGAGCAGGCGGCGGGACGGACCGCCGTCGGGATCCGCGACGGCCGGCTCGGCGGGCGCGAAGTCCTCCCAGCGGGGCTCCGCGCCGTCCACCGCGTCGGAACCGTCGGCCGGGTAGGGGCGGGGCTCGTAGTGGCGCAGCTGGCTCTCGAAGTCCATCGCCGAGACGGGCAGGGCGGCCCGCCGCAGCAGGTCGGCCAAGCGGTCGTGCTCGGCCCGCACGGTGACGGTGCGGTGGTGGGTCAGGGCGGCGGCCCGGGCGTGCGCGGCGACGGCCTCCTCCGGGTCGGCCAGGCCGGCGCCGACCGAGCCGGGGTCGGGGCCGTCGGAACCGGTGGTGGCCGGGCCGGCGCTGTCGGAACCGGTGGTGGCCGGGCCGGCGCCACCGTGCTCGATGGCGCCCACCCGTACGCCGGCCGCGTCGCCGGGCGCGGCCGGCCCCGGGACGGACGGGCCGTCACCGGCGGTTCCCCCGGCCGCCCCGGAGGGGGAACCGCCGGTGACGGCACCGTCCGGATCCGGCTCCGGGGACTCCTCGACGCCCAGGTCGCGGAACACCGAGGCGAGGAAGCCCGGTTGGGGGAACCGAACGGTGGCGGCGCCGTCGGACCGGCCGTCTGCTGAGTGCTGCATCGGTCGTCGTTCCCCCATGCTCGTCCGGCGCCTGCCCGGGGCGGTCGACGAACCCGCGGACCCACCCCTGCCGGACATTGTCCACCGAACGGGCGCAGCGGTCAGCCAAGCCGGTCAGTTGGTCCGGGTGTTGGTCAGGTGCAGACCGATGTAGCCGACGTAGATCCGGCCACTGCCCGAGCAGTCGTCCAGGTAGTGCAGCCGGGGTGCGGTGCGCCCGCCGCCGATCCTCAGGTGCGCGCCCATGAACGCGCGCCGGGAGGCGTCCACGCATTCGGGCACCGGCAGCATCCGTTCGCGCTTCCACTTGGTGTGGCTGAACACCGTCCTGGACTCGCCGCGCACGGCCTTGCGGGGCGGGAAGCGGTGACAGCCCTCGGGGGTGTGCTCGCACCACTGCTTGAAGTCCCCGCCGGCCGTGCCGCGCACGGCCGCCTCCGCGTACTCCTGAAGGGCGGTCAGACCGTCCCAGGCGAGCCGGGCCCAGCCGGCGCCGGTGCGCCGGAGTTCGTCCAGGGCGAGCGCGGTCTTCTGGTCCCCGGTGAAGGTCAGCAGCGGGAACTCGCCCAGTCGGGCCATGAGTTCGGTGAAGGACTCGGGCTTGCCGCAGCGGTCGGCGGCCGGGGCGGCAGCGTGCTGCCCGAAGGCCGGTCCGACGCCCGACGTGGTGCAGTGGCGGCCGGTCAGGGCGCGGGCCCCGGAACGGAGGCGGCCCTCGCGGACCTCCCGCGGGTCGTGGCCCTCCCGGTTCTGGCTCCGCTCGCGGCGGTCGTGGCGCTCCAGGCGCAGGGTGCGCCGGACCCGCTCCAGTTCGTCGGCCCTGGCCTGCTGCTCGGCGCGGTCCTGCTGCTCCTCCAGCGCGAGCTCGGCCAGTTCGACCCGTTCGGCGTGGTCGGATCGCGCGGCGCGGGCGGCGGGTTCGGCCCGGACGACAGGGTGCCCGGCGGCCCGGCGGAGCTGGGCCGGCGGGACGCGCAGCACCGGGACGGCCGCCAGCGGCGGCGGCAGCGGCTGGTCGGCGGCGAGCCGGCGCGGCTCACGGGCGAGCAGCGCGGCGGCGCGCCGCAGGTCCTGTTCTATTCGGCTCCGGGCGAGCACCGGATGTCGCGCGCCGTCCGTGCGGGAGGCCGGGTCGACCTCGGGCAGGTAGGTGCGGACCGCCCCGCCGTAGACGGTGTGGTACTCCAGCGCGACGTTGAACGCCGTCCGGGCGCCGGGATCCAGCACGTAGGCGGTGGCGAGCCCGGGCAGCTGGTGGCAGAGCGGACCGACCACGTCCTCGACCCAGCCCTCCAGCGGGAGGTTCACCGGGACGCTGGCGACCACCGTGGGCATGCGGCGCTCCGGATCGCACAGCTCGTCGATCAGGCCGTCCACCTCGTCGGCGGTGATCACCCGGGGCACGGGGTGGACGGCGGCCGGGCCGTCGCCGGCGTCGAGCAGCGGCAGGAGCGAGCGGGTGAGCTCGGGCACCGGCACCCGGCAGGGCGTCCGCACACCGCTGCCGGTGCTGTGCGTCTCGGCCTCCAGCCGGACCCAGGTCCGGCCGTCGGCCGCGGTGGCGACGGTGAGCGTGAGTTGCTGGGTGCCGTGCGGGGCCGGGGTGCGCAGGCGGCGGCGGTCGTAGCGGCCGGTGTCCGGACCGCCGCGCAGGGGGCCGTGGTCCCGGTCGAGCAGGACGCGCTCACCCAGGCGGAGCCGCTCGGCCGGATCGGGGGCGGCCGGCGACCCGGCTCGGCTGCGGGCGGCTGGCGTGGGCTCCTCGTAGCCCTCCCGTTTCAGCCAGGAGGCGAGGTGTTCGTCGGCCAGGGCGACGGCGTCGGCGTGCGGGAGGGCCGTGGTGACGGTCATCCGGTAGGGCGTCGCGGGACCGCGCGGGCCGGGGAGGTCGGCACCGGTGTGCGAGCGGGGGTGGCTCTGGGCCGGGCGGTTCGGGGTCGTGCGGTCTGGAGTCGAACGGTCTGAGGTCATGCGCGTACCTCCGTGGTGCGGGGTGGGGTCCTGTGTCCTCCATCGATGGGTTTCGTCCGGTTCCGCCGGATCCTTGCCCAGGAAACGCCACGGCCCGGAGCGGAAGTTCCAACTCCGGCGCATGACCCTACGTTCGGGTGAATCTGTTCAAGCCGTCTTCCGCGTGGCGGGGGCCTCGGCTACGCAGGACGGCCCGTACCGGGCCCCGAGGACGGCCCGTACCCGCCGCCCGCCCGGGCCGACCGGAGCCCGCTCAGATCCCCGCGGGCGGGGCGGAGCCGCGGCTCCAGGCGGGTTCCGCGACCGGCACCGCCAGCGGGCAGCCGATCGGCGCGGCGTAGTGCGCGATCAGTACCACGGGTTCGGCCCCGAGGTTGCGCCCGACGTGGACGTGGACCGGTCCCGCCTCCTCGACCAGGGAGTCGCCCGCGCGGCTGACCTCGACCCGGCCGTCGTGCAGGGTCCGGGTGAGCGTCCCGGAGAGCACCACCACCTCGACCCGGCCAGGGTGGTAGTGCCAGCCCGTGCCGGCGCCCGGCGGCAGGGTGATGGTCCGGACCACGGGCATCGCGACGGCTTCCTGGGGGCGTCCTGAGGCGGCCGGACGTCTCCGTGCCGACGGCCGGTTCAGGCTAGGCGGGCTGTCGGCGGACCGGAACGGGCGGTGCCGAGGTGGCCGGATGTGTGTCCGGAACCCGGCCGGCCGACGGCGCCCGTCCCGGCGCCTCCGCTCAGACCGGGACCTCGACGTAGGTGCGGCCGGCCGGGACCGCCGTCGCGGTGCCCCCGGTCGCCTCGGCCAGCCAGGTGTGGAAGGCCGCCACGTCGGGCTCCGGCACCCCCACCTCGATCCGCACCCCGGCCGCCTCGTAGGCCAGGTCGCTCACCGTGTACCCGGCCGCCCGCAGGTCGTTCTCCACCCGCCCGGCCCGCACGTGGTCCGCCGTCACCGCGAGCAGTGCGACCGGCCGCCGTTCCAGCAGGCCGATCTCGTCCACCGCCTCCGAGACCGCGTTCCCGTACGCCCGCACCAGGCCGCCGGCGCCGAGCTTGATCCCGCCGAAGTACCTGGTCACCACGGCGACGGTGTCCGTCAGGCCGCGGCGGCGCAGCACCTCCAGCATGGGGACGCCGGCCGTGCCACCGGGCTCGCCGTCGTCGCTGGAGCGCTCGCGGCGCTGCTCGTCGCCGACCACGAAGGCGGTGCAGTTGTGCCGGGCGTCCCAGTACTGCTTGCGGATGCCGGCGATGAAGGCCTGTGCCTCGTCCTCGTCGGCGACCCGGCCGAGGTGGCAGATGAACCGGGACTTCTTGACCTCGATCTCGTGGCTGCCGGCCCGCCGGATGGTGAGGTACGGCCTGGTGGTGGGCTCCGGCGTGGCGGACATGACGCGGTGGTTCTCCCGGGGGCGGCGAAGGCTGGCGGCGCGCGCCCCGGGCACCGGGGCGGCACCGCCAGCCTAGTTGGCGCCGGTGGGCGGATCGACGGAGCGGAGGGGGATCGGCAGGCCACCGTGACGTAGCAGGGCCGGCGGGTCCGGCGTCCCGGGGGCTGGGCTCCGGGGTCAGCGACCGGCGAGGGTGTCCAGCCGCTCGCGGTCCAGGCCGGTCAGCGCGGTGACCTCGGCGAGGTCGACGGCGCCGCAGTCCAGGCCGCGCAGCAGGTAGCCGCTGAGCGCCCGGGCGGTGGCCGGCTCGTCCATCACGTCGCCGCCCGCCTTGGCGACGTACGCGGCCAGCCGGGCGGCGGCAGCGGCCAGGCCCTCGCGGTAGAAGGAGTACACGGCGACGTACCGGGTCGGCAGGTGCGCCGGGTGCATGTCCCAGCCCTGGTAGTAGGCGCGGGCCAGCGACCGGCGGACCAGGTCGTGGTGGAGCTTCCAGGCGGCGTGCACCTGTTCGGTGGAGCCGGTCGGGATGACGTTGGTCGACCCGTCGGAGAGCCGGACCCCGGTGCCGGCCGCGGCCACCTGCATGACGGCCTTGGCGTGGTCGGCGGCCGGGTGGTCCATGCTCTGGTGGGCCGCGCTGACGCCGCAGGCCGCGCTGTAGTCGAAGGTGCCGTAGTGCAGGCCGGTGGCGCGGCCCTCGGCGGCCTCGATCATCCGGGCGACGGTGGCCCGGCCGTCCGGGCCGAGGATGGCCTGGGTGGTCTCGATCTGGATCTCGAAGCCGATCCGGCCGGCGGGCAGCCCGGCCCGGCGCTCGAAGTCCTCCAGCAGCCGGACCAGTGCGGTGACCTGCTCGGCGTAGGTCACCTTGGGCAGGGTCAGGACCAGGCCCTCCGGCAGACCGCCACCGGCCAGCAGGGTGGCCAGGAACAGCTCCAGGGTGCGGATGCCGCGGGCGCGGACCGGCGCCTCCATGCACTTGATCCGGATGCCGATGTACGGCGGGGCGCTGCCCTCGGCCACGGCCGCGGTGACCAGCTCGGCGGCGCGGCGGGCGGCCGCGTCCTCCTCGGCGTCGGGGCGGGGGCCGTAGCCGTCCTCGAAGTCGATCCGCAGGTCCTCGATCGGCTCGCGCTCCAGCTTGGCGCGGACCCGGGCGTGCACGTCGGCGAGCAGTTCGTCGTCGGCGACGCCGAGGGCGCGGGCCAGTTCGGCGGGTGTACCGGCGTGGGTGTCGAAGGCCTCCAGGGCCTGGCGGCCCCACTCCCGTACGGTGTCGGCGGCGAAGGCGTCGGCCGGGACGTAGACGGTGTGCACCGGCTGCCTGGTCCCGGACTCGCCCGGGTAGCGGCGCGCCAGATCGGCGTCGACCGGGGCGAGCAGCGCCTCCACGGCGTCCCGGGCGGCGGCGGAGAAGGAGGGCCCGCCCGTCGGCCCGCTACCGTCGACCTCGACCTGCGACATCCCGCACTCCTCCACGCCGAACCAAGGCTTCAACAATTTGTTGAGGTGAAGGTAGCTCCGGCCCGGTCGGGCGTCAATGCCCGACCGAGCGCTGGACGGCGGCGCGTCCGGACGGCCCCGGTCGGGTCAGTCCCTCCCGGCGGCGGCGTAGCGGTCCCGCAGCTCCGGGAAGAGCTCGGCGACCTCCTTGGGGTGGACCGAGCCGTCGGCCCCCTTGCCAGTGACGCCGTACTCCCTGGTCAGCCAGTCGGCGAGGCGCTGCGGATCCGGCTGGTGGCCGTGGTTGTCCATGTACGTGACCAGCGCCTCGTAGGCGAGGTCCGGGTCGAGGCGCGAGGGCGCCGGGCGGAGCTCCGAGGGCTCGGCTTGGGCGGGCTCCTCGGCCGGGACCGGCTGCTCGGAGCTCGCGGGCCGCCCCTGCTGCGGGGCCGACTGGGGCTGCTGCTGGTGCTGCGGCTCGACCGGCTGCTCCGCCTGCTGCGGGGCGGCCGGCCCCTGGGTCTGCGGCCGGGACACGGGGGCCTGGCCGGCGGCGGCAACGGGGGCGGGGGCACCGGCGGGCTCGTCGGCGAGCGGGCGCGGGGGCTTGAACCAGGGCGAGGCCTGGCCGGGCACCCGCCCGGCGGGGGCGGCGTCGGCCGGGTGGCCGGTGGTGCGGACCGGGCGTTCGGTCCACACGTTCAGCTCCTCCCGGGGCGGCTGCGGAACGGCGGCCGCCACCTCCTCCGGCTCGTGGGCGGCGCGCAGCCGGACGGCCGCCAACTTCGCCAGCATGGGCGCGGCCACCTCGGCGGGCAGCGGCGCGACGGCGGGGGCGGAATCGGCCTGCGCCGCTCCGGGCTGGGACTGGGGCTGGGGCTGGGGCTGGGGCTGCAGGACCTGCTGGGGCTGGATCTGCTGGGCCGGCGGTGCCTGCTGGATCTGCGGAGCCTGCCGCGGGCCGGCCTGGCCGGGCTGCGCGGCGGCCGCCGGGACCGCGGCCGCTGCCGGGGCGATCGCGGGGGTGCGCCCCTCCTGGAGGTCCAGCTCTCCCGACTTCTGCCCCGCCAGGGCCTCCTTGGCTTCGCGCTCGCGTCCCTCGTCGTCCAGGCGGTCGAGCAACGCCGGGTCCAGCGGCACGCCGAACTTCGCCAGCTTGAGCGGCAGCAGCGCCTGGATCGGTGCCGAGCGGCGCCAGCCCCGGCCGTAGCGGAAGCGCAGCTGCGCCCGGTAGACCAGGCGGTTCTGCTCCAGCCGGATGACCTCGTCGTAGGAGCGGAGCTCCCAGAGCTTCATCCGCCGCCAGAGCCGGAACGTCGGCACCGGCGACAGGAGCCAGCGCATCACCCGGACCGATTCCATGTGACGGTCCGCCGTGATCGCCGCGATCCGGCCGACCGCGTGGCGGGAGGCCTCGACCACGACGACGAACAGCACCGGGATGACGGCGTGCATCCCCATGCCGAGCGGGTCGCCCCAGGAGGCGGCGGCGTTGAAGGCGATGGTGGCGACGGTCAGCAGCCAGGCGGTCTGCCGCAGCATCGGAAAGGGGATCCGCAGCCAGGTCAGCACCAGGTCGAGCGCGAGGAGCACGACGATGCCCGCGTCGACGCCGATCGGGAAGGCGTAGGAGAAGGCACCGAAACCTTTCTCCTGGGCCAGCTCGCGCACCGCGTTGTACGAGCCCGCGAAACCGATGCCCGAGATGATGCAGGCGCCGGCCGCGACCAGGCCGAGCAGGCCACGATGGGCCTTGGTGAGCGTTGGGCGTGCCATTACGTCTATCAACCCCTGGATGTCGGCTGCGGCCGTACGCTGCCTCGACTGCCGGGTCCCGCTTGTCGGGCCGCCGGACGTCGAGCGACCTCCGGGCTCGGCCCACCGGAGTTTACTCGTACACCTGTTTAAGCGTTCCCGCAGCCTGGGGTGTCACGGCACGGGGCGCCCCAGTCAGCCGTGCCGAGCGCGGCGAGCGGGCGCTCGGGACCGGCCGGGCCGTCAGCGAGCTTGCCCCGCCGTGCCGTTGAGGTAGGTCAGCACCGCCAGCACCCGGCGGTTGGCGTCCTCGGCCGGGGCGAGTTCGAGCTTGGTGAAGATGTTGGCGATGTGCTTGGCCACCGCGCCGTCGCTCACCGAGAGACGGGCGGCGATCGCCGAGTTGGAACAGCCCTCGGCCATCAGTTCCAGCACCTCGCGCTCGCGCGGGGACAGCCGCAGCAGCGGCCCCGGCCGGCGTGAGGTGGTCTGCATCAGCTTGGCGATCACGTCCGGGTCCATCGCCGTCCCGCCCGCCGCCACCCGGCGGACCGCGTCGATGAACTGCCCCGCGTTGAACACCCGGTCCTTCAGCAGATAACCGATCCCACCCGTGCCATCGGCCAGCAACTCCCGCGCGTACAGCTGCTGGACGTGCTGCGACAGCACCAGGACGGGAAGGCCCTGGATCTCCCGGCGGGCCTTGAGAGCGGCCTGCAGACCCTCGTCGGTGAGCGTCGGCGGCAGCCGGACGTCGACCACGGCCACGTCCGGCCGGTGGGTCAGCAGCGCCTCCAGCAGCTCGGGCCCGGTCTCCACCGCGGCGACGACGGTGAAACCGTGCGCCTCCAGCAGCCTGATCAGGCCTTCGCGAAGGAGGTAGAGGTCCTCGGCGAGGACAACTCGCACGGCAACTCCAAGGTGATGGTGGTGGGACCGCCCGACGTGCTGTCGATGGCGAGGACACCGTCGAAGGTACCCAATCGCTTCTCGATACCGCGCAGGCCGGTCCCCCGCGAGGGATCGGCCACGCCCACGCCGTCGTCCGTCACCGTGACCCGCAGGAAGCCGGCCCGGTACAGGATGTCCACCCACACCTGGTCCGCCCCCGAGTGCTTGGCCGCGTTGGCGAGCAGCTCGCAGATGCTGAAGTACACGGCCGCCTCCACCGGGGCCGGCGGCCGGTCCGGCAGGCTCACGCACACCTCGGTCGGCAGCGCGTTGTCCAGCGCCAGCGCGCGGACGGCGTCGCCCAGTCCGCGCTCGGCGAGCACCGGCGGGTGGATGCCGCGGACCAGGTCCCGCAGCTCCTGCAGGGCCCGCGCGGACGACTGCCGGGCTTCCGCGAGGAGCTCCCGCGCGGCGGCCTGGTCGGTGTCCAACAGGTGCTCGATGGTGCCCAGCGTCATCCCGATCGCGACCAGCCGCGCCTGCGCGCCGTCGTGCAGGTCCCGCTCGATCCGCCGCAGCTCGGCCGCCTGGCTGCCCGCCGCGTCCGCCCGCGTCTCGGTCAACTCGGCCACCCGCCTGGTCAGCTGGGCGTGCGAGGCCCGACCGTCCTGGTCCAGCACCCGGCGGGCCACCTCCGCGTACACGCGCACCGCGAACGGTGCCACGAGTATCCCGACGGCGGCCAGGGCGACCCCGAGCGCGATGCCCAGCAGGACCGACTCCCTGTGCCCGCTCAGCGGGCCGAACCCGGCGTCGAGTACCGGCCCCGTCAGGGCGGAGGCGACACCCAGCACCAGCAGGGCTCCCACCGGGAAGGCCAGGGCCAGCACCAGGAACGGGTTCACCAGCAGCCACGCGAGCTCGGCCCGGGTGGTCCGGTCCCGCAGACCCCAGTGGACCAGCTGCGCGTACTTCGCCACCGTCCGGGAGCGGTGGTAGGAGTACCCCGTCCACCAGTGCCCGCGGTTGTCCAACTCCAGCCCCGGCCGCGGTCCGTACACCGCCGGCAGCCGGATCCCGAACCAACGGTCCAGCTGCCCCCGCGTGCGCTGCGCGGTGTGCCGGACATTGGCGGCGGCAACCATCAGGCCAGCGGCCATGGCCACCACGAGGGCGAAGTACACCTGCAGGTCGTAGGCCTCCAGGAACTGGGAGGTCACCGCTCCCGAGACGATCGCGGCCCCCAGCGGCAGCACCGTGCCCGGCACCGCGGTCAACCCCACCACGGCCAACCGCCCCAGGCCCTCGCCGCCGGCCACGAAGGCCGCCTGGGCCTGAGCACGTACGGACGTGCCGTTCGTGCGACTCGCTGTTGTCACGGGGAGCTCCTGATGCCGGTACCGATCGTTCTCCATCAGTGTTCACGACGCGTCCGCCACCCACACTGGCCATGGCACCCCAAATCCGGGGTGGACCTAGCACCACCTGCTGGTGGTCGGAGCAACACCAGCCCCAGTGGGTTGGGTTGATCTGGAAATGCGAAGAACCCCCATCCGGTGACCGGATGGGGGTTCTTCGTGAATGATTGTTCGGCGGCGTCCTACTCTCCCACAGGGTCCCCCCTGCA